>NZ_JASHJX010000070.1 GCF_030732985.1 Nioella sp. MMSF_3534
TACCGTGGCGGAGGCCCCGGTGCCCGACAGCCCGCCCGAGGTGGAGGAGCGCGACCCGCTGGCCGATGCGATTGCCGCTGCGGTTGCCGAGGCCGCAACTGAAACGCCGCCGGCACCCGCCGCGCCCTCTGGCCCGCCGCTCTCCGCCGGGCAGCGGGACGGGTTGCGGCTGGCGGTGCAGCAATGCTGGAACGTCGGCAGCCTGTCCTCCGAGGCGTTGCAGACCGTTGTCACGATATCGGTCCAGATGTCGCGCGATGGACGGCCCGAAACCGGCTCCATCCGCATGATCGACTCGCGCGGCGGGTCCGATGCGGCGGCCCGTCAGGCCTATGAAGCGGCGCGCCGGGCGGTGATCCGTTGCGGGGCGAATGGCTATGACCTGCCCGAGGAAAGCTATGACCACTGGCGGGTGCTGGAGATCACCTTCAACCCCGAGGAGATGCGGCTCAGATGATGCGTCAGGCCCGCCCCCTGCGCGCCCAAGGCGCAAGAACCTGCCGACACGGGCCGGGTTCCGATCTTCTATGTGATCGCTATAATCCGTGCGATATTTCCATGATGACCTTCCGCCCCGAGGAGTTGAGCCATAAATGACTCGTCTGTTTCACGCCCTGCTGGCCTCGTTGCTGGCCGTCGCCGCGCTGAGTGCGCAGCCCGCCACCGCGCAAAGCCCCGGCCCTCTGCGGATCGAGATCACCGAAGGTGTGATCGAGCCCTTGCCCTTCGCCCTGCCGGAATTCATTGCCGGGAACAGTGCGGCCACAGATGCGGCCAGCGATATCACCCGTGTGATTGCGGCTGACCTCGTGGGCACGGGCCTGTTCCGCGAAGTGCCGCGCAGCGCACATATTTCCTCGGTCACCAGTTTCGACAGCCCGGTACAATGGAGCGACTGGCAAGCCATCAACGCGCAGGCACTGATCACCGGCTCGGTCACGATGGAGGGCGGGCAGCTTGTGGTGCGCTTCCGGCTCTTTGACGTGTTCTCGGAACAGCCGCTCGGCTCGGGCCTGCAATTCGTGGGCAGCCCCGACAGCTGGCGGCGCATGGCCCATACGGTGGCCGATCACGTCTATGAACGGATCACCGGCGAAAGCGGCTATTTCGACAGCCGCGTGGTGTTCGTCGCGCAGGAAGGCCCCAAGAACGCCCGGCTGCGCCGCATCTCGATCATGGATTACGACGGCGCGAATGTGCAGTTCCTGACCGACAGCCGGTCTTTGGTGTTGGCCCCGCGCTTTTCGCCAACCGGGGATCGCATCCTCTACACCAGTTACGAAAGCGGCACCCCGCAGGTCTATCTGATGGACCTGGCGACCGTGCGCAGCCGTCCGCTGTCCGAGAACAGCCTGGCCATGACCTTCAGCCCCCGGTTCTCGCCCGACGGGCGCAGCGTGGTCTATTCGGAAGAGCGGGGTGGCAATACCGATATCTACCTGCTGAACCTGGCAACGGGGGACCGCCGCCGCCTGACCGACGCGCCCTCGATCGAGACCGCCCCCAGTTTCTCGCCCGATGGCAGCCAGATCGTCTTTGAAAGCGACCGCTCGGGGTCTCAGCAGCTCTACATAATGTCCGCAAATGGCGGAGACGCCCGCCGCATCAGCCGCAATGAAGGCCGCTATGGCACCCCAGTCTGGTCGCCGCGTGGCGATCTTATCGCCTTCACCAACCAGCAGGACGGGCGCTTTCATATCGGTGTGATGCGCACGGACGGGTCCGAGGAACGGCTGCTTACGTCGTCATTCCTGGACGAAGGCCCCACATGGGCGCCCAATGGCCGGGTGATCATGTTCACCCGAGAAACCGCCGGGGCCGATGGCGCGCCCGCGATCTACTCGGTCGATATTTCGGGCCGCAACCTGCAACGCGTGTCGACCCCCGGCATGGCCTCCGACCCGGCCTGGTCGCCGCAGTTGCAATAAGCTTTCCAACGGGCAGGGGCATGTTCACGAAAGCCCACCCGTGATACCCTTGCGCCAATAAAAGCGCTTCAATGAGGACGACGCAGGATGAAACTCTTTCTGAAACTGACCCTTCTGGTGGCGGTGCTTGGCCTGACGGCCTGTGGCGACAACCGCTATTTCGGTGACGCGGGCATGGGTGGCGGCGCAGGTGCCGGTGCGGGTGCGGCGGGCGACCCCAACTCGGTAGCCTATTTCAACGAAACCGTGGGCGACCGGGTGCTGTTCGAAGTCGATCAATCTACCCTGACCGCCGAAGGCCGCGCGACGCTGGACGATCAGGCCGACTGGCTGCTGCGCAACATGGAATACAACGCGCTGATCGAAGGCCATGCCGATGAACAGGGCACGCGGGACTACAACCTCGCGCTTGGTGCTCGCCGGGCCGCAGCGGTCCGCGACTACCTGCTGACCCGGGGCATCACCGAGGGCCGGCTGCGGACCATCAGCTATGGCAAGGAACGCCCGCTCGCGATCTGTTCCGAGGAAAGCTGCTACCGGCAGAACCGCCGCGCGGTGACCGTGCTGGAAATCGGAACGGGGGCCTGATCCATGCGGCGCGCGCTGATCTTCGCCCTTGTCCTGGCGCTGCCCACCCCGGCGGCGCTGGCGCAAAGCCGGTCCGAGACGCTGGCCGATATCCGCCAGGAACTGTCGGTCCTCTGGGTCGAGATCCAGCGCCTGCGCACGGAACTGTCCACCACCGGCGGGGTGACGGGCACGGGCGGCGGCAGCACGCTGGAACGCGTCGACGCGATTGAACGAGAACTGCGCCGCCTGACCAGCGCCACGGAAGATTTGCAGATCCGCGTCGATAGCATCGTGTCCGACGGCACCAACCGGATCGGCGATCTGGAGTTTCGCCTGTGCGAGCTGGAGGACGATTGCGATATCGGCTCGCTTGGGGACACACCCACGCTTGGCGGTGGCAGCGCGCCGGTTGCAACACCGGCCCTGCCGGTGACGAGCGGCTCCAACGGACCGCGCCTTGCCGAAGCCGAGCAAAGCGATTTCGACCGCGCGATGGCAGCTTACGAAGAAGGCGACTATGCCGGGGCCGCGCAGGGCTTCCAGGCCTATACTGATACCTATCCCGGCGGTGCACTCAGCGCAGAGGCGCATTTCTGGCGGGGCGAGGCCGAGGCCGCCCAAGGTGCCTGGAACCGGGCCGCGCGGGCCTATCTGGCCAGCTTCAGCGGTGCGCCTGACGCCCCTAGTGCCCCCGAAAGCCTGTACCGTTTGGGGACCAGCCTCAACGAACTGGGTCAGCGCGATGAGGCCTGCCTGACCCTTGGCGAGGTGGAAATCCGTTATCCCTCCTCTCCCATCGTACTGGAGGCGCGCGCCGCCATGACACGGATCGGCTGCAATTGACGCTTGATGCCCGCTTTGCCGCCGCGATGGAGCGGCTGCTGGCGGGACACCGGCCCGAAAGGCTGGCGGTTGCGGTTTCCGGCGGCGGGGATTCGCTGGCGTTGCTTGGGCTGGCCTGTGACTGGGCCGAGGAAAACCATTGCCGTATCCATGCGCTGACGGTCGATCACGGGCTGCGGCCAGAGGCGGGCGACGAGGCCCTGCTGGTCGCGCGAGAGGCGATGCGCATGGGCGCGCAGCACGACACGCTGTACTGGACCGGGTGGGACGGCAAGGGCAACCTGCAGGCCGCCGCGCGGGATGCCCGCTATGGCCTGATGCGCGAATTCTGCACGCGGGAGGGGATCGGTGCGATCCTTCTGGGGCACACGCAGGACGATCAGGCCGAAACCGTGCTGATGCGGCTGGCGCGCGGATCGGGGGTTGATGGGCTCTCGGCCATGCCCGAGGGTCGCTTTGGCCGCGATGACATCCTGCGTCCGGTGCTAGCTGAGAGCCGCGCCGACCTGCGTGTCTGGCTGACACGGCAGGGCATGCGCTGGTTCGAGGACCCCACCAATGACGACCCCCGTTATGACCGGGTGCGGGCGCGACGGCTGCTTACGCAATTGGCCCCCTTTGGAATCGATGCCTCCCGCCTTGCCGACACCGCCGCCTCGATGGCGCGGGCGCGGGTTGCTCTGCTGGCGCGGGCGCGGGACTTGGCTGACAGGATCGTGACCGACCGACAGGGGCTGCTGATCTATGACCGGGCGGGCCTTGAGCGGACCGAAGAGGAAACCCGCCTTAGGCTGGTGTCGCACGGGCTGGCCTGCCTGTCGGGGGCCCCATACAAACCGCGGCTTGCCTCGCTTTCGGCCACGCTCGACCGCGCGCTGGAGGGGCAGGGGGGCACCTTGCAGGGCTGCCGCCTGATTCCCTCGCGCGACAGCCTGATGATGGTGCGTGAATTCAAGGCGGTCGCTGATCTGACGGCCCCGGCTGACGGTCAAACGCTTTGGGACGGGCGCTGGCGCGTTCTGGCCCCCGCCCACCCCGTCGCCACGATCCGCGCTTTGGGCGAGGATGGGTTGGCGCAATGGGACCGCCCGGCGACCTTGCCCCATGCCGCTTTGCTGTCCTGGCCCGGTGTCTGGCAGGGCGATACCCTGCTGGCCGTGCCCGGTTTCTGGAACGACGACGCGATCCGTTGCGAATATGCCGCATCGGCGGGTTTTCACGCCGCGTTAAAATCGCATTGAAGTCAGGGGCTGCATGCCTATTTTAGGCACAGTGTCCGGCGCGGACCTTCCCCGGGCGCCGATGTAAGGAGAATTCTCTTGGGCAATGCGAGAAATATCGCCTTCTGGGTCATCCTGTTTCTGTTGATCCTTGCTCTGTTCAATCTGTTCAGCGGCAACCAGTCCACGGTCAGCGCGCGCAGCGTCGCCTATTCCGACTTCATCGCGCAGGTTGAGGGCGGGTCTGTCAGCAACGTGGTGCTCGATGGCGAAACGATCCAGTTCACCACCGGGCAGGGCACGTTCGAAACGACCCGTCCGTCCGAGGTCGATGTGACCCCGGTGCTGCTGGAAAATGACGTGCGCATCCAGGCACGGCCGCAGGAACAGTCGGGCTTCATGGCCGGTCTGATGATGTGGCTGCCGGTGCTGGTGCTGATCGGCGTGTGGATTTTCTTCATGAACCGCATGCAGGGCGGCGGGCGCGGCGGGGCCATGGGATTCGGCAAGTCCAAGGCCAAGCTGCTGACGGAAAAGCATGGCCGCGTGACCTTTGACGACGTGGCCGGCATCGACGAGGCCAAGGAAGAGCTGGAAGAGATCGTCGAGTTCCTGCGCAATCCGCAGAAGTTCAGCCGTTTGGGTGGCAAGATCCCCAAAGGCGCGCTGCTGGTCGGCCCTCCGGGCACCGGTAAGACGCTGCTGGCCCGTGCGATTGCGGGTGAGGCGGGCGTGCCCTTCTTCACCATCTCGGGCTCGGACTTCGTGGAGATGTTCGTGGGTGTCGGTGCGAGCCGTGTCCGCGACATGTTCGAACAGGCCAAGAAAAACGCGCCCTGTATCGTCTTCATCGACGAGATCGACGCCGTTGGCCGGTCGCGTGGCGTGGGCTATGGCGGCGGCAATGACGAGCGCGAACAGACGCTGAACCAGCTGCTGGTGGAAATGGACGGGTTCGAGGCCAATGAAGGCATCATCATCGTTGCAGCCACCAACCGCCCCGACGTTCTGGACCCCGCGCTTCTGCGTCCGGGCCGCTTCGACCGTCAGGTGCAGGTGCCCAACCCCGACATCAAGGGCCGCGAGAAGATCCTCGGCGTTCACGCCCGCAAGGTGCCGCTTGGCCCCGACGTGGACCTGCGCATCATCGCACGCGGCACGCCGGGATTCTCGGGTGCTGATCTGGCCAACCTCGTGAACGAGGCGGCGCTGATGGCTGCCCGTGTGGGCCGTCGTTTCGTGACGATGGAGGATTTCGAGAACGCCAAGGACAAGGTGATGATGGGGGCCGAACGCCGGTCCATGGTCATGACCGAGGACGAGAAAAAGCTGACCGCCTATCACGAGGCCGGGCATGCGATTGTCGGCCTCAACGTCCCGCAGCACGATCCGATCCACAAGGCGACGATCATCCCGCGTGGCCGGGCGCTCGGCCTCGTGCTGTCGCTGCCAGAACGCGACCAGCTGTCGGTAAGCTACACCAAGTACACCTCCAAGATCGCCATGGCCATGGGTGGCCGCGTCGCGGAAGAGCTGATCTTCGGCCCGGAAAACGTGACCTCCGGCGCGGCATCGGACATCCAGCAGGTGACCCGGATCGCCCGCGCGATGGTGACCCAGTTCGGCTTTGCCGAAGAACTGGGTTATGTGGACTACGCCAACGAACAGCAGTCGCATCTGGGGTCTTACGGCGGTGGCACCAACCATTCGGCGGCGACGCAGAAGGTCATTGACGACAAGGTCAAGGAACTGGTGGACGAAGGCTACCAGACCGCCAAGCGCATCCTGACCGAAAAGGCCGATGATCTGGAACGTCTGGCGCAGGGCCTGTTGGAATACGAAACCCTGACCGGCAACGAGATCACCAAGGTGATCGCCGGTGAGCCGCTCAATCGGGGCGAGGATGACGACGATACCGATACCGGCGGAACCGCCTCGGTCACGGCCATCCCCAAGACCAAGCCCAAGGCCAAGCCGTCGGATGATGGCAGCCTGGAGCCTGAGCCGACCACCTGATCGAAACAGACCACGAAAACCCCGGCCTCAGCGCCGGGGTTCTTCTTTTCCGCAATCTGTCCCTTGCACCTTTCCGGCCCTCGCGTCACATCTGGGCGCGTCAACCGGAAAGGAAGTCCCATGCCCGCCTTGCTGCCCACCTCCTTCACCGCGCGCGTGGTCTGGCTTGGGGCCAATCCCGACCGCGAGATGGGCCTGCCGTCGCGGTCCATGGACAGTATGGCGCTCGGATTTGGTGGATATGAGGAAGAGACCCATGCAGGTCTGACTCGGCCCTCTTGCAGCCGGGTGATCTCCCAGCATCCGAGGGGCACCGAGATCCGCAATGTGCGGCAACTGACAGTGCTGAGCGCCGAGGAGCTTGCCGCAATCGCCGCCGAAATGGGGGTGGAGGCGCTCGACCCCGCGCTTGTCGGGGCAAGCCTCGTGATCGAGGGCATCCCCGATTTCACCCATGTGCCGCCCTCGTCGCGCCTGCAGGGGCCCGATGGCGTGACGCTGGTCATCGACATGGAAAACCGCCCCTGTCACCTGCCTGCGAAACCCATCGACGCCGAGGGACCGGGCCATGGCAAGGCCTTCAAGACAGCGGCACAGGGGCGGCGCGGGGTGACGGCCTGGGTGGAACGGGAAGGGGTGTTGAGCGTGGGCGATGCGCTGCGTCTGCATATCCCCGATCAGCCGGTCTGGCCGCATCTGGCCACAGCGCGCGGGATGGATTAGGCCCGCAAGGTACGAAGGATCCAGAGAACGCCCCGGATGGGCAGTCTGATCAGCAGGACGGCCAGCCAGAGAAACAGGGCGATCTGAAGCACCGCGAACACCACGGCCGGGGCGATCTGGTACCATGGCTGATGGCCGGACAGCATGTTTCCGTTCAGCAGGGCAAAGGGAAACAGCCCCATCGTGAAGGTGCTCTCGACCCAGAATTCCACGACGCGGCCCAAACCGGTATCCGGGCAATGGGCAGAGATATGGAACCAGCCGCTTGTCAGCCGGCAGCCATACCAGGAGTCTTCTGAATAGGCCCGGTCAGGAAGGCGGGATCGGATCAGCCCGCCAATGACCATGTAGCCGACAAAGAAAAGGCTTAACCAATCAAGGCCCCGGATGACCTGTCGCCATCTTCGGGGCCTTTGGGGAAATGCCGGATCCTGGTCTTTTGCGTCAATCACGCTCAGGTCCTGTGGAAGAAAACATTGTGGTCCGGCAGACAGGCCGGACGCTGAAAACTCATACCAATGCCAGAACCGTCACGGCAAGGCTGACACCGAAAGCGAAACCTGCGTGGATCAGAACGATGGGTGCGGTCATTTGAATTCTCCAGAGCGATATGGCGCGTTGTGTATCAATCTGTCGTCTGGTGCCCCTTACAGGTTCAAAAGTTTTTTCATGCCGCGCATCGGAAACAGGAATTGGCGGATGAAAGCCTGAAAACGTCGGAAACGCCCCTGTCCGGTCGGGGCTTTCTCGCTATGGCTGTGTCCAGATAACTGCCCCCTGCCAACAGGACCGACTCAAAATGGCCTTCAAGACCGACATCGAAATCGCCCGCGAAGCAAAGAAACGCCCGATCCAGGAGATCGGCGACAAGCTTGGCATCCCGTCCGATCACCTGCTGCCCTACGGCCATGACAAGGCCAAGGTCAGCCAGGACTTCATCAACTCCGTTCAGGACCGTCAGAACGGCAAGCTGATCCTCGTGACCGCGATCAACCCGACGCCCGCGGGCGAGGGCAAGACCACCACCACCGTGGGTCTGGGCGACGGGCTCTGCGCCATCGGCAAGAACGCCGCGATCTGTATCCGCGAAGCCTCGCTCGGGCCGAATTTCGGCATGAAGGGCGGCGCAGCTGGCGGCGGTTATGCGCAGGTCGTTCCGATGGAGGAAATGAACCTCCACTTCACCGGCGACTTCCACGCCATCACCGCCGCGCATAACCTGCTGTCGGCGATGATCGACAACCACATCTACTGGGGCAACGAGCTGGAGATCGACGAGCGTCGCGTGTCCTGGCGCCGTGTGCTCGACATGAACGACCGCGCCCTGCGCGATACCGTGACGTCGCTCGGTGGCGTCGCCAACGGCTTCCCGCGCCAGACCGGCTTCGACATCACCGTTGCCTCCGAGGTCATGGCGATCCTCTGCCTTGCCAAGGATCTGGCCGACCTTCAGCGCCGCCTCGGCGACATGATCGTGGCCTACCGCCGCGACCGTAGCCCGATCTATGCGCGCGACATCAAGGCCGATGGCGCCATGACCGTTCTGCTGCGCGACGCAATGCAGCCGAACCTGGTGCAGACGCTGGAAAACAACCCCGCCTTCGTGCATGGCGGTCCGTTCGCCAACATCGCCCATGGCTGTAACTCCGTCACCGCCACCACCACCGCGCTGAAACTGGCCGATTACGTGGTGACCGAAGCGGGCTTCGGCGCCGACCTGGGGGCCGAGAAGTTCATGAACATCAAGTGCCGCAAGGCGGGCCTCGCGCCGTCCGTCGTGGTGGTCGTCGCCACCGTGCGCGCGATGAAGATGAACGGCGGCGTCGCCAAGGCCGACCTGGGTCCGGAAAACGTCGAGGCCGTCAAGAAGGGCTGTCCGAACCTCGGTCGTCACATCGAGAACGTCAAATCCTTCGGCGTGCCGGTTGTCGTGGCGATCAACCATTTCGTCACCGACACCGATGCCGAGGTGCAGGCGGTCAAGGATTACGTGACTGAAATGGGATCGGAAGCGATCCTGTGTCAGCACTGGGCCAAGGGCTCGGAAGGCACCAAGGAACTGGCAACCCGCGTAGCGGAAATCGCCGATGCCGACATGGGCAATTTCGCCCCGCTTTACGGCGATGAGCTGAGCCTGTTCGAGAAGATCGAAACCGTCGCCAAGCGCATCTACCGCGCCGACGAGGTTCTGGCCGATGGCAAGATCCGCAACCAGCTGAAGGAATGGGAAGACCAGGGCTATGGCAACCTGCCGGTCTGCATGGCGAAAACCCAGTATTCCTTCACCACCGACCCGAACCGCCGTGGCGCGCCCACGGGCCATTCGGTGCCGGTGCGCGAGGTGCGCCTGTCGGCCGGGGCTGGCTTCGTCGTGGTGATCTGCGGTGAGATCATGACCATGCCGGGCCTGCCGCGCAAACCTGCGGCGGAAACCATCCGCATCAACGAGGAAGGCCTCGTCGAAGGCCTGTTCTGAGGTCCGATTAATGGGGCGGCTTTCGGGCCGCCCCTTTTCCATGCGTTTTCCAAGATACGACATGAGGATTTCCCGCATATGCGTGCAGCCCTGATCGACGGCAAATCCATCGCGGCAGACATGCGCGCCCGCGTGGCGGCAGAGGCAGAGGACCTGGCTGCCGCAGGCTGGCAACCCAAGCTGGTGTCGATTTCCGTAGGCGATACCGCTGCGGCCGAACTCTACGTGCGCAACCAGCAAAGGAGCGCCGAGAGCGCGGGGGTGGAGTTCGAGGCACGAAACTACCCGGCGGAAACCTCGCTGGAACAACTGACCGGCATCCTTCAGGGCCTCAATGCCGACCCGCGTGTCAATGGCATCATTATCCAGCGCCCTCTGCCCGACCATATCCCGGTGAAAGTGCTGCAAAAATCCGTGCACCCGCTGAAGGATGTGGAGGGGATGCACCCCGCCTCCATTGGCAACATCGTCTATAACGACCTCGCGCTCGGGCCTTGTACCGCCGTTGCGGCGGTGGAGATTCTGAAGACGCTACCCCTGCCGATGGAGGGGCTGAACGTCACCGTGATCGGCCATTCCGAGATCGTGGGCAAACCGATTGCCTTCCTGCTGATGGGGCTTGGCGCGACGGTCACGGTCTGCCACCACATGACCCGCTCGGTCGCGATGCACAGCCGCGCCGCCGATGCGGTGTTCGTGGCCGTGGGCAAGCCGGGGCTGGTGACGGGCGACATGCTGAAACCCGGCGCGGCGCTGATTGATATCGGGATCAACCGGATCGAAACGGCGGACGGCCCGAAAACCGTGGGCGACGCCAATTTCGACAGTTGCGCAGAAGTGGCGGGCTGGATCACGCCCGTGCCCGGCGGGGTCGGGCCGGTGACGGTCGCCACGCTGATGAAGAACGCCGTTCTGGCCACGCGGATGCAGATGGAGCATTACCGCGCGGCCTTTGCGAATACGGAGGTCTGAGCGATGACCAATCGCCCCGCGCCGGGATCGGTGCAGACAATGGCAGAGCTTCGCAGCTGCATCGACGAGATTGACGAGGCGCTGCTGGTGCTTTTGGCAGAGCGTCAGCGCTACACGGACCGCGCGCCGGAGCTGAAGGCGCGCGAGGGGATTGCGGCTGCGGCCCCGTCACGGGTGCGTCAGGTTCTGGACCACGTCCGGGCGCGGGCAGACGCGGCGGGCATGGATGCGGATCTTGCGGAATCCATGTGGCGAATCATGATTGAGACGGTGATCGCCCGCGAAGAGCGGGTCATCGGCAAGGAAGGGAAAGACGGATGAGTGCAACCATTATCGACGGAAAGGCCTTCGCGGCCAAGGTCCGCGCGCAGGTCGCCGAGCATGTGGCCCGGCTGAAGGAAGAGCAGGGCATCACCCCCGGCCTTGCCGTGGTGCTGGTGGGCGAGGACCCGGCCAGTCAGGTCTATGTCCGCTCCAAGGGCAAGCAGACCGTCGAGGTCGGCATGAACAGCTACGAGCACAAGCTGGAGGCCGACACCTCCGAAGAGGATCTGCTGGCGCTGATCTCTCGGCTGAACAACGATCCGTCCGTGCATGGCATCCTGGTGCAGCTGCCGCTGCCCGGACATCTGAATTCTGACCTTGTTATCAATTCGATAGACCCTGCGAAGGACGTGGACGGGTTCCATATCTCCAACGTTGGCCTGCTCGGCACCGGGCAGAAAAGCATGGTGCCCTGCACGCCCCTGGGCTGCCTGATGATGCTGCGCGATCACCATGGGTCGCTTTCCGGCATGAATGCGGTCGTGGTCGGGCGCTCGAATATCGTGGGCAAGCCGATGGCACAATTGCTGCTTGGTGATAGCTGTACCGTGACGATCGCGCATTCGCGCACCAAGGATCTGGCGGCTGTCTGTCAGGGGGCCGATATTCTGGTCGCCGCCGTGGGCCGGCCCGAGATGATCCCCGGTGATTGGGTCAAGCCTGGTGCCACCGTGATCGACGTGGGCATCAATCGCATCCAGCACCCGGAGAACCCGGAGAAAACCAAGCTGGTCGGCGATGTGGACTATGCCAGCTGCGCCGAGGTCGCGGGCGCGATCACGCCGGTTCCGGGCGGGGTCGGGCCGATGACCATCGCCTGCCTGCTGGCCAATACGCTGACCGCCTGCTGCCGGGCGAACGGGCTGGCGGAGCCGGAAGGGCTGACCGCCTGACGGGCTGAAAAGAGGGGGGTGCCATGCGTACACCCCCTGTACACCCCCCGTACACCACCCGTGCAGACGAAACCCGGATTTCCGAGACCGGTCGGATCGGGCCTGCACCCGTGCCGCTTGCGCGGGGAAGAGGTTTCGAAACCTCTTCACAAGGGCCTTGGAAGGCCCTTCCCCCGCGCGGGGTGAGAGGCGTGTGCTACGGATCTGAAGGCGGCCGTAAGCTCTGCCCACTCCGGCGGTTGGAATGGTGGTGAGGGCGGGATGCCTCCGGCGGAGGTATTTGTCGCCAAGATGAAAGGGAGGGTGCGGGACATGGTTGACGATGTTTTGATTGGGATGTGCGCCCGGGGCGTCTAGGCTGCGGGCGACCCCGCGCAGAACAGGAGCCCGCTCATGGCCAAGCCTCGCAGTTACACCGGCACCGATATCGAGATCAGCTTTGACATGGCGCGCTGCATTCATGCGCGCAATTGCTTTCTCAACCTGCCTCAGGTCTTCGATCCAGCCCGGCGGCCCTGGGCAACACCGGACGCGGCCCCGGCGGAAGAAATCGCGGCGATGATCCGCACCTGTCCCTCTGGCGCGCTGGCATTCCGGCGGCTGGATGGTGGGGTTGAGGAACGGCCCCGGCCCATCAACCGGGTCCGGGTGCAGGAAAACGGGCCGGTGGAGCTGTCGGGCGATCTGCGCATGGGGGAGGAGCGGTTCACCCGAATGACGCTCTGCCGCTGCGGCCAGTCCGCCAACAAGCCGTTTTGCGACTATGCCCATGTGAAAGCCGGGTTCACCGCGACCGGAGAGCCCGTGCCGTCGGACAAGGACAGCGAGACGCGGATGGGCGAGGCGCTGGAGGTGCGTCCGGTGCCGAACGGGCCGGTCGGGCTGGTGGGGCCGGTTGAGGTCACCTCTGGCACCGGGGCGCGGATCGCGCGGGCGGAGAAGGTTTTTCTCTGCCGGTGCGGGCAGTCCGCCAATAAACCCTTCTGTGACGGCAGCCACAAACCGGCGGGGTTTTCCACGGAAGCGGGCTGAGCCGCCAGTGGCCCGCCGCTAGAGCGTATCGAGCTGCAGGTAGAAGGCCTCCATCCCCTCGGTCATGCCGGTGGCAATCGCCTCGTCCCGTGCGTCGCTGCTGTCGAATGTCATGGTTATGGTCATCAGGGTTCCGCTTGCGTCCGCGGCAAACTCCGTGACGATATGATTGTCGCTGGTGGTCATCTCCGGCAGATGCATGCGTTCCACATGTTCGATCCGGTGGGGCGGGTCGAGGGCAAGGAATTCACCTGAGACGGAGAAGCTGGGCATGTCGCCATCTGCACTTTCCCAGACCACCCGGAAGCTGCCGCCGGGGCGAGCGTCGTAGGTGCAGTCCGACACCACATATCCCATGGTGCCGGACATCCATTGGCGGACAAGCGCGGCCTCGGTATGGGCGCGGAAGACGCGGTCGGGCGGGGCGGCGAAGGCCCGTGTCAGGATAAGCTGCCTGTCGCCCTGAAGTTTCGTTTCAAGTGTCATCCTTGGGGTCCTCTTGAGCCAGAAGGGTGTCGAGGCGGGCATAGTTCGCCTCCATGATCGCCCGGAACTTGTCCAGCCAGGCGTCAAGTTCGGAGAGCCGATGGGGTTTCAGCCGGAACATGCGTTTGGTCCCGGCGCGGCGGGTGTCGATCAGCCCGGCCTCGCGCAGCGTGCGGAGGTGGCGCGATACGGCGGGCTGCGACAAGGCAAAGGGGCGGGCGAGATCGCCGGCGCTGGCCTCTCCCTTGCGCAGCTGATCGACGATCGCGCGGCGGGTGGGGTCGGCGAGGGCCGCAAAGAGACTGTCCATCGAAGCATTCATAACGGAAACCGTATATAACGATTCGGTTATGTCTACAAGGGTGGTGTCAGATCGGCACCATTGTTCCCTGAAGCACCGCCACGATTTTGCGGGTGCCATCAGAGTATTCGGTTTCCACCGTGGCGCGCGTCACTACCAGACGGCGGCCGGGCTTGATGACCTCGCCGGTGGCGATCAGCCGTGCGCCATCTGCGGGGGCAACCAGATTGATCTTCATCTCGGCGGTCAGGACCTCGGCCCCATCGGCCATGGTGGTCAGCGCCGAATAGCCCGCGGCACTGTCGCCCAGGGCAAAGGTCAGGCCCGCATGGGCAAAGCCGTGCTGCTGGCTGGTTTCAGGGCGGATCGGGGCGGAAATTACGACCCGGCCTGTGTCGATGCTGTCGATGCGCGCACCAAGGCTCGTCATCAGCCCCTGTTTGTCAAAGCTGTCGCGGATGCGTTGGTCCATGTTCCGTCCTCCCTGTCCGGCTATCCTGCCGGGGGGCAGGGGGTGCGGCAAGCGGGAGCGGAAAGAACGCAGCGTCGCCTAGCGGGGCATGGGGACCGCGAGGGGGGGATTGGCCAACAGGATCGCCTGCGCGCCCGGCCCCATCAGGGTGCTGAGCGGTGGCCGGTCCGTGTGCAGCCCGCCGGTATAGGTGCCATAGGCGGGCAGGATAAGGCGCGTGTCGTCGCGCAGGAAACAAGGGCGCGTGAGGCTGCGGACCTTGAGCGGGAGCCGTGCCTTGGGGTGGTAATGGCCGGAGATTTCGCCAGTCGCACCGGGGGTGGCGATGTGGCGGAAGGTGAGGGGGCCTTCCCGGTGCTGTTCAAGGTGGCTGCCGCCCAGATCGACGGGGCCTGCATCGTGATTGCCCTCGATCCAGATCCAGCGGCGGCCTGCCATGAGCGTGGTCAGCATGGCGCGGGCCTGATCCTCCAGCGCGCGCATGGCGTCGAGATCGTCGAAACTGTCGCCCAGGCAAATGACCGTTTCAGGCTCGGTGGCACGGATATCGGCGTCGAGCCGGGTGAGGGTTTCGCGGGCCTCATAGGGCGGCAAGATCGGGCCGCCGCGCCTGGCCATGCGCTCTGATTTGCCAAGATGCAGATCAGAGACGCAAAGCAACCGTTGCGCAGGCCAGTGAAGCGCGCCGGAGGGCAGGGCGGTCAGGGTTTCGCCGGCAAAGGGGAAGGGCAGCCCGTTCATGGTCTGTTCCATCGCATGGGGCGCGGCGTGGCGCAAGGGGCTAGGCTCAGGACTCATAGCCAATAGATGACGGTCGCTGCGAGGGCGATTGCCGATAGGAAGACCCTTGGGCAGCG
>NZ_JASHJX010000071.1 GCF_030732985.1 Nioella sp. MMSF_3534
CCCCATGCCCCGCAAGCCCCCAGAGGTTCGGCCTGTAGTCGATATCGAGTGCCGTTTGTGCGCCGCCCTCACGCGCCAGCCTTAGCGCCTTGAGAACCGCTGCCTCGGTCCGGGGATGCGACAGGTGCGTCCCTGTGGCGACAACCGCCCGTGCCTGCGCAATGAAGTCGGGGTCGATATCCGCCTCGCACAGCGCCATATCCGCGCAATCGGACCGGTAAAAGATCAGCGGAAACTGATCCTGGTCGCGGATGCCAAGAAGGACCAGAGCCGTCAAACGCTCCGGGTCCGTCTTTACGCCCCGCACATCGACACCTTCGCGCGTCAGTTCCTCACGGATGAAGCGGCCCATATGTTCGTCGCCCACACGGGTGATCAACGCCGACCGCAACCCCAAGCGTGCCGTGCCAGCCGCCATATTGGTGGGCGAGCCGCCAATGTATTTCTGGAACGACCCCATATCCTCCAGCCGGCCACCAACCTGCTGGCCATAGAGATCAACCGAAGAACGGCCGATGGTGATCACATCAAGCGGCTTCATCAAAGCGCTCCCTCGATTTTCGGTTCTGGGGCCGCTGGCCCCGATCTGTCAGGACAGGCGCACGGCCTGCCCGGTACGTGCGGATTCCACCGCCGCCTCGGCCAATTCCAGGGATTTCAGCCCGTCCAGCCCGGTGGTGGGCGTCGGGGCCCCATCGGCCACGGCAGCGACAAAGGCCGCGATCTCGTTGGCATAGGCAGCGATGTAGCGGGTCATGAAGAAGTTCAGCAGCGGCGGGCGGGAATACCCCTCGGCCGTTGCCACTTCGATATTCGCCTCATGCTGGTTCCGCGCGCTGACCGCGCCCGCAGATCCCAGCACCTCGATCCGCTGATCATAGCCATAGGACGCGCGGCGCGAATTGGTGATGACGGCCTGCTTTCCGCTGGCGGTGCGCAGGATCACGCTGGCGCTGTCGAAATCGCCCAGTTTGCCGATCTCGGGGTCGGTCAGGACGGACCCCTGCGCCATCACGGTTTCCACTTCTTCACCTAGCAGCCAGCGGGCAATGTCGAAATCGTGGATCATCATGTCACGGAAGATGCCGCCAGAGACCTTGATGTACTCGTAGGGTGGTGCGCCCGGATCGCGGCTGGTGATCGTGACCATTTCCACATCGCCAATCCGGCCCGCGTCGATCGCGGCTTTGACAGCCATGAAATCGGGGTCGAAGCGACGGTTGAAGCCGACCATCAGGGTCGCGCCTGTTTCCTCGACCGTGGCAAGCGCCTGCTTGACCCGACCGACATCCAGATCAACGGGTTTCTCGCAGAACACGGCCTTGCCCGCGCGGGCGAACTGCTCGATCAGGTCGGCATGGGTATCGGTCGGCGTACAGATGACCACCGCGTCGATATCGTCTGATGCCGCAATCTCGTCGATGGTCCGCAACTCGCAGCCGAATGCCGCCTGAGCAGCCTTGGCCGCAGCCTCCATCGGCTCGGCAATCGCCACCAGAACGGCCCCATCGACAGACGCGATGGCGCGGGCGTGAACCTGCCCGATGCGACCTGCGCCAAGTACCCCGAAACGAACGGTCATCTTGTTCTCCTGAACGTGCTTTTTTTCTTGTTGTGACGGCGCGCAACCGCGCCGCCGGTTGTTATAGGCTCAGACCGTTCCGCCGAGCGAGCCTTCCAGGGCGACCATCTCCTGACCGCCGGCCATCATGTCCTGTAGCTCCTCCGGCGTGATCTGGCCACGCTGCGCGGTGCCAAGCGTCTTGCCCCGGTTGAGCACGGTGAACCGATCCCCCACGGCCAGCGCGTGGCGCACGTTATGGGTGATGAACACCACGGCAATGCCCTGTTTGCGCACCTTGTCGATGGTGGCCAGCACGTTCGCCGTCTGCCGCACGCCCAGGGCCGAGGTCGGTTCATCGAGGATCAGCACCTTCGCACCGAAATGCACCGCACGCGCAATGGCCACGGTCTGACGTTCCCCACCTGACAGAGTGCCCACGGCCTGATCCGGCCCGCGCAGGTTGATGCCCATCTTGCGCATCTCTTCCATGGTCACGTTATTGGCGTAGTCATGGTCAAACAGCTTCAGCGGACCCACTTTCTTCACCGGCTCATTGCCCATGAAGAAGTTGCGGCTGACCGACATCAGCGGGATCATCGCAAGATGCTGGTGCACCGTCGCAATCCCCGCCGAGATCGCATCGCGCGGATCGGCGAAATGCATCGGCTTGCCTTCGAACATGATCTCGCCCGCCGTCGGCTTGTGCACGCCGGACATGGTCTTGATGAAGGTCGATTTGCCCGCGCCGTTATCGCCCAGAAGGCAGTGGCATTCGCCGGGAAAGACATCGACCGACACACCGGCCAGCGCAATGACCGAGCCGAAATGCTTCTCGATATTCCGCATTTCGATGATGGGTGCGTGTTCACTGGTCATCTTAGCGTTCCCCCGTGATCAGGCGGCGAATATAGGTGTTCAGGATCACAGCCAGCAACAGGATGACACCCAGGAACACCCGGAAGAGCGAGCTTTCCACACCGGTGAAGAACAGGCCCTGCTGGACCACGCCGAAGATCAGCGCCCCAAGGGCCGCCCCGATGACCGAGCCGTATCCGCCGGTCAGCAACGCCCCACCGATCACCACCGCGATGATGGCCTCGAACTCTTTCAGGATACCGCGATCCGCGGCGGCAGAGCCGAACTCCATCACCTGACAGGTTGCGAAGACCGTCGCGCAGAAGGCGGTCATGATGAACATCTTGATCTTGACGGCGTTGACGGGAACACCGGAATTCCGGGCCGCTTCCGCATCGCCGCCAGCGGCAAAGATCCAGTTTCCGAACTGGGTGCGGGTCAGCAGGAAATGCCCGAAGGCAACCAGCACGAGGGCCCAGATGATCAGCATCGGAATGCCGTCGACCACGGGTTCGCCTGCACGGGTGCCGCGTTCGAACACCTCGATCAGGCCGCGTTCACCAAGGAACTCGAAGAACCAGCCACCGACCTGACCGCCGAACAGAGGGGCCAGCCAGTCGCCCTCGGCCGCATCGGCAATGCCCCCGATGATGGTGCGGTTTTCCAACTGCTGCGGAATGAAGATGGTGAAGCCCCGCAGGATGAACAGGAAAGCCAGGGTCACGATGAAGGACGGCAGCCCTGTCTTGATGACGATATAGCCGTTCAGCGCCCCGATGCTCATGCAGATCAGGAAGGCGAGGATGATGGCAAGCCAGACGGGCCAGCCGAGCGAGACCGAGAAGATGGCGATCATCATGCCCGCAAAGCCGATCATGGAACCGACCGACAGGTCAAACTCACCCGCGATCATCAGCAGGCAGGCGCCGACGGCGATGATCATGAATTGCGCAGAAACGGTGCTCCAGTTCAGGACGCCTTGCGAATTGAACATGCCGCTGTTGCCAGCGAAAATTGCGAAGAACAGAAAGACGATCACGGTGCCGCAGATGCCGCCAAGCTCGGGGCGGATCAGGGCTTTGCGGAAGGAGGAAATCTCCTTGACGCGTTCGTCCTGTTCGGGGGTCTGAGCGGTGTCTGTCATCTGTAAACGCTCCGCGTGTTGAAGGGTTTCATGACGTGTCCCAATCTTTAGAAGAGGCGAAGGGCAGCGCGCCGCCACCCTTCGCCAGGGAGAGAGTTTATCGCTGGATCAGCGGTATTCGCCTGCGAAGCGTTCCACCATCTCAAGCCCGTCCGCGGTCACGAAACCGGGGCCGGAGTTGATGTTGTTGCCCGGCAGCACGCCGTAGCGGTGGTAGTTCGTCAGAACGATCACCGGCAGGTAGGCCTGCAGGAAGGGCTGCTGGTCGATGCCCCACTGGATCACGCCGTCACGCAGGCCCTGAACGATGTTTTCACCGAGGTCGAAGGTGCCGAAGTAGATCTCGCCGGCCATGCCGTTCTGTTCCAGCGCCATGATGGTCGGATCGGCAGAGGTCGGCCCGAGGGTCAGGATCGCATCCGTGTCGGGGTTGGCGTTCAGATAGGCCAGCACACGGTTCTGGATCTCGGCCGGGTCCTGACCGGAGTCGATCATCTGGCTGCCAAGCTCGACGCCAAGCGCATCTGCAAAGCCCTGGCACCGCTCGGTCGAGGAGGGCGACGAGATGTAGTGGTTCACACACAGGAAGCTTTCCACACCGTCACCGGAGGCGCGCAGACCCGCCGCGTAGCCTGCATCATATTCGGGCTGACCCACATACATCAGGGCCCCGACCTCGCGGGCCTGATCCGGGGTGCCGGAGTTGATGATGATCACGTCAACGCCAGAGTCCACCGCGTTGCGGATGGGGCCGGACAGCACGTCGAAATCGGCCAGCGTGGTGATGATGCCGTCGGGGCCGGACGCGGCCGCCTGTTCGATGATCCGCGCCATATCGGCAAGGTCACCGGTGGGGGGGTTGCGGTATTCCACCTCGACGCCCATCTGGTCGCCCGCCAGCGCGATGCCGTTGCGGATCGTGTTCCACCAGCTGTCGCTGTCGGGCGCGTGGCTGACCAGGACATAGCGCTCGCCATCGGCCAGTGCCGGGGCTGCCATGCCGGTCAGGGCTGCGCTTGCGGCAACAGTTGCTGCAATCAGTGTCTTCTTCATCAGGTTTCCTCCCAAGTTTGGTGTCCGGCGCACCGTTTCCTCTTGCCGGATGCCCCGCGAGGGGCGATTTCACGCATCCCTTCAGGCCGCCATGGACCTCAGTCGCGATGCTATGAATTCGATTGAATGTTTCAGATCCGCTTCGATCGTGGCACTGTCCTGCACCTCGGGTGCGAAGCATTCGAATGATACGGGTCCCCGATAGCCTCCGGCGACGAGGGCCGCGATCTGGTCGATGGTTCCAAGCTGATCCCGGTCATCCACCAATACCCTGTGTTCATCACGCATGTCGGACCGCGTCAGCGTTTCGTTCACCACGCCCGATATCTGGACCAGGGCAGTATGGTCCGGGAACAGGTCATCTTCCCCGTCAAGAAAGTGGTGGAACGTGTTGTGGGCCAGTTTCAGGTGGTCCTTGGCTTCCAGCGTGTCGATGATCGCCACCGCTTCGGCCTTGCTGCGCAGCGACGATGTCATGAAACCGAGCGGTTCGATCAGTCCGGTGATTCCGACCTGTTTCAGAAGCGGCAGAATGGCCTTGATCGCGATCCGCAGGTTGGCCTGCCTCTCACCATTGGCGCATCCGATACCGTCATTGCGCGGGGTGAATGACACAGCCTCGGCCCCGCAGGCGACCGCTGCGTCCAGCAGGCTTTCGGCATTGGGCGACTGTTCCGGCGGCCAAGAGTTGAAGGCATAGAGATGGTTCAGCGCAACGATGCGCAACCCCAGATCACGTGCAATGCCGCCTGCCTCCGCCGGGTCCATGCCGTCAAAGAGCGGCCGGCCCAGATCGTTGCGCAGTTCCACGCCCGTGCAGCCAACGCGCTTGGCGAGTTCGAGAAACTCGACAAACCCGGTGCGCGGGGCGGTGATCTGGTTCAACGAAAAATACATCAACCCTCCCGTCAGCGCCGGCTTGTATGTGGCGACTGACGGGCGGAAAGCTGTTGGAGATCGGCGATTCCGTCAATCTCGGGTACTGATTTCTGGTCATTTATGACGTTTTCTGCGCCTGCAAAAATGACGTTTTTACGTCATCAAATCATATCGGGCAGATAGATGCGCGGTTGCAGGAAATACTGCCCGACAACCCCGTCATCCCCGGCATGAACGGCGTTGATCATCAGTTCGATCAGCTCTGTACAAAGCGTGTCGAGCGGCGTTGCAATCGCCATCACCGCATAGCCATCGGCAAGAGCGGCACGGCTGTCATCGGTCAGTTCGTTGACCACGAGAGAAACCTCATTGGGCTGGCGCATTTCCCGCAAGGCGGCAATCGCGCCCTCCATGCCGCCGCCCGCGATATAGAGCCCCCGAAGATCCGGGTGACGGGACAGCAGGTCCAGCGTTGCCTCATAGGTCAGTTCACGCGTCTCCAGGTTGACCAGCGTATCCAGCACCGGCAGGGCGGGCGCGTTTTCCCGGATGTAGGACCGGAACCCGACCTCTCTCAGGTCATGTCCATGCCAGCGGTTGCCTCCAACGAAAAGGGCCAGCTTACCGGGCTGTTTGACGGTTTTCGAGATCATCCAGGCCGCGATACGCCCGATCTTGACGTTGTTGGACCCGACATAGTTACGCCGGATGCCTTGTGCGAAGTCGTTGAGCAGCGAAAAGACCGGCACGCCCTTGTCCTGAAGATCACGGACCACGGGGTTCAGGCTCTGGTGGTTCACGGCAACGCAGCCCAGAGAGTCTACCCTGCGCCCAAGGCTTTCCATCAGGCTGGCAAACTCCTCTGGCGCCTGTGACTTGGCATAGCGGATCACCGCCTGCCCCTCGACATCCATGCGCGCCGTGACGGCCCGTTCAATTTCTTTGGCGAATTGCTGGTAGAACGCCTGTGACGGCTTCAGCAGCACGAAGCCAAACCGCATCTTGGGCCGGTCCGGCACCATCCGGTGCTCGATCAGGCCACGGGCGTGATACCCAACCCGATGCGCTGCGGCGGCGATCTTGCGCAGCGTTTCCTCGCGCACCTTCATCCGACCGTTCAACGCCCGGTCCACGGTCGATACGCTGACACCGGCCTCGCGGGCCACATCCTTTACGGTAGAACGCCTTGCCATGATCACCTCGCGCCAGAGACGTCATTTATGACGTGTTCTCGGCTTTGAACGCAATCGGCAAGCCAGAGGTGCTACAGTTCTTCGCGCCACGGTGGGTTGGCCCCGGCCCGGCTGACGGTAACGGCAGCGGCTTTCGCGGCCAGGGTCAGGGCGGCAGCCATCTGGGGTGCCGTTACCCCGGCCACGCCCGCCTTGGTCAGCAGCCCCTGTTCCGACAGGCTGGCCATGACCCCGGCATTGAACGTGTCACCGGCGCCGACCGTGTCCACGGCGGTCACACGTTCGGCTGCGACGGCCACTTCGGTCCCGTCCGACAGATAGGCGGTTGCGCCGTCGCCGCCCCGCGTCAGCACAATCAGTTTCGGGCCTGCGGCGCGCAACATGTCCAGCTTGGCTTGCAGCGATTCCGGGCCCGGATAGATCCAGTTCAGATCCTCGTCGGACACCTTCACGATATCGGTCAGGCTCAGCATCCGGGCCAGCCGGTCGCGGTAGCGGTCCACATCCTTGATGAAACCGGGGCGAATGTTCGGGTCCATCATCACCGCGCGCGTCCCGCCCTCGCGTTCCATCAGCGCCGCGTAGGTGTCGGCGCAAGGCTCAACTGCCAGGCTGATGCCGCCGAAGAACAGCGCACTGACCTCGTCCGCAAGGTTTGGCAGATCCTCGGGCCGGATCATGCGCCCGGCAGAGAACTCATCGAAAAAGGAATAGGTGGCGTGGCCGTCGGTCAGCTTGACGAAGGCCAGTGTCGTGGGCCGGTCGGACCGGATAACTCGGGTCGTATCCACGTGGCTGGCGCGCAGGGCCTCATCCAGCTGCTGTCCGAACATGTCGGTCGACAGCCCCGTGATCATCCCGGTCTGCACCCCGAGCCGCCCGAGCGCGATGGCGGTGTTGAACACCGCGCCGCCGGAATGCGGTACGAATCCGTCCTTCCCACCTTCGGTGGTCGGGCTTGGGATCATGTCGATCAGGGCTTCGCCACAGCAGAGGATCATGGTTTATCGGTCCTTCGGTCAGTTGGAGATGGTCAGATCGGCGGGCAAGCTGTTGGCCAATACCAGATCCGCATTGGGCATGTCGTTGGCATCACGCCGAGCCACGGCCTGCGCCTCGGGCAACCCGTGATCCAACCAACGCTGCAAGAGACGGTGCGCCAGAACCTCGCGCGGGGTGTCGATGGCGATGGCTTGTGTCCATAGCGGCCGAAGATTGGACCATGGCGCGTCTTTCAAGAGCAGGTAGTTGCCCTCAAACAGCACGAACTCCGTATCGGATGGAAGATGCGCTGCGCCCGCGATGGCGATGTCGCGGTCCCGGTCGAAGACGGGGTAGATCACGTCCTCACCCGCTGCGATCCGGCGCACCAGATGCAGGAAGCCCGCCGCGTCGAAACTGGGCGGCGCGCCTTTGCGATCGAGCAATCCGCGCTGCATCAGGATGGCATTGTCCAGATGAAATCCGTCCATGGGAACCACGGCAGCGGATCGCCCGGCCTGCCGCAATTCCGAACACAGAGCCGCCGAGACCGAGGATTTCCCCGATCCCGGCGGCCCCGCGACCGCGATCAACTTGCGTGAGCCCTTGAGTGCAAGCAGATGCGGCAGGGTGGTTTGGGCAGTATCTTCAGGCCGCGACGGCATCGGGCTGCATTGCTCCTGTCATCAGGGCCACCGCGTCCGACATGCTGACCTCTTTCGGATCCACGACCGTCAGGCGTTTGCCCAAGCGGTGGATGTGAATGCGGTCGGCCACTTCGAACACATGTGGCATGTTGTGGCTGATCAGAACCACCGGCGTGCCCCGCGACCGCACGTCCTGGATCAGTTCCAGCACCTTGCGGCTTTCCTTGACGCCAAGCGCCGCCGTGGGTTCGTCGAGGATGATGACCTTGGACCCGAAGGCCGCCGCGCGGGCAACGGCCACGCCCTGACGCTGGCCGCCTGAGAGGGTCTCCACCGCCTGGTTGATGTTCTGGATCGTCATCAGGCCCAGTTCCGACAGTTTCGCGCGGGCGAAATCCTCCATCGCCTTATGGTCGAGCATCCCCATGTACTTGCCCATGAAGCCGGGCTTCTTCAGCTCTCTGCCCACGAACATGTTGTCGGTGATCGACAGGGCGGGCGACAGGGCCAGCGTCTGGTAAACGCATTCGATCCCGGCTTCGCGTGCTTGCAGGGGCGAGCTGTAGCTGACCTCCTGCCCTTCCAGCGTGATCCGGCCCTCGTCGGGGGTCACAGCACCGGAAATCGCCTTGATGAGCGAGGATTTCCCGGCCCCGTTATCGCCGATCACCGCAAGGATTTCCCCCGGCATCAGGTCGAAATCGGCGTTGTCCAACGCGGTGACGCGGCCATAGCGTTTGACCAGTCCGCGGGCTTGCAAGATTGGGTTCGTCATGCCGAAACCTTTCTGATCCATTGGTCGACCGCGACCGCGATGATGATAAGCCAGCCGATGGCGAAGACCTGCCACAGCACATCCACACCGGCCAGACGCAGCCCAGACTGGAACACGCCCACGATGAGCGCGCCGAAAAGTGCCCCCATGATCGAGCCACGCCCGCCGAAAAGCGAGATGCCCCCGATCACCACGGCCGTGATGCTTTCAAGGTTGCCTTCGTAAAAGCTCTGCGGAGAAATCGAGCCCACACGCCCGATGGACGCCCAGGCCGCCAGCGCGCAGATGAAGCCCGCCAGCATGTAGACCTGCCGCAATGTCCGGTCGGTGCGGATACCGGCCAGTTCGGCGGCTTCCTTGTCGTCCCCGATCATGTAGACATGGCGGCCCCAGGCGGTCTTGTTCAGCACGTACCAGAGCACCAAGAAGATCACGATCATCAGCAGCACGCCATAGGTGACGCGCGCCGACCCGATCGTGAAGCTGAGCCCGAAGAACTTGAGCAGCGGCGCGGTGGCGTCGATATCCTGACCGCGAATGGACTGCGCACCCGACAGCCAAAGGTTCAGCGCGAAGAAGATGTTCCAGGTGCCAAGCGTGGTGATGAAGGGCGGCAGCTTGACCTTGGTGATCAGCAAGCCGTTCATGTAGCCGGCCCCGATGCCGCCTGCAAAGCCGATCAGCAACGCCAGCGGCGCGGGAACGCCAAGTTCCACGGCCAGTTTGCCGGAAATCACGCTCATCAGCACCATGATGGCCGCGACCGACAGGTCGATCCCGGCGGTAATGATCACCAGACTTTGCGCGGCGGCGAGGATCCCGATGATCGAGACCTGCTGCATGATCAGCGTCAGGTTGAAGGGTGTGAAAAACCGGTCGCCCGCGATCAGGCCGAAGGCCAGAACGGCCACGACCAGAACGATTACAGGCACCAATGTGGGGTTTCCGTGCAGAACATGCTGTAGCGTGCCGACCACGCCGCGATGGCTGTCTTCGAATTCTGCAACGGATGTATCGCTGGAGGTCAGGACGCTCTCGAAATCCCGGTCCGACGTAGAGTTTTGATCCGCCATGTCATCCTCTCCGACCATATCCGCACCGGCCTGTACCATGCAGGTCAGGCGGGGATGCGGCAATGATTTTGGGGTGTAGGGGGTGGGGCGGCATAAGTGGCCGCCCCGGGAGAGTTGCAGGGATCAGCCCCAGCAAAGTTCCAGTGCTTCTTCCGAGGTGATCGACTCGATGCCCTCGACCGGGCTGTCCGTCACCAGCATCACGCCAGTGTTGAAGAAGTCGAGCCCTTCGGAGTTCTCGGGCAGGCTGCCGTCTTCGGCATACTGGGCAATCGCCTCGATCCCGAGCGATGCCATGCGCAGCGGGAACTGCATCGAGGTCGCGCCGATGACACCGGCAGCCACGTCACGCACACCGGCACAGCCGCCGTCAACCGACACGATCAGCGCCTGGTCCTGAAGACCGAAGGCCTGCAGCGCGGCATAGGCGCCTGCAGCGGCGGGTTCGTTGATGGTGTAGACCACGTTGATCGACGGGTCGATCTGGAGCAGGTTCTCCATCGCGGTGCGGCCACCTTCTTCGTTGCCGTTGGTGACGTCGTTGCCGACGATCCGTTCATCGGTTTCGTCGCCGATGTCGGTCGGGTCCATCACGTCGATGCCGAAACCGGTCAGGAAGCCCTGATCGCGCAGGTAGTCGACCGACACTTCCGAGGGGTTCAGGTCCAGCAGGCCGATGCGGGCATCGGCGGCGGCGTCACCAAGCGTGGCGGCGGCCCAGGCACCGATCAGGCGGCCCGCTTCGAAGTTGTCGGTCGCGAAGGTCGCGTCTGCGGTATCCGCAGGCTCGAACGGGGTGTCGAGCGCGATGACCAGCAGGCCCGCTTCACGTGCCTGACCGATGACCGGCGCAAGAGCGCGGGAATCGGAGGGGGTGATCAGGATGCCCGATGCCCCGGCGGCAATGCAGGTTTCAACCGCCGCCACCTGGCTTTCAACGTCGCCGTCGATGGCGCCAGCGTAGGTTTGCAGGTTGATGCCTGCGGCCTCGGCGGCTTCGGTCGCACCTTCACGCATCTTCACGAAGAAGGGGTTGGTGTCGGTCTTGGTGATCAGGCAGGCGGTGATCGCGTCGCCATGCGCATCCGCATGCGCGGCCCCGGTCATCGCCAGAGCGGCCGCGCCACCCATCATAAGGGCCTTGAAGGTCTTGGTCATGTCTTCCTCCCAGAAAGTATCAAAGAAGGGCGCCTCATCGCCCCATGGCCTCATGAATGCCTCGACTCCCGGTCCGCTGTCAATAAATAAATCACTCTTATTTAATTATTGACGTCTTGCCTTGCGCCTCACAATATCCCAGTGGGGAGACCACCATGACCGATACCACTGAAAAACCGGCGCAGGCCGTTGCCACCAAGGAAACGCGCGGCACGAATCAGACCGGCATGCGGGCGCAGAACGAACGCCTTGTGCTGACCCTGATTCGCCGCCATGGCGCGCTGGCAAAGGCCGAGATTGCCCGCTTGACCGGGCTGTCGGCGCAGACCGTATCGGTGATCATGCGCAGCCTCGAAGACGAGGGGCTGCTGCTGAAAGGGGAACCGATGCGCGGCAAGGTCGGCCAGCCCTCGGTTCCGATGCGGTTGAACCCTGAAGGGGCCTATTTCCTTGGCCTCAAGGTCGGTCGCAGGTCGGCAGAGATGATCCTGACGGATTTTCTGGGCCAGATCATCGCGCGGCGAAAACAGATCTATGCCTATCCCGATTTCAGTGACGTTCTGGCGTTCTCGCTGGATGCCGTGGACAAGCTTCGGCTTTCCTTGCCCGCCGACCAGCGCCCGCGCATTGCAGGGCTCGGTATCGCAATTCCGTTCCAGTTGTGGGACTGGGCCCGGATGATCGGCGTGGAGCCGGGCAAGATGGCCGCCTGGCAGAGCCGTGATCTGCTGGTGGAACTGTCGGGCGCGCTGGACATGCAGGTCTATCTGCAGAACGACGCCACATCCGCCTGTAGCGCGGAACTGGTCTTCGGCACCGGCGAACAGCCCGCGAATTTCCTCCATGTCTTCATAGGGTTCTTCATCGGCGGAGGGGTGGTTCTCAATGGCACGCTGTTCACCGGTCCGACGGGCAATGCCGGGGCGATCGGCCCGATGCCGGTGGTGGACCTGGGCGGGAAGACCCGGCAGCTGATGGATTTGGCGTCGCTGGTGGTGCTGGAACGCCGGTTGACCGAGGCGGGGCTGGATAGCGGAATGCTGTGGGACAGCCCTGAAGGGTGGGACGTGCCCGAGACATTGCTGAACGAATGGACGGCAGAGGCTGCGAATGCCATCGCACGTGCTGCCCATTCCGCCATGTCGGTGATTGATTTCGAGGCGGTCAAGATCGACGGATGGATGCCGGAGAACCTGCGAAACGCGCTTGTTCGCGACGTGCGGGCACGCTTTGACGGGCTCGACTTCACCGGGTTGGAACGGCCCGTTGTAGAGACAGGCACCGTCGGTGCCGATGCGCGGTCCCTCGGCGCGGCCAGCCAGCCGCTGCTCGGGCGGTTTCTGATCGGCTATACGATCTGACGTCAGAGAACTCCGGCGCGCAGGCAGTCGTGGATGTGCAGGAGGCCGAGGGGGATGCCGGTTTCATCCAGAACGAACAGCGCGGTGATGCGACCGGACATGAGGCCCACGGCCTCGGCTGCCAACGTATCGGGGGTGATGACGCGGGGATTCTGCGTCGCAACCTGACCGGCGGTCTTGTCCATCAGCCCCTCCATGTTGCGCCGCAGATCGCCATCGGTGACGACGCCCGCAAGCTTGCCGCCTTCGGTCACGCCCGCGATGCCGAAGCCCTTCTCGGTCATCACCAGCAGCACGTCCGGCATGGGCATATCGGCGGGAACCAGAGGCAGGGCCGCGCCCGAATGCATCAGCTGTGCCGCCGTGGCCAGCTGTGCGCCAAGCTTGCCGCCGGGGTGGAAGGTGCGGAAGTTTTCCGCCACGAACCCGCGCCGTTCCATCACCGCCACGGCCAGCGCATCGCCAAGCGCAAGGGTCAGCGTGGTCGAGGTGGTGGGCGCCATGCCGATGATGCAAGCCTCTGGTTCATTTGGCAAAATTAGCCGCATATCGGCGGCTTTCATCAGCGTGCTTTCGGGATTCTTTGAGATCCCGATCATCGGAATCGAGAAGCGCGCCACATGGGCGACGATGTCGCCCAGTTCCGAGGTTTCCCCGGAATTCGAGATCAGGATGCAGAGATCCTCTGGCGTGATCATGCCAAGGTCGCCGTGGCTCGCCTCGGCCGGATGCACGAAATAGGAGGGCGTGCCGGTGGAGGCGAGGGTGGCGCTGATCTTGCGGGCGATATGGCCGGATTTGCCCATACCGGACAGGATCACGCGACCCTTGACGGTGAGGATCGCCTCGACCGCGACCTCGAAATCGGCGGGCAGAGCCTCGGCCATGCGGGCCACGGCCTCGGCCTCTATGCGCAGGACACGGGCGGCGGTTTGGCGGATCAGATCGGGATCGGGGCGGGTCATGGGAAGAGGATTAGCCTATCTGCGGGGCGAAGGTCAGGGGAAATCTATCGGGCAAAATGCCCGTCACCGCCCGTACACCCCCCGTACACCC
>NZ_JASHJX010000072.1 GCF_030732985.1 Nioella sp. MMSF_3534
GCGGCTGGCAGGGGGAGCCTGCGGATCTGGCCAGGGCCGAGATCGGTGGCGGGCCGCTGGAAGCCGCGCGGGTGGCGGCGCAGCTGCTGGCACTGTCCTTCCGGCCGCCCAAATGAGCAGTAACACCCGCCCGTTCGACTGGCCCGGCCTGATGCGGGCCGGGATGCAGGGGCTTGGCCTAACACCGGCTGAGTTCTGGGCGCTGACCCCTGCGGAAGTGCTGCTGATGCTGGGTGAAACCGGCGGCGCGGCACCGATGGGACGGGCGGGGCTGGAGGCCCTGGCCGCCCGTTTCCCAGACCATAAGGACACATCCGATGGATGAGGAACTGAACGATTTCGATGCGGAACTGTCGGCGCTGGAGGCCACTTTGGGTTCGACCAGCCAGATGGTGGCGACGTTTCATGCCGAGCTGCGATCAATGCAGGACTCGATGCTCTACACGGGACGCGAGGTGCAGAGCCTGAGCCGGTCTTTCGGCGGCGGGCTGCGGCGCGCGTTTGACGGGGTGATCTTCGACGGCATGCGCCTGTCGGACGCTCTGCGAACCGTGGCGCAAAGCATGGTGGACGCGGCTTATAACACCGCGATCCGGCCCGTGCAGAACGCCCTTGGCGGGGCTTTGGCCAACGGGGTGAATTCGCTGATGTCCGCCGTGCTGCCCTTCGAGCGGGGCGGCGCGTTTTCCGGTGGCCGCGTGACGCCCTTTGCGCGCGGTGGCGTGGTCAGCGGCGCGACGCCCTTCGCCATGCGGGGTGGCATGGGATTGATGGGCGAAGCCGGGCCGGAGGCCATCATGCCGCTGACCCGCGGGGCGGACGGACGGCTTGGCGTGCAGGCGCAAGGCGGCGGCCGCCCGGTGCATGTGACGATGAATATCTCGACGCCCGATGTGCAGGGGTTCCAACGGTCGAAAAGCCAGATCGCGGCGCAGATGAGCCAGGCTCTCGCGCGCGGGCAGCGTAACAGGTAATGGGGGCAAGGCTATGAATTTTCACGAAATTCGCTTCCCGGCCAATCTGAGTTTCGGCTCTGCCGGCGGGCCGGAGCGGCGCACCGAAGTGGTGCAACTGGCCAACGGGTTCGAGGAACGCAACACCCCCTGGGCGCATTCGCGCCGCCGCTATGATGCGGGTGTGGGCATGCGCTCGCTTGACGATATCGAGGTGCTGATTGCCTTTTTCGAGGCCCGGCGCGGGCAGTTGCACGGGTTCCGCTGGAAGGACTGGTCGGACTACAAAAGCTGCGCGCCGTCTAAGGAACCGGGGTTTCGCGACTGCGTGATCGGGACCGGGGATGGCGAGACGAGGGCGTTCCAGCTGGTAAAGACCTATCGGTCTGGTGACGAGGGCTATACCCGCCCGATCACCAAGCCTGTGGCCGATACCGTGCGCGCCGGGTTCGACGCCGCTGAACTGGTGCAGGGCGTGCATTTCGAGGTCGATACGGTCACCGGGGTGATCACCTTTGCGGACGCACCCGATCTGGGGGTCGAGGTGAGTGCCGGGTTCGAATTTGACGTGCCGGTGCGGTTTGACACGGACAGCATCCAGACCTCGGTCGCCAGCTTTCAGGCGGGGGATGCCCCTGCGGTGCCGGTCGTGGAGATCCGGGTATGAACGGGGCGGAGCAGTTTGCCGCCCATTTGGCCGGTGGCGTGACCGAGGTGGCGCGGTGCTGGCGGGTGATCCGTCGGGATGGGCAGACCTTCGGGTTCACGGATCATGATTGTGCTCTGATCTTCGACGGGACCACGTTCAAGGCCGATAGCGGCCTGACGGCCTCGGCGCTGAGCCAGTCCACCGGGCTGTCGGTGGACAACACCGAAGCCATTGGCGCGCTGTCGGATGCGTCGATCACCGAGGCCGATATCGAGGCGGGGCGTTTCGACGGGGCCGAGGTGGAGGCGTGGCTGGTCAATTGGCGCGCGCCGGAGAACCGGGTGTTGCAGTTCCGGGGCAGCTTTGGCGAGCTGGAACGGCAGGCGGGCGGCTTTCAGGTGGAGCTGCGCGGATTGGCCGAGGCGATGAACCGGCGGATGGGGCGGGTCTATCAGCGTGGCTGTTCGGCGGTGCTGGGGGACGGTGCGTGTCGGTTTGATCTGGCCACGCCGGGATATGCGCATGAAGGCGCGGCGGATCGGGTCTCTGACGGGCGGTTTCTGGAGTTCGACGGGCTCGACAGCTTTGAGCCGCGCTGGTTCGAGCGGGGCCGGTTGCGGGTTTTGTCCGGGGCGGCTGAGGGGCTGGTCGCGGTGATCAAGAACGACCGGTTTGCCGATGGCATCCGCAAGGTGGAGCTGTGGGAGGCGCTGCGGGCGGAGCTGCGGTCCGGGGACCTGCTGCGGCTGGAGGCCGGGTGCGACAAGCGAATGGAGACCTGTCGGCTCAAGTTTTCCAACCTGCTGAATTTTCAGGGGTTTCCCGACATACCTGGCGATGATTGGGTCATGGCCTATCCCGGCCGTGGCTCGGCCAGCATGGATGGGGGCAGCCTGCGATGAGCGTGGTGGTTGCGGCGGCGCGGGACTGGATCGGTACGCCTTACCTGCACCAGTGTTCGACCCGAGGGGCCGGGTGCGATTGTCTTGGCCTCTTGCGCGGCGTCTGGCGCGAGGTGATCGGGCCGGAGCCGGAAGCGATCCCCGCCTATACGCAGGATTGGTCCGAGCCGCAGGGCGAAGAACGGCTGTGGCGCGCGGCGCTGCGTCATCTGACGCCGAAACCGCTGACCGATGAGGCCCCGGGCGATGTGCTGCTTTTCCGTATGCGGGAGGGGGCCGTTGCCAAACATCTGGGGCTGCAGGCCCGGACGGGGCCGGAGGCCAGCTTTATCCATGCCTATAGCGGGCATGGCGTCGTGGAAAGCGCGCTGACGCCGCCGTGGGAACGGCGGATCGCGGCGCGGTTCGCATTTCCCGAAAGGAACTGAACACAATGGCAACCATCCTTCTTTCTGCCGCTGGCGCAGCGCTTGGCGGGCTGAGCTCGGGCACCTTCCTGGGGCTGACCGGTGCCGTGATCGGGCGGGCCGTGGGGGCCACTGTGGGCCGGGTCATCGACCAGCGATTGTTGGGGTCCGGGTCCGAGGTGATCGAGCAGGGGCGGCTGGACCGGTTTCGGCTGTCGGGGGCTTCGGAAGGGGCATCCGTCGCGCGGCTTTTCGGGCAGATGCGCCTTGGCGGGCAGGTGATCTGGGCCACCCGGTTCAAGGAGCATGTGACGGTGAGTGGCGGCGGCGGCAAAGGCGCACCGCCAACGCCGAGAACCGCAAGTTATTCCTATACGGTAAGCCTTGCCGTGGCGCTCTGCGAGGGTGAGATTTCACGGGTCGGGCGGGTCTGGGCCGATGGCTCGGAACTGGCGCGGACGGATCTGACGATGCGCGTCTATCGCGGCACCGATGATCAGATGCCGGACCCGAAGATGGAGGCCGTGGAAGGCGCGGGGCAAGTGCCCGCCTATCGGGGCATCGCCTATGTGGTGATCGAGGATCTGGACCTTTCCCCCTATGGCAACCGCCTGCCGCAGCTGAGTTTCGAGGTTTTCCGCCCGGCGCGGCCCGAACATCTGGACAGTCCCCCGCAACCGTCCGAGGCGATCCGCGCGGTGGCCATGATGCCGGGCACGGGGGAATATGCGCTGGCGACGACTCCGGTCAGCCTCGCGCAGGGCTTTGGCCGGTCGGAGAGCGCCAATGTGAATACGGCCGCCGGTGTGGCGGATTTCGCGGTGTCGCTGGAGGCATTGGAAGGCGAACTGCCCAATTGCGGGGCGGTGTCGCTGATTGTCAGCTGGTTCGGGGATGACCTGCGTGCGGGGCAGTGCAGCGTCAAGCCGAAGGTGGAACAGCAACAGGCGGATGGGGCAGAGATGCCCTGGACCGTGGCCGGTCTGACACGGGGCAGTGCGGAGATGCTGGCGCAGGTCGAGGGCCGCGCAATCTATGGCGGGACGCCCACGGATCAGTCGGTGATCGAGGCCATCGAGGCGCTGAACGCGGCGGGGCAGGAGGTGATGTTCTACCCCTTCCTGCTGATGGAGATCCTTGCCGATAGCGGCAAGCCCGATCCCTGGGCCCTGACCGGCGATCAGCCCGCCTTGCCATGGCGCGGGCGGATCACGGGAGAGAAGGCGCCTGGCGTGGCGGGGTCTCCTGACGGGACCGTTGCCGCCGAGACCGAGGTTGCGGCGTTTTTCGGCACGGCCAGCGCCGCCGACTTCGCCGTCTCGCCCGGGTCGGTCAGCTATTCCGGCCCGGCGGAATGGAACTATCGCCGCTTCATCCTGCATAATGCGGCGCTCTGCGCGGCGGCGGGCGGCGTGGAAAGCTTCTGTATCGGATCGGAGATGCGCAGCCTGACCCAGTTGCGGGGGGTGAGCGGCTTTCCGGCGGTGGACGCGCTGATGGCGCTGGCTGCCGAGGTGCGCGCGTTGCTGCCCGATGCGAAGCTCTCTTACGCGGCGGATTGGTCTGAATATTTCGGCTACCACCCGCAGGACGGGTCTGGGGATGTCTATTTCCATCTCGATCCACTATGGGCGGATGCCAATATCGACTTCATCGGCATCGACAATTACATGCCCCTGTCCGATTGGCGCGACGGACGGGACCATGCGGATATCGGCTGGCGGTCGATCTATGAACTGGACTACCTGCGCGCCAATATCGAGGGCGGTGAGGGCTATGACTGGTACTACCCAAGCGACGAGGCCCGCGCGGCGCAGCTGCGCGCGCCGATCACGGATGGGGCCTTTGGCGAGGACTGGGTGTTCCGCTACAAGGATCTGCGCGGGTGGTGGGAGAACCTGCACGTGCATCGGCGGCGAAGCTTTCGGTTTGATGCCCCGGATGCGTTGAATCCCCAAAGCTGGGAGGTCATCGGCGGATCGGCCACGCCGGAGGTCGGGATCGTGGAAGAGACCTTCGATCACCCGATGCGCATCGCATCCGCTGGCGCGACCTGGCATAGGCTTCGGCGCATCGTCGATCTGAAGGCGGGTCAGGTTTATGACGTGGAACTGGTCTTCACCAAGGGCAGTTCAAGCAGGTTCCGTTGGTTCGTCTACTCTCAGGACGGGGCCTACCACTATGTTCAGGGCACCATCGGCAACCTTGCTTTCGGAAATGGCGTGTTGGATCTCGAACAAACCGAGATCGCGCCCGATATATGGCGACTGCGGTTCAGCTTTGTTGTCGCGCAAGACACGCCTGGTGCACGGCCCTCGGTTGGGCCGTTCTCGGCGACGCCGGGCGATGACGTGATCCTGTGGGGCATGGCGGTGTTGCCGCGCGGGCAGAGTGCAACGGGGTGGATCCCAGCGTCGAAACCCATCCGCTTTACCGAGATGGGCTGCGCGGCTGTGGACAAGGGGACGAACCAGCCGAACAAGTTCCTCGATCCGAAATCCTCGGAATCGGGCTTGCCCCATTTCTCGAACGGGCGGCGCGATGACCTGATCCAGATGCAGTATCTGCGCGCGATGACGAGCTATTGGCTGCACCCCGAGCATAACCCCGTGTCGGAGGTCTATGCCGGTCCGATGCTGGATATGGATCACGCCTATGTCTGGGCCTGGGATGCGCGGCCCTGGCCCGCCTTTCCCAATGCGCTGGAGGTCTGGTCCGACGGGGAAAACCACGCGCGTGGACACTGGATTTCGGGCCGGATGGGGGCGGAGCCCTTGGCCGATGTGGTGGCCGCGATTTGCGAGGAGGCGGGGATCACCGATTATGATGTATCGGAGCTTTACGGCTTCGTGCGCGGGGCCATATCGTCGGACGTTGAAAGCGGGCGGGCGCGGTTGCAGCCATTGATGCTGGCTTACGGGTTTGAGGCGGTGGAGCGGGATGGTGTGCTGGTCTTCCGGTCCCGCACCGGACTGCCGGATGCTGACGTGTCCGAGGACTGGATGGCCGTCGATGAGGATGGTGCCTCCGCCCCGCTGCGAACCCGTGCCCCGGAGGCAGACAAGGTGGGCCGGGTGCGCCTGACGCATGTGGAAGCAGCGGGCCAGTTCGAGGCGCGGGTGGCCGAGGCGGTGTTCCCCGATGACGGGTCCGACACGATCAGCGAAAGCGAGCTGCCGCTGGTGCTTACCGGTGCCGAGGGGCGCGGCATCACCGAACGCTGGCTGGCCGAGGCGCGGGTAGCGCGCGATACGATCAGCTTCTCGCTGCCGCCGTCACGGCGCGATCTCGGGGCCGGATCGGTTTTCGAGATGGACGACGGATCGACCTGGCGGATCGACAAGCTGGAGGACGCAGGCGCACGGAAGGTGGAGGCGGTGCGATCGGAGGCGGAGATCTACGAGCCGTCCGACACGGTCGAAGAGGCGGTGAGCGCGGAGCCCTTCGTGCCGCCCTTGCCGGTGAGCCCGGTTTTCATGGACCTGCCCCTGCTGACGGGCGACGAGGTGGAGCATGCCCCGCATCTGGCGGTCGCGGCCGAGCCCTGGCCGGGGTCGGTGGCGGTCTACAGCTCGCCGTCGGACAGTGGCTACGTGCTGAACACGCTGGTCGATGTTGTCTCGGCGGTGGGCGTTCTGGAAACGCCGCTTTTCCGTGCCACGCCAGGGCTTTGGGACCGGGGACCGGCCATGCGGGTGCGGATGAGCACCGGCAGCCTCAGCTCGGCCAGTGTCGAGGATGTGCTGAACGGGGCCAATGCCGCGGCGGTAGGCGATGGCAGCGGTTCCAACTGGGAGGTGATCCAGTTCGCCGAGGCGGTGCTGGTGGGCGAGGACCTGTGGGACATCCGGTTGCGCCTGCGCGGGCAGGCGGGGTCGGACGGGATCATGCCCGATGACTGGCCTATCGGGTCGCTCTTCGTGCTGCTGGATGGCCGTCCGGGGCAGATCGAGCTGCCTTTGTCGGCGCGCGGATTGCAGCGGCATTATCGGGTGGGGCCTGCGGGCAAATCCTATGATCACCCGGTTTATGCCCATGCGGCGCTGGCCTTCGACGGGGTAGGGCTGCGCCCCTATGCCCCCGCGCATCTGAGGGCGCCGCAGGTCGGAACGGACCGTCAGGTCAGCTGGATCCGCCGCACGCGGATCGACGGCGACAGCTGGCAAGGCACCGAGGTGCCGCTGGGAGAGGATAGCGAGGCGTATCTGCTGCGCATCCGCGATGCGGGGGGGCTGAAGCGAGAGGAAACGCTCAGCGCACCTGCCTTCACCTACACCGATGCCATGCAGGTCAGCGACTCCGTCACCCTGCCTTACACGATTGAAATCGCGCAGGTTTCTGCGCGGTTCGGACCCGGGCCCTTTGCAAGGATCGAGATCAATGACTGATACGACAAACCTGACCCTGCCGCTGCTAGCCGCCAGCCAGGCGCAAAAACATGTGACCGTGAACGAGGCGCTGACGCGGCTCGATGGCGTGGTGCAGCTGCGCCTGCGGTCGCGCAGCCTAACCACACCGCCGGGTGCGGTGCTGGAGGGCGAATGCTTCGGCGTGCCGCCCGGTGCGGTGAATGACTGGGCGGGCCATGACGGCGAGATCGCACAATATGCGGGCGGTGGCTGGGCCTTCTTCGCGCCGCAGCGGGGGTGGCGCGCTTTCGTGGACGATACGGGCAGTTGTGATCTGCATGACGGCAGCGACTGGCGCGCGGGCGGGTTGACTGCGTCGCCCGGTGGCGGCGGTGTCGCTGTGCACAGCGTGGAGGCCGATGTGCTGATCGGGGCAGGGCCGACGGTGGCATCAGGCCTCAGCTTCCCGGCGCGGTCCATCGTTCTGGGGGTCACGGGGCGCGTGACCGATGCCATCACCGGTGCGCTGACCGATTGGCGGTTGGGCGATGCGACCACGAATGACCGCTATGGCAACGGCTTGGGCAAGCCATTGAATTCATGGGTCAGCGGCCCGGCAAACCCCTTCGTTGTCTGGGCTGATACGGAGCTGGTCCTGACCGGAAATGGTGGTGATTTCGCCGGGGGAACCGTCAAACTGGTCGCGCATTACCTGAGTTTCGCGATTCCCGACGCGGTATAAAAAATCGTGATCAGCGGGATCAGGGGTTTCAACTTGGACCTTTGCCTCTATCTGCGGTAGAAAGGGCTACGCGAACGCAGGAGGCCGCCATGGCAAAGACCCGCACACATCTGGCCGAGCTCGACCCGGTCTGGAGCCGCATCACCCGCGAAGCCGAAGAGGCAGTGCGGGACGAACCGCTTTTGGGCGGGCTTGTGCATGGCTGTATCCTGCATCACGCGACGCTGGAGGCGGCGCTGGCCTATCGCATGGCGCAGAAGCTGGCCTCTGGCGAAATGTCGGAACAGCTGATTCGCGAAATTGCGGATGAAGCCTATCGGTCCGACCCGTCGCTTGGCGCGGCGGCACGGGCCGATATCGTGGCGGTCTTCGATCGCGACCCGGCCTGTCATCGCTTCATCCAACCCCTGCTGTTCTTCAAGGGATTTCAGGCGGTTGAGGCCTATCGCGTCGGCCATTGGCTGTGGCGACAGGGGCGCCGGGATCTGGCTTACATGATCCAGATGCGGATCAGCGAGATGTTCGGCGTCGACATTCACCCCGCCGCCAGGATCGGCAAGGGCATCATGATCGACCATGCCCATTCCATTGTGATCGGGGAAACCGCCGTGGTGGGCGACAATGTCTCGATGCTGCATTCGGTGACCCTTGGCGGCACCGGCAAGGAAGAGGAAGACCGCCATCCCAAGATCGGCGACGGTGTTCTGATCGGCGCAGGCGCCAAGGTGCTTGGCAATATCAAGGTGGGATGCTGTTCGCGGATCGCGGCGGGCTCTGTTGTGCTGCACGAGGTGCCACCCGCAACCACAGTCGCCGGTGTGCCTGCGAAAATCGTGGGCGAGGCTGGCTGCGATCAACCGTCCCTGTCCATGGACCAGATGGTACAGGGCTGCGGGGGCGGCAAGGACTGATCCCGAATCAATCGAATTTCTCAGACACCCGCGCCAGAGATAGTGCGGGTTTTCTCCGTTCGCGTTGAAAAAAAGCCCGTGAAACCAAGGGCTTCACGGGCAGTCCAACAGGGAGGGAGGAAATCGGATCAGGAGGACAGAACGCGCGCCGGGACGGGCTTGGGCTCTTTTCGCAGGGCAATGCCGCCAAGCGCCATCAGGATGTAAAAGCCCTGGATCAAAGCGGCGCTGAGGTTGAAATCGGCCCAGAGGCTGACCATCACGCAGCTGGCGGCGGCGAGGACCATGACGAAATATTCAGGGCGCTTGCTGTCGAGACGGCCGGTGCTGAGGCAGAAGAACGCCGACGCGTAGATCGCGAAGCCCAGAAGGCCGAAAGCGCGGCAGATGAACTGGGCATCGAGGGCTGTGAGGTCAAGGGAATGCATGATCTGTGTCTTACGCTATGGGCTGTTGAAACTGGGTCGGGTCGGGGGCTCGCATCGTTCAATGCATATATGTGTAAAATAAACACTAACTTAAGTCAATACACAATCGTTCGATTTGTTCTTTGCCGCGATCCCGCTTAGGTTGAAGCCGACGCAACAGGGAAGGACAGAGCCATGACACGCCAGACCGAGGGGCGCGGGCGCCTCTATGACAGCATTCTCGACACCGTGGGCGACACGCCCTGCATCCGCATCAACCGGCTCGCGCCAGAGGGGGTGGAGCTGTACGTCAAGGCCGAAGCGTTCAACCCCGGTGGATCGGTCAAGGACCGGCTGGCGCTGAACATCATCGAGGCCGCCGAAGCCTCCGGCGCACTGAAACCGGGGCAGACGGTGGTGGAGGCGACAAGCGGCAATACGGGCATCGGGCTGGCCATGGTCTGCGCCGCCAAGGGCTATCCGCTGGTCATCACGATGGTGGAAACCTTTTCCGTGGAACGCCGACGGCTGATGCGCTTTCTCGGTGCCAAGGTGGTGCTGACGCCCAAGGAAGAAAAGGGCACCGGCATGTATCAGAAGGCCAAGGAACTGGCCGAGGCCAATGGCTGGTTCTTCGCCCGCCAGTTCGAGACCGAGGCCAATGCCGACATCCATGAGGCCACGACCGCGCGCGAGATCATGGCCGATTTCGGTGGTAGAGGCCCCGATTACTTCGTCACGGGCTATGGCACCGGCGGCACGGTGACCGGCGTGGCGCGCGTGCTGCGCCGCGAAAGCCCGAACACCAGGATCATCCTGACCGAACCCGTGAATGCGGCCCTCGTCGGCAGCGGCCATGCGCAAGCGCGCACGGCAGATGGCGAGCCTACCGAAAGCCACCCCGCCTTCAACCCGCACCCGATCCAGGGCTGGACCCCGGATTTCATCCCGCTGGTGTTGCAGGAGGCGCTCGACTCACATGGCTATGACGAGCTGATCTCGGTCGCAGGCCCCGACGGCATCGCTGCGTCCAGGGCGCTGGCGACGCAGGAAGGCATCTTCACGGGCATCTCCGGCGGGTCCTCCTTCGCCGTCGCGCTTGAGGTGGCGAAAACCGCCCCCAAGGGCGCGCGCATCCTGTGCATGCTGCCCGACACCGGCGAACGCTACCTGTCCACCCCGCTCTTCGAGGGCGTGGAAAGCGAGATGACGGAAGAGGAACTGGCGCTTATGCGCTCTACCCCCGGCTATCAGATGGGATGACCCCTTCTTTTTGGCCCAAATACTCCCGCCGGAGGCATCCGACCTTGCCACCTGGCGCTGGCCTCCGCCCGGCAGGACGAACCGCCCCACATTCCCGTGGCAACGCGGCCCGACGACGGCCCCAACGGGGCCCGAGGAGGGGCGCTCCCGGGTCGACGCCGCAGGCGGCGACATCCCCATGAAAAAAGGGCGACCATCAGGCCGCCCTTTCGCAATCCTCTGATCTGATGCTTCAGGCCAGCATGGTCAGCGGGTTTTCCAGGTTCTCGACGATCGCCTTCAGCAGCTCCGCGCCAAGTGCCCCGTCGATCACCCGGTGATCCACCGACATGGTGACCGACATCACCGTCGCCACGGTCAGTTCGCCATCTTCGCCCACGACCGGCTTCTTCACGCCCGTGCCCACGGCCAGGATGCCCGCATGAGGCGGGTTCACGATGGCGTCGAAATTGTCGATGCCGAACATGCCGAGGTTCGAGATCGCGAAGGTGCCGCCCTGGTATTCGGCGGGGGCGAGCTTGCGGTCGCGCGCGCGCTTGGCAAGGTCCTTCATCTCGCTCGAGAGCGCCGAGAGCGACTTCATGTCGGCGTCTTTCAGGACCGGCGTGAAGAGCCCGCCCTCGATGGCGACCGCGACGGCCACATCCGACGGCTTCAGCTGCAGTACCCGGTCGCCAGCCCAAACCGCGTTGCAGGCGGGCACCTGTTGCAGGGCGTTGGCCACGGCCTTGATGATGAAATCATTCACGGACAGTTTCACCCCACGCGCTTCCAGCTGCTTGTTCAGCTGCGAGCGGAACTTGAGCAGCGCATCGAGCTTGATGTCGCGGCGCAGGTAGAAATGCGGGATGGTCTGCTTGGCCTCGGAAAGCCGCGCCGCGATGGTCTTGCGCATGCCGTCGAGCTTGATTTCCTCGTACTCGCGGCCCTCGTACATCTTGGCGACCATGTCGGCGGAGGGCCCGGCGGGGGCTGCAGCGGCAGCA
>NZ_JASHJX010000073.1 GCF_030732985.1 Nioella sp. MMSF_3534
GATGTCCCGGTGAATGGAGGAGAACGGCCAATCCGCTGGCCGCGCGACCAATCCGTGTTTCACCGGGTTGCCCCAGCAATAAGCAACATGCGCCCGGAAATCGGCGACGTCACGGATCGTATGTTCCCAGAACCGCCTTTGCCAGATCCCCCGCTCTCGCTTGGCCCGTTTGCTCGGGGAAACCGTAGGGTGGGCAATGATGCCCACCTTCACCCCCACCATCCTTGTGAACCGGTGCTTGATCTTGCGCCAACGCTCCGAATAGGCGCTGTCCCCCTCCGGCAGGGTCCAGACCGCGTGCAGATGATCGGGCAGCACGACCATGGCATCACAGCGGATCGGCGCATGGCGGACGGTTGCCCGGTAGGCGCGGCGCAGGTCTTCGATATGGTCGGTCAGCAGGCAGGAGGATGGGTCGGCAAGATTGACGGTAAAGAAGAAGCTGCCACCGGGGGCTCTGGATCGGATGTAGTTGGCCATGGGAGCAGAAAGCATGAACGCCGTTACCGGCACGTTAACGTGAACGGTGGGCAAACTGCCCACCCTACGCAGGCGGCGCTCCAAACGCTCCTGCCATCTCCACACGCTCTTATCGCTTCGGCTTGAATTTCGGACGGTTCACCGCGGAAGACGCGGTGGAACAAGGGCTGCAGGTTCCGGAATTCTGAGCCTCAGACCTCCAGCTCCGCCACCGGGATGATCGGGAAGAACTGGCCGGAGGACCAGACGCCGAACATATCCACGCCCTCGACCTCGTGCGATTCGCCGAGCTCGATCATCCGGTAGAAGGTCTTGCGGTCGATAAGCGCCTCCAGCCCGGCGCGGATATGGATGTAGGGCGAGGGTTCGCCGGTCTCGTCGCGCTCCACGCGGATGGGGTGATCCGCATCCGCGACCACCACATCCTCCACATTGGTTGTGAAGGTCATGACCTGATCACGGCCATCGCCCGCCGCGTCCATGTCCACCGCCACGAAAGGGGCGTCCACCACGCGGATGCCGACCTTTTCGACCGGGGTGACGAGAAAATACTTGCCGTCTTCCAGCTTCAGGATCGAGGCAAAGAGCTTGACCAGGGGAAAGCGGCCAATCGGGGTGCCGAGGTAGAACCAGGTGCCATCGCGCCTGATTTCCATGTCCAGATCGCCGCAGAAATCGGGATTCCACAGGTGAACCGGCGGGTGCTTGCCGTCTTTCTGGGCGGCTTTCGCCGCTGCAATCAGGCTGTCGGGGGTGGCTTTCACGATCATTTGTCCGGTCTTTGCTTTTGCCGTTTGAGCTTGCCGCAATAGTTGTCTTTACTAGGAGAACATAACCATTCACCGGAGTATTGCCATGTCTGACCCCGAAAAGCTGGTCACAGAGATCGAAAATCTGGGGGCAAAGCTGGCCGAGGCCAAGGCCGCCATCGCCACGCGCATCATCGGGCAGGAGCAGGTGGTGAACCTCTCGCTCGCCGCGATGTTGTCGGGGGGGCACGCGCTGCTGATGGGTCTGCCGGGGATGGGCAAGACGCTGCTGGTCGATACGCTGTCCACGGTCATGGGGCTGTCGGGGTCGCGCATCCAGTTCACGCCGGACCTGATGCCTGCCGATATCCTGGGGTCGGAAGTGCTGGAAACCGGCGGCGATGGCGCGCGGTCGTTCCGCTTCATCGAGGGGCCGATCTTTTGCCAGCTTCTGATGGCCGATGAGATCAACCGCGCCTCTCCCCGGACTCAATCGGCGCTGCTGCAGGCCATGCAGGAGATGGAGGTTACTGTCGCTGGCGTCCACCATCCGCTGCCGCGCCCCTTCCACGTGCTGGCCACGCAGAACCCGATTGAACAGGAGGGCACCTATCCGCTGCCAGAGGCGCAGCTGGACCGGTTTTTGGTGAAGATCGACGTGGATTACCCGGACCGGGAGACCGAGAAGGGCATCTTGCTGGCCACCACCGGCACCGAGGAAGCGGTGGCGCATCAGGTGTTCGATGCCGACACGCTGATGGCCGCGCAGCAGGTTGTCCGGCGGATGCCCGTGGGCGATGCGGTGGTCGAGATGATCCTCGATCTGGTACGCGCCTGCCGGCCCGAGGATGACGACGCGCCCGCGATGGTGCGCGATCACGTGGCCTGGGGTCCGGGGCCGCGCGCGGCGCAGGCGCTGATGCTGACGGTGCGGGCGCGGGCGCTGCTGGACGGGCGACTGGCGCCCTCGCCCGAGGATGTAGCGGCCATGGCCCGGCCCGTCCTGTCGCATCGCATGGCGTTGTCTTTCGCGGCGCGGGCCGAAGGGATCGAACTGGATGCCGTGATTGACGCGGTGACCGCGCAGGCCACGCGCATCGAGGCCGCCGCTTGACCCAAACCGCGCTTCATACCGCCGAAACGCTGCGGTCCCGATCCGAAGCGGTCGCGGGCAGCCTGCCCGCGCTGCTGGCCGATGCACAGCATCTGGCGGCAACGATCCTGCTTGGGGAACACGGGCGGAAGCGGCATGGGATGGGCGATGAGTTCTGGCAATATCGCAATGCCGAAGCGGGGGATTCCCTGCGGTCCATCGACTGGCGGCGTTCGGCCCGCGCGGATGGGCTTTACGTGCGGCAGACCGAATGGAAAGCGGCGCAATCGGTGATGATCGGCGTCGATGACGGGCAGAGCATGGGATATGCGGGGGCGAAGTCACGCCCGTCGAAGCTGCGCCGGGCGCAGACCCTGGCGATGGCTTTGGCGATCCTCGCCGTGCGGGGTGGCGAACGGGTGGGGCTGACCCATCTGGCCGATCCCCCGCGGGGTGGCGAAGCGCAGCTGATGCGCATGGCGGCGGCCCTGATGGAAGAGCGGGAGACAGCGGATTATGGCGCGCCGTCGCCGCAGATCCTGCCTGCCGGGTCGCGGGCGGTGTTCTTTTCGGATTTCCTGGGGGATCTGACGCCACTGGAGCGGGCGCTTGGTCAGGCAGCAGACCGGGGAGTGAAAGGCGCATTGGTGCAGGTGTTGGACCCCGATGAGGAAAGCTTCCCCTTTGACGGGCGCACGGTGTTTGAAAGCATGGGCGGCGGGCTGCGGTTCGAGACGCTCAAGGCAGGCGGGCTGCGCGCGGCCTATCTGAAGCGGCTTGCCGCGCGGAAGGATCAGTTGCGCCAGATCGCGGCGCGGACTGGCTGGCGCTATCATTGCCACCATACCAGCGATGCGGCAGAGCCGAGCCTGCTGTGGCTTTTCCGGGCGCTCGAAAAGGGGGCGTCATGATGGCGGTGTGTGGTGGCGAATGCCCTTCGAAGGGCATTGAAACGCGCTTCGAAGCGCGTTCTGGCGCCCCGTCCAGACGTTGGCATGAGGTCTGGCATGTCGCGGGACAAATTCCTTCGAAGGAATTTGCAAGCCTCTTCGAAGAGGCTTCCCCGCGCCAAGCGGAAAGGGCGGCGTCATGATCGGACCTGTTGCCTTCACCACGCCGCTCCTGCTGCTGACGCTCTTTTTCCTGCCGATCCTGTGGTGGCTATTGCGTGCTGTGCCGCCTGCGCCCATCCTGCGGCGCTTTCCCGGCGTGGCGCTGCTCATCGGCCTCAGGGATGAAGACAGCCAGTCCGACAAAACCCCCTGGTGGCTGCTGCTGTTGCGCATCCTTGCCGTCGCTGCGGCAATCGTCGGCTTCGCCGGACCGGTTCTGAACCCTCATGAAGCGAGCGATCAGGACGGGCCTTTGCTGGTGCTGATGGATGGCTCCTGGGCCTCGGCCCGCGATTGGCCGTCCCGGATCGACCGGGCGCGGGCGCTGATGGAAGACGCGGGCCGCGAGGGCCGCACGGTGGCGCTGGTTCAATTGACAGACCTGCCGCCCGAGGGCGACATGCCCTTCCAGTCGGCCAATGCCTGGGTGGCGCGGCTGGACAATCTCGACCCGGCCCCCTTCGCCCCCGACATGGCGCAGGCGCTGGCCTGGGCGGAGGCGCTGGAACCCGGCATCCAGACCTTCTGGTTCTCGGACGGGCTGGACCATGCGGGCCGCGATGCGCTGCTGGACCGTTTGCAACAGGCCGGGCCGGTCACGGCCTTTGAAGGCAGCGGCACCCTGTTGGCCCTTGGCCCGCCCCGGTTCGAAGACGGTGCGATCCGGCTGACCGGGCAGCGGCTGGATGGCGCAGGCGCGCGGGAGGTGACCGTTCAGGGCTTTGGTCTCGACCCTGCCGGGATCGAGCGGGAACTGGCGCGCGGGCCGATGGTGTTCGACGCCGGTGAGACCAGCGCCGAACTGGAGCTCGACCTGCCGCCGGAGCTGCGCAACCGGATGAACCGTTTCGAGATCGCGGGCGAACGCAGCGCCGGCGCGGTGGCGCTGACCGATGACGCGTTGCAGCGCCGCCAGGTGGGGCTGATCGCGGGCAGTCCGGATCAGGAGGGTCAGGAGCTGCTCTCGCCGCTGCACTACCTGCGGCAGGCGCTGTCCCCCACGGCGGACCTGCTGGAAGTGGCGCTGCCCGACATGCTGCTGGCCAGCCCCGATGTGATCATCCTTGCCGATGTGGCGACGCTCTCGCCCGAGGAAGACAGCGATCTGCAGGCCTGGGTGGAGCGGGGCGGCATGCTGGTGCGCTTTGCCGGACCGCGTCTGGCGGGGTCGGACCTCGCCCGCGACAGCACCCATCCGCTGATGCCCGTGCGGCTGCGCGAAGGCGGGCGGACCGTGGGTGGCGCGATGAGCTGGGGCGAACCCAAGGCGCTGCGCGTTTTCGACGAGGTCTCGCCCTTCTACGGCCTGCCGATCCCCGAGGATGTGCTGGTCTCCGCGCAGGTGCTGGCGCAACCGGACCCGGAACTGGCCAGCCGTACCATCGCGGCATTGGCTGACGGCACGCCGCTGGTCACCCGCAGCCGGTTGGGGCAGGGGCAGGTGGTGCTGTTCCATGTCACGGCCAATGCGGAATGGTCGAGCCTGCCGCTGTCGGGTCTCTTCGTGCAGATGCTGGAACGGCTGGCGATCTCCACTCGTCCCGTAGATCCCGATGCCGCCGATCTGGAGGGCATCACTTGGGTGCCGGACGTGGTGCTGGACGCCTATGGCCAGCGGCGGGATGCCGGGAACCTGCCGGGCGTGGCGGGTGTTGACCTGGCCAATGCGCCCTTGTCGGCGACGCTGCTGCCGGGGCTTTATGCCGGATCGGATCGGCGGGTGGCGCGCAATGTGATGGCGGCTGACGCGGTTCTGACCCCGGCGGACTGGCCCTCTGATGTGCCCGTCGAGGGGCTGCGCGTGGTCGAGACGGAAGACCTCACGCCCTATTTCCTCACAACCGCGCTTGTCCTGCTGCTGCTCGACTCGCTTGCGGCGCTGTGGCTCTCGGGCCGCCTGACCGGCGCGGCGCGGGGGGCGGCGCTGCTGCTGGTGGCGCTGATGGCACATCCGGGCGAGGCGCAGGACCTCAGCGATGACGACATCCTCGCCCTGCTGGCCACATCCGAGATCACGCTAGGTTATGTGCTGACCGGGGATGAGCAGCTTGACGAGATCTCCCGCGCGGGGCTGTGGGGGCTGGGGCTGACGCTGACCAGCCGCACCTCGGTCGAGCCCGCCGCGCCAATCGGGGTCGATCTGGAAACCGACGAACTGGTGTTCTTCCCGCTGCTCTATTGGCCGGTCAGCGTCGATCAGCCGACGCCGTCCGACGCCGCCTATGCGCGTCTGAACGCCTATCTGCGCGGCGGCGGCATGATCGTCTTTGACACGCGCGACGCCGATATCGGGGCCTTCGGGGCGGGCACGCCAAATGGCCGCCGCCTGCGGGACCTGGCCGAGCCGCTGGATATCCCGCCGCTGGAACCGATCCCCGATGACCACGTGCTGACCCGCGCTTTTTACCTGCTTCAGGATTTCCCCGGCCGCCATCTGGGCCGCGATGTCTGGGTCGAGGCGGCGCCTCCCGATGCCGAACAGGTCGAGGGCATGCCCTTCCGCAACCTCAATGACGGGGTCACGCCGGTCATCATCGGCGGCAATGACTGGGCGGCGGCCTGGGCCACCTCGCCCTCTGGCCAGCCGATGTTTCCGGTGGGGCGCGGCTTCACCGGTGAACGGCAGCGCGAGATTGCCCTGCGCTTTGGCGTCAACCTCGTGATGCATGTGCTGAGCGGCAATTACAAATCCGATCAGGTCCATGTCCCGGCCCTGCTGGAACGGTTGGGGCAATGACATGACCGGATCCATCCTCTTCGACCCGCTGCTGTCCTGGCCCCTCATCTGGGGGCTGGCGGGGGCTGTTCTGGCGCTACTCGCCTTGCAGGTCTGGCGGGGCTTGCCCGGCTGGTGGCTGCGCGGGCTGGCGGGGCTGGCTTTGCTGCTGGCGCTGGCCAATCCGGCGCTGCAAAGCGAGGAGCGAGAGCCGCTGAGCGATATCGTGCTGCTGGTGATCGACGAAAGCGCCTCGCAGCGCATTTCCGACCGTCCGGGGCAAAGCGAAGAGGCGATTGCCGAGATCCGCCGAGAGGTGGCGGGTCTGGGGATGGAGCTGCGCGAGGCGCGGGTTGCGGATGCCACCGACAATCAGGGCACGCTGGCCATGGCGGCGCTGTCGGAGCTGTTGGCGGAAGAACCCCGTGCGCGCATTGCCGGGGCCATTCTGGTCACTGACGGGCGCATCCATGACCTCGACCTGGCCCCCGACCTGCCCGCGCCGCTGCATGCGCTGATCACCGGCGAAGCGACGGATTGGGATCGGCGGCTGATCATCCGCAACGCGCCCTCTTTCGCCATTCTGGACGAGGAATTCGTCATGACACTGCGCGTTGAGGATGAGGGCGCGGTGCCCGGTGATCTGCCCGATCGGGCAGAGCTGCGGATTTCCATCGACGGGGACGCGCCGCGCAGCTTCATGGTGCCCATAGGGCGGGATATGGAGCTGCCGCTGGTGTTGCCCCATGCGGGGATGAACGTGATCCAGTTCGAATTGCCGGAAGCACCGGGGGAGCTGACCGACCGCAACAATGCCGCCGTGGTGCAGATCAACGGGGTGCGCGACCGGCTGCGGGTGCTGCTTGTGTCCGGCCAGCCGCATCCGGGGCAACGCACGTGGCGCAACCTGCTGAAATCTGACCCGGCGGTGGATCTTGTACATTTCACCATCCTGCGCCCGCCCGACCGCAACGATGGCGTGCCGGTGACCGAGCTGAGCCTCATCGCCTTCCCCACGCGGGAGCTGTTTCTGGAAACCATCGACGAATTCGACCTGGTGATTTTCGACCGCTACGAACGGCGGGGGATCCTGCCGATGGTTTATCTCGACAATGTGCGCCAATACGTGGAACGGGGCGGGGCGCTCTTGATGGCGACGGGGCCGGAATTTGCCTCTGCCGCCTCGCTCTACCGCACGCCGCTGGCCGATATCATGCCGGGCCGTCCCACGGCGCAGGTGGTGGAACAGCCCTATCTGCCGATGGTGTCCGCCCTTGGTGAACGGCATCCGGTGACACGGGGGCTGAGCGATGAGCACACGCCCCTGCCCGACAGCGACGCGCCCTGGGGCCGCTGGCTGCGCCAGATCGAACTGATCGAGGATGGCGGCCAGACGGTCATGACCGGGGCCGGGGAGCGCCCGTTGCTGATGCTCGACCGGGTGGGCGAGGGGCGTGTGGCGCTGCTGGCCTCGGACCATGCCTGGCTATGGGACCGGGGCTATGAGGGCGGCGGGCCACAGCTGGAACTGCTCAGGCGGCTGGCGCATTGGATGATGGGCGAGCCCGAGCTGGAGGAAGAGGCGCTGCGGGCCGAGGCCGACGGGCAGATGATCTTCGTCACGCGCCAGACCCTGGGCGATGCGGTCGGGGCGGTGACGGTGACCTATCCGGACGGGTCGGAGCATGAGCTGATATTGGACGAAACCGCGCCGGGCCGCTTCACGGGCGAGGTGACGGGGCCGGAAACCGGGCTCTACCGGTTGCGCGAGGGCGAGGAAGAGGCGGTCATCGCGCTTGGCCCCGCCGCGCCGCGTGAGTTCGAGGAGACGCTGGCCAGCGGTGAGGCGGTGGAGCCGCTTGTGGATGAGAGGCGCGGCGGCGTGCTGTGGCTGGAAGGGGGCGTGCCGGATGTGCGGCTCGTGTCCGAGGGGCGCAATGCGGCGGGGCGCGGCTGGATCGGCCTGACCCCGCGCGGGGCCTACCTGACCACCGATATCACGGTGACGCCGCTGATTGCCGGCTGGCTCTTCCTGATGGTCGCGGCGGGGCTGATGCTGGCCGCCTGGCTGCGCGAGGGACGGCGGTAGGTTCGCCGCGCCTTCGGCCCGTCGACCGGGGGCGATTTTTGGAAAAATCGCGGGGGGCTCTGCCCCCGTCGCTTCGCTCCTCCCCCGAGGTATTTTTGCCAAGATGAAAGAGCGGTCAGGTCAGGGGGAGCGGGAAGGTGTCGTCGCCCCATCCGGTCTGGTTGGTGCGGGCGCGGATCTGGACGGTGTCTGTTCCTTCCGGCACCACGACGCCGAAGAGGGAGCGGGTGAAGGGCTGCTCGGTCACATGCGGATGGGTCAGGATGCGGGTGCCCAGTATCGTGCCATCCGGCAGTTCCACCCGCCAGCCATCGGCGTAGTCGTCCCAGCCGGTATCGCCATGCTCCAGCGTCACGTCGAAGCGCCAGCCGGTGCTGGCCTGCTCGGCCTCGGCCCCGATAATCCGGGCGGGATCGGCGAGGGCGGGGCTGGCGAGCAGCAGCAGGGCGGCAGCAGGACGGAACATGGCCGGAGACTGCCACCGCAGGGGCGGCCTGTCATATGACATCTGCGCGAGGGCTCAGCGATCAGCCTGCGCGGGGGGCAACAGGATGCGCCGGGAATGGGAGGCGAATTCGCGCGACCAGATCATGTAGCCGACCACCGCCGTGCCCGCGATCAGCGCCGCCGGGCCAAGCAGCCAGGCCAGCGATCCGAGCGAGAAATAGAGCGCGCGCAGGCCGCGGTTGAAATTGAACGCAGCGCGGATATTGACCTCGGCCGCCTGCATGGCGCGGGGCAGGGTGCGTGGGTCCTCGGGATCGTTTGGAACGGCGGCCATCAGCACCGCGCAATACCCGAACAGCCGGTTCGACCAGACGAATTTGAGGAAGGCATAGAGCAGGAAGATGCCGGTCGCCATCAGCTTGACCTCGACCACCAGGGTCGGCGTGCCGCCCAGGGTCAGGTCCTCGGCCACGCCAAGCAGCCGGTCGGCATTGCCAATCAGCGCCAGCAGCCCGCCAAGCGCGATCATCGAGGCGGAGGCAAGGAAATTTGTGCCTTGCCTGAGGCTCGACAGGATCGCCGCATCGAAGATGCGCGGCTCGCGGGTGACCATCTCGCGCATCCAGTCGCGGCGGTACTCGATCATCAGGATCGTGACCGACGGGCGGTTCAGCCGATCCGATTCGATCACCCGTCCAAGCACCAGCCAAAGGGCGAAGATCAGCGCCACGGCAAGCGCATCGAGCGGGGTGAAGAGTGCGAGCTGATCGAGACCTGTCATCCTGACAGCCTATAGCCCGTCGCAATCGCTTGCCAAACCGTGAAATTGGTTATATTTGTTTACCAAAGCGAGGGAGGTTCGCCATGGAGATGCCAGTTCCCAATCCGTCGGTCCTGTCGGGCAAGGTCCGGATCGTGGCGCGTCTGCGGGCGGTCCTGCCGCCGGATGCAGTGATCGACGCGCCGGAAGAGACCCGCGCCTATGAATGCGACGCGTTGACCGCCTATCGCTGCCCGCCTTTGGCGGCGGTCCTGCCCTCTACGACGGCGGAGGTCGCGGCGGTGCTGAAGATCTGCCATGACGAAGGCGTGCCGGTGGTGCCGCGCGGGGCGGGGACATCGCTCGCTGGCGGGGCGCTGCCGACGGCGGACAGCGTGATCCTGGGGGTCGCACGCATGAACGAGGTGCTGGAGACCGACTATGACAATCGCTTCATCCGGGTGCAGACGGGGCGGACCAATCTGAGTGTCACAGGGGCGGTGGAGGAGGAGGATTTCTTCTATGCTCCTGACCCCTCGTCGCAGCTGGCCTGCGCCATCGCGGGCAATATCGCGATGAATTCGGGCGGCGCGCATTGCCTGAAATACGGGGTGACGACGAACAACCTTCTGGGCGTGACCATGGTGCTGATGGATGGCACGGTGGTGGAGATCGGCGGCGCGCATCTGGAAGCGGGCGGGCTGGACCTTCTGGGGCTGATCTGCGGATCGGAGGGGCAGCTTGGCGTGGTGACCGAGGCTACCCTGCGCATCTTGCCCAAGCCGGAAGGGGCGCGGCCGGTGCTGATCGGCTACGACTCGAACGAGGTCGCCGGGCAATGCGTGTCCGACATCATCAAGGCGGGCGTACTGCCGGTCGCGATCGAGTTCATGGACCGGCCCTGCATCCGCGCGACCGAGGCGTTCGCGGGCGCAGGCTACCCCGATTGCGAGGCGCTGCTGATCGTCGAGGTCGAAGGGTCGGACGCGGAGATCGACGCGCAATTGGGCGTCATCACCCAGATCGCGCGCAAGCATAACCCGGTGGAACTGCGCGAAAGCCGGTCGGCCGAGGAAAGCGCGCGGATCTGGCTGGGGCGCAAGTCGGCCTTCGGCGCCATGGGGCAGATCAACGATTACATGTGCCTTGACGGGACGATCCCGGTTTCCGCCCTGCCGCTGGTGCTGCGCCGGATCGGGGAGATGTCGAAGGACTACGGGCTCGACGTGGGCAACGTCTTTCACGCGGGCGACGGCAATATGCACCCGCTCATTCTGTTTGACGCCAACAAGCCGGGCGACCTGGAGAAATGCGAGGCCTTTGGGGCCGATATCCTGAAGCTGTGCGTGGAGGTGGGCGGCTGCCTGACCGGCGAACATGGGGTGGGGATCGAGAAGCGCGACCTGATGGGGGCCCAGTTCACCGGGCCGGATATGGCGGCGCAGATGCGGGTGAAGGATGTGTTCGACCCGAAGTGGCTGCTCAATCCGGCCAAGGTGTTTCCGCTGTCGGTTTCGCAATCGCACAGGGATTTCGCCGCCTGACGGCGTCGACCCGGGGGGGGGGGGGGGGGGGGGGGGGGGGGGGGGGGGGGGGGGGGGG
>NZ_JASHJX010000074.1 GCF_030732985.1 Nioella sp. MMSF_3534
ATCAGGTCAACCGCCTTCTGCGCCGTCTTGCGCGCATCCAGAAAGACCGGACTCGCCTGCACGGCGGCAGCGGTGAATATCGGAAAGTCCTTGCCAGGCAACATCGCTATTTCTCCCGTTCGTACCGGCGCAATGCCTTGATCAGCCCATCGACGATCTTGTCGGTTTCATCTTCAGAGAGTGTCAGGGGCGGCGAGATGATGATGACCGGCCCGGCGGGGCGCACGATCACGCCCTCGTCACGCGCGAAGGTCGCCACCATTTCCCCCTGCCCTTTTCCAGGGTCGATGGGTTCGCGCATGGCCTTGTCGGCCACCAGATCGAGCCCGACCATCAGCCCCTTGCCGCGCACTTCGCCCACCAGCGACGACCAGTTGGGCACGTCGCGCAGCCCATCCTGCAACCGCTTACCCATCCGGGCGGCATTGCCGGGCAGGTCCTCGTCCTCGACGATTTTCAGCGTGGCATTGGCGGCGGCGCATCCCAGCGCGTGGCCGGTGGCCGTGTAGCCGTGCATGATGAAGCCCATCGGGTCGATGCCCTTCTGCCAGGCCGCATAGATCCGCTTGTTGATCACCGTCGCGCCCAGCGGGATGTAGCCCGCCGTGATACCCTTTGCGAAACACATGATGTCGGGATTCACGCCCCAGCCGCGTGCACCGAACATCGCGCCGGTGCGCCCGAACCCGGTCACCACCTCGTCCGAGATCAGCAGGATACGGTGCGCGTCGAGCAGTGTTCGCAGACGGGGCCAGAAGCTTGCGGGAGGAACAATAACGCCCCCGGCCCCCTGCACCGGCTCGGCAATGAAGGCTGCGATCGTATGCGCACCCTGATGCCGGATCAGCCGGTCGATTTGGGTGATGATTGCCTCGGTCAGGTCTTCCGGGTCTTCGGAATAGGGATTGCGATAGGTCCAGGGGCTGTCCACCTGATAGCAACCGGGCAACAGCGGGCCATAGGCAGACCGGTAGAGGCTGGACCCGTTGACCGAAGTGCCCCCGAACTGAATGCCGTGATAGCCCTGCTTGAGCGAGATGAAGCCGGTTCGCTCCGGCTCTCCCTCCAGCTTCCAGTATTGGCGGCTGAGCTTGAGCGCGGTTTCAACCGCGTCAGACCCGTTGGCCGAGAACAGGACCTTGCTCATGTCCTCCTCTGCCGTCATCTCGATGATCTTGGCCGACAGTTCGATGGACGGGGGGGTCACTGTTCCGGCGAAGCTGGAATAGTAGCTGATCTCCTCCATCTGGGCAGAAATCGCCGCTTTCACCTCGGGCCGGTTATGTCCGACATTGACGTTCCACAGCCCGCCGACACCATCGACATAGGTGTTTCCGTCGATATCGGTGACGTAAGACCCCTCACCCTTCACGATGATCCGCGGCGGGCGCTGTTCGATGATCAGGGGATGCACCATCGGGTGAAGCTGGTGACGCCCGTTATGTTCGCGCAGAAAGTTGTCGCTGCTTTGGGGGATATGATTGTTGTCCATCTGCCTCACCTCACCGCAACGCAAACGGATTTCGTTTCGAGATACGCATCCAGCGCAGCCCGCCCGTGTTCGCGGCCAATGCCGGATTGCTTGTAGCCCCCGAACGGCATGTTCGCGTCGGGCAGGTTGTGGGCATTCACCCAGACCGTGCCGGCCTGGATCTGCGGCACATAGCGGTGCATCGTGTTCAGGTTCGTCGTCCAGATCGAGGCGCCAAGCCCGTAGCGGGTGTCATTGGCCATGCGGATTGCGTCGTCGGGGTCATCGAAGGGCGTGATCGTGAAGACCGGGCCGAACACCTCGTCCTGCATGATCTTCATGTCCTGCCGGACATCGGTGAAGATCTGCGGCGTCACGAAAAACCCGTCGCCCTGATAGGCATCGCTGCTCAGCAACGGGGTTGCGCCCTGGTCCAGACCGCTGGCGACACAGGCGTTCACATGGGCCTGATGCTTGGCCGAGACCATGGGGTTGATGGCATTCGCCGGGTCAAGCCCCGGTCCGATCGCCATACCGCCCACGGTCCGCGCCATGACCTCGCACACCTGATCGTAGATCCCCCTTTGGGCATAGATCCGGGTGCCCGCACAGCAGGTCTGGCCAGAGTTGAACAGCACCCCGACGCCCGCCGCCATGGCCAGCTGATCAAGGTCCATATCGTCGAACATGATCATCGGGGCCTTACCGCCCAGTTCCAGCGTGACCCGCTTTATGTCCTGCATGGCCTGAATGCCGATGATCTTGCCCACCTCGGTCGAGCCGGTGAAGGTCAGCTTGTTCACGCCGGGATGCGCGGTGAGCGCCGCGCCTGCCTCTGCCCCGGTGCCGGTCACGACATTGACGACGCCCGGCGGCAGCCCCGCCTCAAGACACAGCTCGCCCAGCCGCAGCGACGTGAGCGGCGTCTCCTCGGCAGGTTTCAGAACCACCGTGTTGCCACAGGCCAGCGCCGGGGCAATCTTCCAGATCGCCATGTTCAGCGGGAAGTTCCACGGCGTGATTGCCCCCACGACGCCCACCGGTTCCTTGCGCGTATAGGCCTGGTATTTTGCGCCGGGCGGCACCGCGATGGATACGTCGATGGTCGAGCCTTCGATCTTGGTGGCCCATCCCGCCATGTAGCGCAGGTAGTTGGAGGAATTGCCCACCTCGACCAGCCGCGACAGCATCACCGATTTGCCGTTGTTCAGAGTTTCCAGCTGCGCCAGTTCCTCGCCATTAGCTTCGATCAGATCCGCCAGCCGCAGCATGACGCGCTGACGCTCCACCGGGCGCATCCGGCCCCAGTCCCCGGTTAGCGCTTCACGGGCGCGCTGCACGGCCAGGTCGATTTCATGGGCGCCGCCGCAAGGGACTTCAGCGAGTTTCTTGCCGGTCGCCGGGTTGAAAACATCGAGCGTCCTTCCATCCGCCGCCCCGAGCTGTTCTGCCCCGATGACCAGTCGCGGCGGCGAATCGAGGTAGTCTGAGACCGCCGGGAGAATCTCCGAGACCAGACTATCGGGGCGCGCTACGTGCATGTTTTTCAACCTCTTTTCACTTCTCTTCCGCTTCAGGCAACCATCGCCAGCGCGAAACGTCTTGACTTACTTTACATATAAAATTATCCATTTCCATATAAATTTTGGGAGACACAAATGGCCGAACGCTCATTTGCCAGGGAAGTGGAACATCTGAAGCTGGGGGACGGAGACGTCTTTCGCGGCGAGGGAATTCTCGCGATCACCAAGGCGCTTCTACAGTCCGGCATATCCTATGTGGGCGGCTATCAGGGCTCGCCGATCTCGCACCTGATGGACGTGCTGGCCGATGCGAATGACATTCTCGATGATCTTGGCGTGAACTTCCAAAGCTCCGCGAACGAAGCGACGGCGGGCGCAATGCTGTCAGCTTCGGTCATGTATCCGCTGCGCGGGGCGGTGGCGTGGAAATCGACGGTCGGCACCAATGTCGCGTCCGACGCGCTGGCCAACCTCGCCTCGGGTGGGGTCAAGGGCGGCGCCATGGTCATCGTGGGTGAGGATTACGGCGAAGGCTCCTCCATCATGCAGGAACGCACCCACGCGTTCGCGATGAAATCCCAGATGTGGCTGCTCGATCCCAGACCCGATCAGGAATGCATGGTCAACCTGATCGAAAAGGGGTTTGAGCTTTCTGAGGCTTCGAACACGCCCGTTATGCTACAGGTTCGGGTCCGGTCCTGCCACATGACCGGGCAGTTTGTCTGCAAGGACAACAAGCGGCCCGAGTTCACCCTTCAGGACGCCCTGAACAGCCCCAAGCGCGACCTTGACCGGATCGTTCTGCCCCCGGCGGCCTATACCCATGAGGTCGAGAAGATCGAACACCGCCTGCCGGCAGCCATCGACTTCGTGAAACAGGCCGGGCTGAACGAACATTTCGGCCCGACAGGTGATGACAAGACCGGAAAGACCGGGCTGATCGTACAGGGCGGCATGTATAACAGCACCATCCGGGCGCTGCAGTTCCTCGGCCTCAGCGATGCCTATGGCGAGACAAAGCTGCCGATTTACGTGATGAATGTCTGCTATCCGACCATCACCAGCGAGATCGAAGGCTTCTGCGAGGGGCTGGATGCCGTTCTGGTCGTGGAAGAAGGGCAGCCGGAGTTTATCGAGCAATCCATCACCACGACCGTTGCGCGGTTGAAGAAGCAAACACTCGTGCATGGCAAGAAATACCTGCCCATGGCGGGCGACTACACGGTCGCGGCGCTGACCAAGGGCATCGGTCAGTTTCTGGAAGATCACGAGGCGCAGCTTCTGGGCAATCGGGCGCCTACGCCAGACCCCGTCCCGATCCTGCGCGATCCCAAGGTTGCAGCGCTGACCGAGGTGGTACCCCCTCGCCCGCCGGGCCTGTGCACCGGCTGCCCGGAACGACCGATCTTCGCCGCCATGAAACTGGCCTTTGAAGAGCTTGGGGAACATCACGTCTCTGCCGATATCGGATGTCACCTGTTCTCGATCCTGCCCCCCTTCAATATCGGCGCGACGACAATGGGTTACGGGCTTGGCGCCGCGTCTTCGGCCGCCTTCAACGTCAAGGGCGCCAAGCGGTCGATCTCGATCATGGGCGATGGCGGGTTCTGGCATAACGGGCTGACCAGCGGCATCGGTCATGCGGTCTTCAACAATCATGACGGGGTCTTCCTGATCGTCGACAACTACTATTCCTCGGCCACTGGCGGGCAGGACATCCTGTCATCGCGTGCCGTGAACAAGCGCCGGGTGACCAACAACTCGATTGTCGATGCGGTTCGGGGCGTGGGGGCCAAATGGGTCCGCCAGATCGACCGCACCTATGACGTGAACCGGATGCGCGACGTTCTGAAAGAGGCGCTGACGACAGACGCGGACGGCCCCAAGATCATCGTCGCCTCGTCGGAATGCATGCTGAACAAGCAACGCCGGGTGAAGCCGCAAGTGGCAAAGGCGATGAAGGACGGCAAACGGACGGTCAAGGAACGCTTCGGCGTCGATGAGGATGTTTGCACCGGCGATCACGCCTGTATCCGGCTGTCCGGCTGCCCTTCCCTTTCGGTCAAGCAGCTTGACGACCCCCTGCGCGATGATCCTGTCGCCTCGATCGACAGCACCTGCGTGGCCTGCGGCAATTGCGGAGAAGTGGCGGATGCAGCCGTGCTGTGCCCATCCTTCTACCGGGCCGAAGTCATCCACAATCCCGGCCCCTGGGATCGCTTCAAGGCCGGGCTGTCAACGCCCGTGATCAGGTTTCTTCAGAACCGCCGGGCGCGCCGGGCAGTTGATTTCGGGGGAATGAGCCAATGAAGGACGACACCGTTAAACTGCCCCTTGCGGCAGAGGCCGACGCGACCGAACGCCCGCTCTCCATTGCCATCGTGGCCATGGGCGGACAGGGCGGCGGGGTGCTGACCGGCTGGATCGTCGATCTGGCCGAGCGGCAGGGCTGGATTGCGCAATCCACTTCGGTCCCCGGCGTGGCGCAGCGCACCGGGGCCACGATCTACTATGTCGAGATGATGAAGCCCGGCGAAGACGGGCGCAAACCGGTGCTGGCGCAGATGCCGACACCGGGCGACGTGGATGTTGTGATCGCCGCCGAATACATGGAGGCCGGACGCTCGATCCTGCGCGGGATCGTCACGCCTGAGCGCACGACGCTGATCGCCTCCAACCACCGCGCCCTGTCGACCATCGAGAAAATGGCGCCGGGCGAAGGCATTGCCGATAGCAGCGCGGTGTCCGAGGCGATCGGCGTTGTCGCCAAACGCCAGATCGTGTTCGACATGAACCGGATGGCGGTCGAAAACGGCTCGGTGATTTCCTCGGCGCTGTTCGGCAGTCTTGCCGCCTCGGGCGCGCTACCATTCGCCCCGGAGGATTATCGTTTGGTCATCAACACCAGCGGCAAAGGGGTGGCGGCGAGCCTGCGGGCCTTCGATGCGGCCTTTGCCCGGACAGAGGCGGGGGAAACGGGCGACGGCGAGAGGGCGGGTGATCTCGCCCCCCCATCGCCCCCTGCACCACCCGCGACACTTCCCGATGCGCGGGCCAATGCGCTGTTACAGCGGCTGAGGTCGGACCTGCCCAAACCTACCCGTCACATGGCGTTCCTCGGCCTTCGCAAGGTCGTCAGTTTTCAGGATGCGGCCTATGGCGGAGAATACCTGGATATCCTTCGGGACATCGCCGCGCAGGATCTTGACGCAGGTGGTGCGGCGAATGGATTCCGCTTCACCGAAACCGCCGCGAAATATCTGGCCAACGCGATGGCGTATGATGACGTCATTCGGGTCGCCGATCTGAAAACCCGCGCCGCCCGCCGGGCCCGGATCGCGGAAGATATGAACCTCGGCAAGGGCCAGATCCTGAGCACGACCGAATTCATGCATCCCCGGCTGGAGGAACTTGCCTCGACCATGCCCGCAGGCCTTGCGCGGTGGCTGCATGGAAAGCCCCGGCTCTACGCCTGGCTCGACCGCCGCATCGACAGGGGGCGCCGGGTGCACACCTATTCGCTTCGCGGCTTTCTGCTGCTCTACGTGATGGCCGGGCTCAAACCCCTGCGCCGCCGCTCTCTGCGCCACAAAGACGAGGTTGAACATCGCACCGCCTGGCTGGCAGAGGCCACTCAGGCGCTGTCGCACAATTACGATCTGGCGGTTTCCATCCTGTCGGTGCGGCGGCTGATCAAGGGCTATTCAGACACCCATGATCGCGCGCATTCCAAGTTTGACCGGGTCATGCAGACGATCCGCACCATCTCGCATCGCGATGATGCCGCCCAATGGGCGGACAGGCTGCTGCGATCCGCCCTCAAGGACGGCAAAGGGGACGATCTTGACGGTACCATTCAGACCATCCGCTCATTCACCGAGGAGATACAAGGCCCGACATGAACGTACAAGATAGCAGACGCCCGCTGACCCGAAACGACCTGCCTGCCGGGCTGTGGTCGACGAGGACGAAATTCCGGCACGGGCAATGTGACCCGGCGGGGATCGTCTACACCCCCAAGTTCTTTGACCTCTTCAACCGGGCGATCGAGGAATGGTTCGATGACGTGCTCGGCATACCCTATCAGGAGGTGATCGGACCCCGCCGCACAGGGCTGGGGTACGTCTCGGCATCGGCCACCTTTTTCACCCCCTGCATGATGGGCGAGGAGGTGGAAATTCTTGTTGCGGTCAACAAGGTCGGAACCAAGTCCTACGGGCTGACCCTTCATGCCTTGAAGGATGGACAAGAGGCCCTGCGCGGGCATTTCGTCACCGTCACCACCGGACTGGATACTCACCAATCCATTGAAGTTCCCGCAGACATCCGTGACGCATTGCTGATCTATGCAAAAGCAAATACCTTAGCGACCGACTGAAGCGACATTCCTGGATGACATGGGCGAGACCGGTAAGAGCGATGCGAGACAACGCAACCAGACGCGGTTCTGGCTAAGCGTCCTTCGGCTGCACAGCGATATTTTTGCAGAGCTGAACAAGCGAATGCAGGACGAGGTCGGGCTAAGCCTGGCCAAGTTCGATGCAATGGCCCAACTGGCGCGGACCCCCGAGGGCATCAGCATGGGCCAGCTGTCCAGCGCGTTGAAAGTGTCCAATGGCAATGTATCCGGCCTCGTGACCCGGCTGATCAAGGACGGCTTGGTCATCAAGGCCATGTCGACCGAGGACCGCCGGTCCTTTTCGGCCAGATTGACGGACAGCGGCGAGCAGAAATTCCTGATGGCACGCGATGCCCATAACAGCATCCTGGCCGACATTCTTCAGCAGGTTCCCGATGAGGACCTGACCGCTGCGAACACAGCACTGCGCGAAATCCTGGAGGAAATGCACGCGGGTGACGCCCTTGGCTGATAGCTATCCCACCCTCAATCCGAGCTTTCCGTTTCACAAGGCGGATGAGCTCGATTCCTTTCTCCCCTATCTCCTGACCCGACTGACCCATATCTGGAGCTCGGAGCTGAACGCGATGCTGGCGGATCAGAAACTGCCCACCCCCAAGCTGCGGCTTCTTTCCAGCCTCTCTGCGCATGGAGAACTGACTGTCGGAGAACTTGCCGCCCTCGCCGTACTGGAACAATCCACCGCAAGCCGTACCGTTGACCAGTTGGTAGATGCCGGTTTGGCGGACAGGAGGATCTCCGAAACGGACCAGCGAAAGCGGACAGTCGTCCTGACCAGGAAGGGGGAACAGAAGCTCCGTGAAATCGCCCCATTGATCAACGATTTTCATGCGCGCCTGGTTGGGGGTATTGATCCCGACGATCTTTCGAAATGCGTTGATGTCCTGAACAGGATCCTGAATGCAAAGAAAGCCGAAAACACGATTGGAGAGCCGGGGTAAGAGCCCATCAATGACCTCTTGATATCCCGGTGTTCGGTGAACTTGATCCTCAGGAGTTTGGGGCAGCAGTCGCCATGTCGGACCAAGACTGTCTATGGCTGTCTCTGGTGAACAGCCTGTTCCGGAGGCTCCGGCGAGAAACACCCGCCGCTCTTCCGACCGCCCCCGCGTCCTCCTGTTCGTGATGCTTCATTCTGCCCAACGGTTGGCTCCACCGGATAATCCGGCACGGGTCACCCAGTTGACGGACCTCTTTCAGGCGGCGCCCCCACCTGTGCCGCTTGGCGTTCCCACCATGATTCACGCCGCGATCAGAGTATCAAGCTGTCCGGGCCGGACACATGTGCAGATCGGAGCCCCACAGTTTCATTGATATGCCTATGGGTGGCCGGAAGGGTGGTTTGGCAACCTGCGGAAAACCTCCGCCTCTTAAGGCAACCGGGACATTTTGCGCGTAGTGGTGCGGGTGGAGGGACTTGAACCCCCACGCCTTGCGGCGCCAGAACCTAAATCTGGTGCGTCTACCAATTTCGCCACACCCGCACGATCCGCAGGCAATCGCCTGACGGTGGCGGGTCTTTAGCAAAGGCCCGCGCCGGTGGCGAGAGGGATTTTGCGGGTTTTTGGGGGTTTCGCTTCGAGAAAGCCCTTGGGTCGGCACCCGCCTTTGCATTAACCTGCCGGAAAGACATGGCGAGGTAGCATCGCCGGGACTGAGCAGGATTTGGCATGACCGATCTGACAGACGGGTCCCCGACCGGGGAAGCGACGCAGAGACATCTTTCCGGCGCGATGCTGCCGCCGGGGACGGAGATTCTGACGCTGGCCGGCGCATTGCCCGCAGAGGCACTCTATCCCGGCGACCGGGTGATCACGCGCGATGCGGGCGCGCAGGTTCTGCGACGGATCTTCCGTCATGACGTGCCTGCGGAGATGCGCTTCGTCTTCATTCGCAAGGATGCGCTCGGCGGCAAGCCCGTGCGCGACCTGCTGCTGCCTGCCGACCAGAGGATCCTGCTGCGCGACTGGCGCGCACAGGCGCTGTTCGGCACGCCGGCCGCACGGGTGCCGCTGTCGCGGCTGGTCGACGGCGAGGTCATCTGCTGGAGCGATGCGCGCCCCGAAGCCCTGCTTACCCTGCAATTCGACCGGGCGCATGTGCTGTATGCCGACGGGCTCGAGGTGATCAGCGCGGCGCAGGACATCGCCAAGGTCTGAGAGCAAGAATCCATCGCCCTGCCATAGGAACAGGCACCGGCGCGGACCTGTGGGGCCGCGTCAGAACGCTCTAGAAAGAGCGTTTTCTGGGGCCTCGCCCCCACGGCCTTCCGGCGCTTTCATTGGCCATTTGCCGCGTTGGCCCGGGATCAGACCGCGTTGCAAAGGCTGCTCAGGACACCTGGCAACCGATCCGGCAAGTCCTCGGCTATAAGGCCCGGACCGACTCTCCGCGCGGTCTCCGCATGGAGCCAGGCCGATGCTTCCGCGGCGCGTTTCGGGGGGATCCGGCGGGCAAGCAGGCCGGTGAGGAAACCTGCCAGCACATCGCCCGATCCGGCTGTCGCCAACCAGGGTGCCGCGCGATCATAGGCAGCCGCGTGGAGTGAAGCCTGACCGTTCGGCGCCGCGATGACCGTATCCGGCCCCTTGAGCAGCACCGTGCAGCCCGCCCGCGCGGCGGCCTCTCTCGCGGCGTCGATCCTGGAATAGGCGGGGCCGGCCTTGGGCGCAGAGCTCAGCCTCGCCGCGATATCGGGGAAAAGCCGGGTGAATTCGCCAAGATGGGGGGTGAGAACACAGGCCTCATGCAACTGCGCGAACAGCGCGTCCGGGTCCTGCGCAAAAGCGCTCAGCGCATCCGCGTCCAGCACCGTACCGCGCCGGGCCGCAAGCGCCTGTGCCACCAGATCGCGGGTGCCCTGCCCCAGCCCCAGCCCCGGCCCGACACACAGGGCGTTCAGGCGTGCATCGGTCAGCAGATCGGCCAGCCCTTCGGCCCCCTCGCATTTGCGCAGCATGATCGCGGTCAGCTGGCAGGCACATTCCATCATGGCAGAGCCTGGCGCCGCCACGGTGACCAACCCGGCCCCGATGCGCAATGCACCACGGGCCGCCAGACGGGCCGCGCCTGAATGGCCCATCGGGCCGGACAGCACCAGCCCATGACCATGATCGTATTTGTGCCCCCCCTGTCGCTTCGCAAGATCGCGGGGCGCGGTGACGAGGGTCGCAAGCGGGCCAAGCCGCACCCCGGCCGGGGCCGGGCGACGGGGGGGGATC
>NZ_JASHJX010000075.1 GCF_030732985.1 Nioella sp. MMSF_3534
AGCCCGTGCAGAGTGTTGCCGAAGATCGAGATATCATCGCTCGTATCGGCATAGGCGGAGCCATCGTCATAGCCCAGGTTGATCTCAGTGATCCCCCAATCCGCCAAAGTGCGCAATTCGCCCGCATCTGTCTCGCCGTCCTGGTCGAGATCCTGCCAGACCCTAAGTTCCGACCAAACACTATCCTGCGCGTTCAGAAGTCCGTCGTTGTTGTTGTCGAAGGCCCGTCGCAATGCCTGCAGATCGGTGTCTCCTGCATCTCCCCATAGCGCAAAGCCCAATTCTCGCGCTTGGTCGATGACCCCATCGCCTGCACCACGGGTTCCATCCGCGTTCAGGTCAATCACCAGAAATCCGTCATCCGGCGCGACCCAGCTTCCCCGTTCGAGAAACCCGTCGCCATCGACGTCAAAACTCACATCGCCATCAATCGCGATCTCAACGCCATCCCCGTCAAGGTCAAGAATAACCGGCTTTCCGCTTTGGGTCTCTCCTCCATACGAGGGGTTTGGAATGGGAATGGGGGAGCTTGGCAACGGACCACCATTCACATTATTCGTGGATTGTTCCTGAAGCCATCCATCGTAATCATCACTTAGATCAAGAGTGTAGTCATAGGCATAACCGTCTCCCGGGTTATTGTCGCCAGGATCTCCATCTTCTAGTGAATACGCCTGCGGCCTTCCATTCTCATCTAGATAAACCGCCCCTAGCTCAAGCGCTTCTGCGATAGAGATATCATGAAGATCAGCATATTCAGTGGCCGCATACACTTGTTCCAAATAGCTAATACCACCGCTTCCGGGTTCTTGAGATCGCATAGAAGCTTCCGCAAGTTCAATCTCCAAAGCCAGGTCACGGGCTTGCTCCTCCAATTCGCTTCGCCTATCAGGGTCGTTCTCCAATAAAGCAGCGGCTTCAATTCTCTCAACGCGCACTCTTGACACGGCGACATACAGATCAGTGTATATTTGAAGATTGCTGCGGCGAGCATCCAAAATGTCGCCAAACTCTTCAAGGCTATAGCTGGGAGACGCATCCGAGTTTGCTCTATGATCAACGTCTATCGTTAAATCACTTAGATTCAATATAGATATAACGTTACCGCTCATCATTATTCTCCGTCATACATGTAGAAAAACTGGAGCTCTGGATTATACCATCAACGTCAGAAATTCCGTCATCAAGGAGCAAAAAACATCGAGCCGCAGTTAAGCCCTGGCTCTCCTCAGTGCGGCTGTCCGGAAGAACGATCGAATAAGGATTTCGTATGTCAAACTGGTTAAGTGGTAGGACATCAAAATACAGAACTCGAACATACGCAGCGTACCTGCGGTTATCTCCTCCTTCAACGAGACCGCTGGCAATACCCAGCTCAAACAGTCTCCGCCATCTCTCGAATTGATCTGTTTGATCATACCCTTCCACCTGAACCCAATGATACATTACCGAAAATGGGAGAATGAAAAAAAACTCCCTTGGCAAGATACTGTTGATCGCGGATATACACTCACCATCCAATACGCGGCTCCCCTCTCGCCATTCTGCAAGATACTCAAATATCTCATCCGTATTCCATTGCTCATTGGGGCACGCATCAACGGATATTCGATCTGCATCTTGAGCGAAGGCTGCGCTAGATACTGCTATAGTTAGCGAAACCGATGTTACCAGCGATGCTAAAATGCTAACCCAAGGCCTTAACATAGTTTGCTCCAAACATTTGAAACCCGGCTCGCCATGCGAGCCTGATGGTGGCGTACAGATTGACTCAGCTGTTGTCGGGACCATCCAGCGCGGCCCGCTAATAGGGTTTGCCACTTTCGAGCTCGATCATATACCCACCGCGGTTTCAACTCGTCACCATCCCCGTCAAGGTCAAGAATAACAGGCTGTCCGCTTTGGGTCTCTCCTAGCCCCTCGGGTCGAGGGATGGGTCGAGGAGACGTGGGCGGCGCATAGTTACCGTCTCCATCCGGGTCCGTGATTAACTGCCCATTTCCGTCATATGGCTGTGTGCCAGTGCCATTCGTGTAGTCATAGGCAAATCCATCGCCGATAATGTTGTCACCGGTATCCCCATCGTACTCCGAGACCGGTATTAATCCCCCGCCATCGGCATCGATGAGATAGAGCTCATCGCCCAGACGGTACACACCACCATCAAGTGCTAGCAATGCTTCATCATAGGTATAGGGCGTTACACGACCGCCATGAGCAGCATTTGTGGCAATCTCAAGTACGACCTGGTTAACAAAATCGATGCTTTCTTGCGTTGTCAGGCCGTAAGAGCGGGCATCAGAAAAGATGTTGTCCAAAGTCGATTGCGCAATGATCTCGTAGAAACCGCCAGCGAGACCATCCCAAGGCGAACTCATTCCTTGGGCAATTTCAAGAGCTTCTAGTTGTTGCCTTAGATCGTCATATTCATTCTGAAGCGACGAATTGCTAGGGTCAGAATGCAACTCCTCAACGAGGTCGTTCATTCTGCTTGCAATAACTCTTGCGCCTACAACGACCTGAAGCGATGCAATATCTGATAGACCACGTGAACCACTGTATCCGGTTGTCTCCAGTCTTCCGGTAAGGTGATTGGTTTGAAGGGTTAATGCGTCATCGAAGATTGCGGCAGCACTACCTGCGGGCGCTGAACTGGAACCCTCGAAGTCCATGGAGACCGATCCATCGGAATTGAAATTCACTGAAAATGTCATTGCGCGATGCTCTCCATACATGAGCGAAACATAACAGATTCCAAAACACGCTCCGGCGCGACATTATGGATATCCGAACGAACGAAGCAGTTGTATTCTTGGATGGTTTCAAGCTGAGCGGATGCCCCATATGCCCTTGCAAAGCCCAAAAGAGGTTCAATCGCAAAGCTTGCATCCACGCTTGGAATCTGAATGAATTGACGAACAATCCATCCACGATAAATGTCAAACCGTCTTTGGTTTCTATCGCCAATGGACAAAAGCGCCGCAAGTAGGAGGCTAAATCTGGACTCGCTAGATACATCCTCCAAATCCATTGATTCGATCAATAGATAGTATCTAATATTCTGATAGTATCCTCCACCACCATCAAACGCTTGAATTACGTCACGTGTCTCTTGGATATCTGAAGAAGCTAACGGATGCGCGAGAACGAACCCTTCACCCCATACTCCCATCCCAAATAGATATCCTTCCGACCAGCACGGCGTCGGAAGTTCTTCTGCATCGACCCTATAGTCGAGTAGGTCTGTATTCTGCAAACAGCCTGGTGAATTTTCCTGCCAGGCATGGGCAAGGTTGCCATTGCACAGAGTGAAGAAAAGCGCAAATAGAGTGGCCATCAGGCCTCTCCCGGCTAGTGGCGTCTTCTTACCCCAAAGTCTTAACATAGTTTCCCCCGAGCATTTGAAACCCGGCTCGCCATGCGAGCCTGTGGGTCGTGTGTAGATTGACCCCTGAAGTCACATGAAACAGGATCCTGTCGATCCCTCGGGTGCGTGACCAAGATTCCACTCCACTGAGCAACCCGAGAGCCGCCCGACCTCCCCCGAGGAATTGACGTTCGTCCTTGCGAACATAGAACGCGCGAATCGTTGTCATCGAGGCATTGGTTGACAGAAAGTAATCGCCAACGGTGCAGTAGAGCGCACCGACGACCCTGTCGCCTTTCGTCGCGATCAGAATCCCATGTGTCAAAGGAGCATCCAATGCGTGTTTGATCGCGTTCTCGACCTTCACTCCACTAAACCGATACTCAGAAAACAGACTTTCTTGATGCGCCACATGCGCCAGTGCCACCAGGTCATCGATTAACCGGCTGTCCGAGAGAACAAAAAAATCCAATCTGGATGGAGTGCCATCGATGTAGGGGCGATCATCGTACAATGTCTTGAGGGAACTCATTACGTGCCACATCCTGTGTGAATCGGGATGGTTTTCTTAAACAGCACCGGTTTGAATGTGCTCGGCAGGGTAGCTGCTCGTCGGAGAATAGCTCCCGCACCTCCGCCCCCACCAAAGCTGAACTTGCTGTTGAGGTCGGTCATTTCCCGCTCTGTACAAAAAGACATGTTCTGTCCCTGTCCCTTTGCGGCTATTATGCCGCTGTTGTGGTTTGCCGGGCCTCCCTGCCCGGTAGCTCATTCAGATGGAGGAATCTTGACCATTCCTTCATCCATATGCGCGCTTACCTGGATGAGTTCTCATTCGGACAGTGATTTCTGAGGAAATCATAGCTGCGAGTCGCGCTTTCAGGAAGTGAATATTTAGAGACTGTCAGATAGTTTGCGCTCTGTTGTTATGTGTCAGGCAATTGGGAGGCGGTCTTCGAATGTGATGTAGGACTGAGATCTGACATAATGTCATTCGCGGATCGAGCGCTTCCACATCGGTGGATATAGGATCTGGGCTTCGGTAACGGGGCAACCTCAGTCAAGCGATTTTGCGCAGTCAAATTGATCCAGCAAGGCGCTTAGATCGGATCGTGCATGCCTGCCTCTGCTTTCTGGCGGCCTTCGGCTCAGGCCCTTCGGGTACATGCTTCGGTTCGTGGTCAACGCGGCGGCTGCCAATATGATGCTGGTTCTATTTAGTTCCGAGGTGCCTATCTCATAGTCGTGCTTGATTGAAGTCAGCGACATTTCGGACCTAGAGGGGCGTCTGCGTCGAGAATAGACAACGAGCGCCGCCTTAAAGCCGGATTTCCACTAGCAAACATATCTGTTAAAAATGACCAAACAAATTGAGCCTGGAGCAGTTGTTTCCCAACCTCAATAGCATCATACATGAGCGCGATGCTGTGTTCATCCGGCTTAATGGTTCCGCTCTTCGGAAACGCGCCAGGGGCCTTCTCGATCATCGGACCGCACCACATGTCGTAAAATTTGCGCGCGGGCAGGGCGCCCGTCTTCTGTTCGGCCCTCGCCTGCGCCAAAGAACTCAAACACAATCGGCTTTTCGCGGGCGATGGTTTCGTCCAGAAACAGGCGATACTCCATTTCCGTGGTGAAAACGTCTGTCGCATATACTGGAGGTTTCGGCTGAATCCCGCCATTTTGCTTGCTCCAACGGGTTCCCGTGAAGTTCTCGATCTCGATCGTCAGACAAGGGTCTGCTGCCAGCGCTACGGCTTCGAGTGCAAGGATTGGATCGATGTCCACCCAATCCAGGTCGATTTGAGCACCGTTCAAACTCTTCAGTAGTTGAAACATCGTACCATTGAGAAGAAACTCATCGGAGACGTGCCCCATCGCATTGTCGCCGAACAGCCTTGCAAAGCATTGCCGCAGAAAATCAAGCTCTTCCCGGATCAGAGATTTGCAGTTGGGACCTTCTCTACAGGTATTGTCCAGCCTGCCGTAAGCCGTCGCGTCATTGATGGTCTGAACTGCCTTTGACACACCACTGCGTTTGTCGTTCTTGGTTTCCCGGAATGTTGTCGTCTCATACATGCGTCGGCAAACCGTGTGGAGATTTGCCTTCTTTCCGAAGACCCCTAGAGCGATCAAGAAGTTGTACTTCTGGCGGAGCTGAATGCAGCAACCCAGGTGCGGCCCGGCTTTGGTTTTGTCCTGAGAGATACGAGGCAGGATTTCGGGTGCAGATTTCATTGGGTCCTCCAGTCGTCTATATCAACCTCACGTCTATCAACTGAAGAGTGTTCCGTCCCCGGACGGAAGTCCGTTCGCAGCAGAGTGGTCGCTCAGTTGCTGGTCAGCCCCTGAACATGGTCGGCGTTGTTGCAGAAAGACGGCCTGAGGCGTGACTTCCCCTTTGAGCTTCAGGCCGCGCGGGCGATCTCGACGGTGCCGAGGGCGTTGAAGCGGTTCATGATAGCGACGCGGATGTGGATTTCGGCGGTTTGGCGGTCCGGGTGTCTCGCGGCGATGCGCTCGCCGAAGGACTTGAGGCAGCGCATCCTGGCCTCTACGCGGCTGCGGGCGTGGTACCCCGTCCACCGTTTCCAGAACGCCCTGCCGTAGTGACGTGTGGCGCGCAGGGTTTCGTTGCGTGCTCGGGCGGCTGGGCAATCCTCCTTCCACGGTCGGCCATTCTTTTGGATCGGAATGATCGCCGTGCCGCCGCGCGCGATGATGGCGCTGTGGCAGCGGCGGGTGTCGTAGGCACCGTCCGCGGTAACGGTGCCGATGTCTTCATCGTCCGGGACCTGGCCCAGCAGGTCCGGCAGGACGGGGCTATCGCCTTCCCGGCTGGGGGTGAACTCGACCGCGCGGATGTCGGAGGTGGCCGTATCCATCGCCAGATGCACCTTGCGCCATTGGCGTCGTCCCTGAACACCATGCTTCCGGGCTTGCCACTCGCCATCGCCGAGGAACTTGATGCCGGTGCTGTCCACCAGCAGGTTCAGCGGCCCGCTAGCACGGCGATAGGGGACCTGCACCTTCAGGGTCTTCTGCCTGCGGCGCAGGGTCGAGTAGTCCGGAACGGGCCAGTCCAGCCCGGCCAGGCGCAGCAGGCTGGCGACCATTCCTGCAGTGTGCCTGAGCGGCAGCTTGAACAGCACCTTGATCGACAGGCAGAACTGGATCGCCGCGTCCGAAAAGACGGGCGGACGCCCTGGGCGACCCTCATGCGTCGCGTGCCAAGCCATCTCCTTGTCCAGCCAGATCAGCAGCGATCCACGCATGCGGAGCGCAGCGTTGTAGTAGGACCAGTTCGTCGTGCGGTAGCGGGTGGGAGCGGGTTCACTCATGCAGACCGTCTAACTGCATGGATTCGTGATGTGAATCCTTTACGGCCAGAGTTCTGCAACAACGCCATTCCGACGAATAGATCGCACCACTAAACCGTGGGATCAAACAGAGTCCAAAACAGTCGAGCAGCAGTCTTGCGCGGCGGTCTTCCGCGGCCGGGAACGCCTAGTGCATCAGCGGACCGCTGATGTGAACGCCTTACGGGCTCTGCTGTATGAGCACGGCTATGTGTTTCCGGTCGGCATGTCCCACCTCAATCGCATGACGGCGCTTGTGCAGGATGAGACCGTCCACTTGCACGCGTTGATCCGCGAAGAATGCCTGGACCTGCTCGGGCAGATCGCAGAGAAAACCGCGCGTATCATTGAGCGCACCACGAAGCTCAAGACGCTGGCCATCCAGTCAGACAGAGCACGCCGGCTACAGACGATGCCGGGTGTTGGACCGCTGACGGCCGTTGCAGTCGAAGCGTTTGGTCCCGACATGGTGGAATTCAAAACCGTGCGCAACTTTGCGGCTTGGTTGGGCCTTGTTCCTCGGCAACATTCCTCCGGAGGCAAGGAGCGCCTTGGTCGCATGACGAAGGCCGGTCAAGCCGATATCAGACGCCTGTTGATTATCGGCGCAATGTCGCGACTTAACTGGCTCGGACAGCGCACAATTACGGAGGGCAGCTGGCTGTCACGCATGCTGGCGCGCAAACCCAGGATGCTGGTCGCGATCGCGCTCGCCAATAAGATGGCCCGCCAGATCTGGGCAATGCTGACAAAGAATGAAGATTACAGAGTTCCGGCGATGGCGGTCGTGGCATGATGCTCATGTCGAACCGCTAGGGCCGGTGCCGAGGGAGTGTGAGAAGACGACGACCTGAATGGGCAAAATGATCGAACAGATCTGGATTGGGAAAACCAGTTAGTCGCTACGAGCATTGAGCTCGAAAGTCAGATTTGGACCCAATCTGCTGATCACCATCCCGGCCCGCGGCTTCTGGAAACGCCGTATCATGAAGGCCTCACAGAAGTTCGCACTCGATCACACGCCAATATGGTCAAAAGCTTCTTGCACTACGGGCGGCAACCACAGAAGCGACTACATCGGCGCACGGGCTTTGCTGGGCGGTTTGCCAAAGGTCGAATGGCTACTTGGAGACCGAGGCTACGACGCAGACTGGTTCAGAGATGCGTTGAAAGACAAAGGGATACGCGCCTGCATTCCCGGCCGAAAGCAACGCAAAACCCAGGTCAAATACGACAAGCGCCGATACAAGCGGCGAAACCGCATCGAGATCATGTTCGGCAGGCTCAAAGACTGGAGACGCGTGGCAACCCGATACGACAGGTGTCCCAAGGTCTTCCTCTCGGCCATCGCGCTCGCAGCCGTCGTCATCTACTGGTTATGAATCCTGACCCTTCTGTATTTGCGTTCTGCTAGACTGGCCCCGTCACCGGCCCCGGCCAGGGCCGATGGCGGGGTGGTGCGCGACGTCTGACCCTTGTGGCAAGACCACGTTTTCTAGCCTGTCGGCACCGCCTCTCTTCATCGTCTCGAATAGTTGATTGCGGCCTTTGCAGGACCGCGCACCAGAAGGAAGAGAGCATGGACAATCTATCACATGGCTGCGTCATCGGCATAGATGTTAGCCGCGACTGGCTGGACCTTCATTGCCTGCCCGACGGGCATTGCTGCAGAGTGCCAAACGCTCCGGCAGGTCATGCTGTTGTGGCGGATCTTGCCCGGGACAGAGATGCTGTAGTCTGTTTTGAGTCGACTGGCGGTCAAGAATGGCAGCTCTGGGCGATTTTGGAGGCAGAAGGTGTTGCAGCCCGCCAGGTCCCCCCCGCTCAGGTGAAGGCGTTTGCGCAAAGCCGAGGCACGCGCGCCAAGACCGACCGGATCGATGCGGAACTCATCGCACGTTTCTTTGCTTTCCGTCCCGAAGCAGGGCGCAGTCTTCCCGCAGAAAAACTACGTATTCTCAGAGCTTTGACGTCAAAACGAGCCCAGCTGGTCGAGATGCGCAAACGGCTGCTGGCCCAATTTCGCGCGCATCGGAAACTCGGCACAGCCGCAATGTTCGAGGACATCGACACTGAGTTGAAGCAACGTTTCGACATCCTGATCCAGGAACTGGAAGACAGGATCACCCAGGCCATCGCGAGCGATGATCACCTGTCGGAGACCGCAGGTATTCTCCGTTCGATCCCGGGAATCGGCCCGGTTGCCAGCACAATGCTGATCGCCGAAATGCCCGAGATCGGCACTATCACCGGTGAACAAGCTGCCGCACTCACTGGTTTAGCCCCGGTCGCGCACGACAGTGGAACTCTTCGCGGGAAACGGGCCATCGCCGGTGGTCGCCGTGCCCTCCGGCATGTGATGTTCCAAGCAGCCTTGGTCGCGGCACATCATAACCCAAGCCTGAGATCCTTCGCAGATCGCCTCCGCAAGGCTGGAAAACCGCACAAGGTTATCATCACCGCCGTCGCCAGAAAGCTGGTCACTATCGCCAATTCGTTGTGCAAGAGCCATCAAAAATGGGCCGCCCCGACGTAATAAAAGATACAGTTGCTAGGTTCAGGGGGCAAGACCAAGTACGGAATGCCTGTTGCAATTGCGTGCAAGTTCATAGCAACCTTCGAAGGAAGGCGCAGGGGCGGAGAATCTCGTCAGCAATTGAGGGATTGAGCTTCGGCCCCACGACGACTGCAGTGAAAGAGGGTATTTGGAGTTCGGTCATGTTTCAATCTTGCTCATGCCATGCATGCGTGAAAATATCTGATATCAGATCTGACTGCATCCGGTTGGGGAAGTTTTTTCCTAATAAGTCACGACAGTATGGGAGATGGCTCGTAAAGGAGTTGAGTAAGTGACCTGGGTATTTAATCGTTCCGTGAACGATAATGTGCTGATAGCAGGTTGGTTCCTTGAGGCGCAGAAACCACATCCAGACTGGTCTCGATACCTTGATGTTTCCATTGTGCTCGGAGAGGGCACGCGTTCTTTATCCGCGGACGAAATGCCACGACAGTTCTTTATTGATGAGAAGCCGAGGGCGTTACCCGATATGTTCATGGGGTCGAGCGGTAAATGGGTCGTTTCGGATCCCGCCCGCCAGATCATCGAAGATCTCGACCCAGGGCTTCACCAGTTCTTTTCCATCAATGTGCAATTCCCGGATGGCTCTTCTCCTCTCGGAGAGTGGTTTGCGATGAACATCACGACCGTCCGCAAGACGATGATCGATGCGGAATCCGCGATCAAGCACTTGCCTCCGGCAAAGCTTCCTAAGAAGTTGCCTGACGGAACCATTACGACCTATTGGAGTACAGGCACCAGCCTGATCGATTTCAACGCCAAACGCATCACCGTTGGACCGGACGCTGATGACGGCGCAAATCTATGGCGGGAGAAGGGACATCAGAGGGACCTCATCCTGTTTTCAGACAAGCTTCACGATGCTTTGCAAGAGGCCGGTCTGACGACAGCAAAGACATTCCGCGCGCGGCTTTCTACGGAAAGCTGATTTCCTGATTCTTAAAGATTACACGAGGGTTCGAGTATGCCTGGAACACAAAATCATCATGTCTTGCCGACAGCAGTTTACCTTGAGTTTCGAGAAAATATCAACCGTTGGACAAATAACGATTATCAGAACAATGCAGGCTACAATCGGGTTGAGCTGCCGATCAGCCCCGGTGCTGGTTCCAGCCTTCCCGGCCATTCCGGCTCGCATCCTGGACTAAGCGATGCCTGGAGAAATGTTCTTAGGGACATTAGGCGGTGTTGACAAAAGGGGTTCCCAACGCGCGTTGAGCGTGATTCAAGCTGGTATCTACGATGGAGACCAGCTT
>NZ_JASHJX010000076.1 GCF_030732985.1 Nioella sp. MMSF_3534
CGATCATGGCCCGTCCGAGAACGCCACCTGCCCCTATTCGGGCGACCCCGTGACGGATTTCATGGAGATGGACGGGCGCATCTTCGGCTTCTGCAACTCGTTTTGCCGAGACAAGACCGTGGCCGACCCGGAAGCCTGGCCGGACTTCATGGCCATTTACCAAACGTAAAGGGTTTTCGGGCAAGCGTTAACCATGCTGGACGCGACCCGACCCGAAAGCCTTGCGCGCACCTACACCGTCGCCTTCGAGGGATTGGAGGCGCGACGGGTCGAGGTGCAATGCGCCATCACTCCGGGACTGCCCGCCTTTTCCATCGTGGGCCTGCCCGACCGCGCCGTGGGCGAAGCGCGCGACCGGGTGCGCACGGCGCTGTCCACCATGGCCATCGCGCTGCCGTCCAAGCGCGTCACCATCAACCTGTCGCCCGCCGATCTGCCCAAGGAAGGATCGCATTTCGACCTGCCGATTGCGCTGGCTTTGCTCGGCGCTTTGGGCATCGTGCCGCGCGACCGGGTCGAGGCGGCGATGAGCCTTGGGGAAATGTCGCTCGACGGGACCCTGGTCCCTGTCATCGGCGCGCTGCCCACGGCGCTGGCAGCGGGTGAGGACGGCAGGGCGCTCTTCTGTCCCGCCGCCTGCGGGGCCGAGGCCGCCTGGGTCGGCGCGACCCCGGTTTTCGCGGGCCGTAACCTGGCCGAGATCATTGGCCACCTGACCGACCGCGCCCCCCTGCCCCCTGCTGAACCGGGCGAGGTGCATAGCGAACGTTCCGGCAAGGACCTGCGCGAGGTGCGCGGGCAGGAACGCGCCAAACGCGCTTTGGAGATTGCAGCCGCCGGGCGGCATCATTTCCTGATGGTGGGCGCGCCGGGGTCTGGCAAATCCATGCTGGCCGCGCGTTTGCCCGATCTGCTGCCACCGCTCACCGCCGCCGAGGCGCTGGAAACCTCGATGATCCACTCGCTGGCGGGGTTGCTGGACGAGGGCGGCATTTCCCGCACAAGGCCCTATCGCGCGCCGCATCACACCGCCTCGATGCCCGCCATCGTTGGGGGTGGGCGTCATGCCAAACCTGGGGAAATCAGCCTCGCCCATAACGGGGTGCTGTTCCTAGATGAGTTCCCCGAATACCCCCGGCAGGTGTTGGAAACACTGCGTCAGCCGATTGAAACCGGCGATGTCGTCGTCGCCCGCGCCAATGCGCATGTGACCTATCCTTGCCGGTTCCTGCTGCTGGCTGCCGCCAATCCCTGCCGCTGCGGGCATCTCTATGACGCCGATCAGGCCTGCGGGCGGGCGCCGCTTTGTGGTGAGGATTACCTCGGCCGCATTTCCGGGCCGCTGATGGACCGGTTCGATCTGCGGCTGGAGGTGCCGCCTGTGGGGTTCACCGATCTCGATCTGCCACCCTCGGGCGATGACAGCGCCACTGTAGCCGCGCGGATCGCTGCCGCCCGTGACCGGCAAACCGCCCGGTTCGAGACGCTCGGGGCCAAGGCGCGTGTCAATGCCGATGCCGAGGGCGCGCTGCTCGATCAGATCGCGGAACCGGATGCCGAGGGGCGAGAGATGCTGATCAAGGCCGCCGAGCGATTCCGCCTGTCTGCACGCGGCTATCACCGGGTGCTGCGGGTGGCGCGCACGATCGCCGATCTGGAAGGGGTGGACGCGGTTCGCATGCCCCATATCGCCGAGGCTCTGGGGTTCCGACTGATCGCGGGCAAGAACTAGCGGATCGCGGCGGCCATCTGGTCGAGCGTGACTTCCGCCTCTGGCAGCAGCCAGCCGGGAAAGATCGGCCAGACATGCGGCAGACCGGGCGCGATGGTCAGATGCGCCGCGACCCCTTGCCCCTGCAGCACGTCCACCATGCGGCGGCTGTCATCGAGCAGGACCTCGCCATCCCCCACCCAGACATGCACCGGCCCGGCACCGGGAAACTGCGCGTAAAGCGCGCTGGCACGCGGGTCTTGCGGATCGGCCCCGTCCAGATAGCCAAGCGCGGATACCCGGATTCCTTCGGGCGGCAGCACCACCTCGCTGGCATCGTTCGTCTGCAGGCTGTCACCGGTCATGGCCAGGTCCGTCAGGGGCGACAGGACCAGCGTGGCCAGCGGCTGCGGCAGGTCGGGGTCGGCGCAGATCATCGCCAGCAATGACAGGGCCAGCCCGCCGCCCGCGCTGTCGCCCGCCAGGACCACCGGACCTTGCGCCGCCATCTGCCGGTACAGGCGCAAGGCGGCCTCCGGCGCGGCTGGAAAGGGCGATTCGGGCGCCAGCGGGTAATGCGGGACGACCGCGCCGCCGCCGATGCGCTTGACCAGCCGTCCGGCAAGACCCTTATGGGTGCGGTGGCTGCCGAAGACATAGGCCCCGCCATGCAGGTAGAGCAGCTGTGGCCCCGTCGGGTCGCCAAGCTCCAGCACCTCCATCCCGGCGCGTTCGGTCCAGCGCTGAGCCACGCCGCGGGGAACAGGGCACAGGATGCGGCACTGCCATTCAAACCGTCGGCGGACCCGGATCGCCGCGTCCTGCCGGGCCAGCCGGTTGAGCGCGGGCCGCTCGATCCAGCGCAGCCAGGTGTTGAGCAGCCTCGCGCGGACACTCATGCGACACGCGCTTCGATGGCCTGCCAGATCTTTTCGGCGATGTTGATCCCGTCGAAGCGTTCCAGTTCCTGGATGCCGGTGGGGGAGGTCACGTTGATCTCGGTCAGCCAACCGCCGATCACGTCGATGCCCACGAAGATCTGCCCCTTTTCGCGCAGAAGCGGGCCGATGCGGGCGCAGATCTCTCGGTCGCGGTCGGTGAGCGCCACTTTCTCGGGCCGGCCGCCCACATGCATGTTGGACCGGGTCTCGCCCTTGGCAGGCACCCGGTTGATCGCGCCCACAGGCTCTCCATCGACCAGGATCACCCGCTTGTCGCCCGCAGACACGTCGGGCAGGAATTTCTGCGCGATCAGCGGCTCGCGATTGATGCCGGTGAAGAGTTCGTGCAGCGAGTTGAGGTTGCGGTCATTGGGGTCGAGGCGGAAGACCCCCGCGCCGCCATTTCCATAAAGCGGCTTGAGGATGATATCCCCATGCTTGTGCTTGAAGGCTTTCAGGGTCTCCAAGTCGCGCGCAATGGTGGTGGGCGGCGTCAGGTCGGGGAAATCGAGGACCAGCAGTTTTTCCGGGTAGTTGCGAACCCAGAACGGGTCATTCACCACCAGCGTATCGGGATGGACACGTTCAAGGATATGGGTGGTGGTGATGTAGCCCATGTCGAAGGGAGGGTCCTGGCGCAGCCAGACCACATCCCAATCGGCAAGGTCGATCTCCTGCATCTCGCCGATGCTGAAATGGTCGCCCTTCACCCGCCGCACCGTCAGCGGCCAGCCCCGCGCGGTGACCCGGCCTTCCTGATAGGCGAGCATGTCGGGTGTGTAGTAGAACAGCTCATGGCCCCGCGCCTGCGCCTCTTCGGCGATGCGGAACGTGCTGTCAGCGTCGATATTGATCGGACCGATCGGGTCCATCTGGATGGCAACCTTGAGGGGCATGCGGCGTCTCCAATCCCACGTGTTGCGCATTCATGACCCGTGACGCCGAAAGGTGCAATGCCGCCGATGTGCCCCTACGCACAGAGAACATTCGGCAGAATGTCGATTTCCCCGTGATGGTCGAGCAGTGCCACATCCACCCGGCAATCGGTATTGGCCCCCGCCGGAAGATGTCCGATAAAGTCTTCGGCACTCCGGTAAATGCGATGCAATTGGCGTTGAGACAGGCGTTCGGCGGCCCGCGCATGGCTGCGGCTTTTCTTGACCTCTATGAAGATGACGGTGCCGTCCTTTTCCGCCACAAGGTCTATCTCCCCGGCCTTGCCGCGCCAACGGCGGGACAGGATCGTATGACCGTCACGCACATATCGACGAGACACCTGGTCTTCTGCCGAAAGCCCGGCATGATAACTGACTGTTCCGCTCATCCATCTTTCTCCAGCATCAGCGCCGCCTGGTAGACGTCGCGTTTCTTCAGCCCCAGATCGGCAGCGACCTGCGCCGCCGCGTCCTTGACCGACAGTGTCGCCAGCGCCGCGCGCAAGGCGTCTTCCATCGTTTCCACGCTCGCCTGAACCGGTGCACCCTTGCCGATGACGACGACGATTTCGCCCTTCAAGACCCGATCCGCGATGCTATTTCGAACCTCATCCACGCTGCCGCGCAAGACCTCTTCGAAGCGTTTGGTTAATTCCCGGCACAGCGCCATGGGCCGCTCGCCCCCGAAGGTATCGGACAAAACATCTAACAATCGGTGAACGCGACGCGGCGATTCATACAGAATGATCGTCGCCCCGACCGGCGCAAGATCCGCCAGCCAGCTTGTCATCGCGCCCTTGGCCTGCGGCGGGAAACCCGCGAACAGAAACCGGTCGCTTGGCAGGCCGGACACGCTGAGCGCCGCCAGCACCGCAGAGGCGCCCGGCGCGGCGATCACCGGCAAGCCGTCCTCGATCATGCCACGCGCCAGCTGATAGCCGGGGTCGGCCACCAGCGGCGTGCCCGCTTCGGACACATAGGCCACGGATTTTCCCGCCGCGACCATCGCGGCCAGCTTGTCCCGCGCGCCGGGGCCGCTGTGATCGTGATAGGCGATCAGCGGGCGCCCGGCGACGGCAAGCCCGTGGATCTCCATCAGCTTGCGGGCGGTGCGGGTATCTTCGGCGGCAATCGCATCGGCAGAGGCCAGAATATCCAGCGCCCTCAGGGTGATATCCCGCGCCGCCCCGATCGGCGTCGCCACGAGGTAAAGCCCCGGATCGAGCCGGGAGGCGCGGGGCGCACCGGCGGTTGCAAGCTGATCGGACATGGGCTGGCCTCTTGGCGTTTACTTGTTTCGCGTGACCGCGTAGGGTCCGTCCGACCCAATTTCGAGCCTTCTGGAGACGGCCCCGTATGTTCCCTTCTTTCCGCATGTTCCGCAAGTCACGCCGCTTTGTTCTGTTGGCGCTTTGTGCCGGTGTCCTCGCCGCCTGTCAGGTCGGCGTTCCCGGCGGCAGCGGTCCGCGGGTGCGCGCGGGCGCCCCGATTCAGGTCGCGCTGCTGCTGCCCTACGGCTCTGCCAGCGCGGGCGATGAAATCGTGGCCCGCAGCCTGGAAAACGCCGCCCGGCTCGCCGCATCGGAGTTCGAGGGCGTGGAGCTGGAAATCACCGTCTACAATACCGCGGCGGACCCGGCGCAGGCCGCCACGGTGGCGCGACAGGCCATTCAGCAGGGCGCGCGGGTGATTGTCGGCCCGCTTCGCTCCGATGCCGCGGCGGCCGTGGGGGTCGCGGTCTCGAACAGCAATGTCGCCGTCCTGAGCTTCTCCAACAACACCGAGATCGCGGGCGGCAATGTCTTCGTTCTGGGCCATACGTTCGACAATACCGCCGCCCGGATCGCAAGCTATGCCGCGCGCCAGGGCCGCAATCGCATTGTCATTCTTCACGCCCAGAACCTGGCGGGCGAGGTTGCGCGCGACGCGGTGCAACGGGCCGTGGCCAGCACCGGCGGCACCGTCGCGGGCGTGGTCAGCTACGAATTCTCGCAGCAAGGCGTGGTGCAGGCGCTTCCCGAGGTGATGTCGACCATCCGCTCCTCTGACGCGACCGGGCTGGTCATCACCGCCGAGGCCTCTGCCGCGCTGCCGCTCTTCGCGCAGCTGCTGCCGGAAAACGGGCTGGATACCGAAGAGGTTCGCGTCATGGGTCTGACCCGGTGGGACGTGCCATCGCAGACGCTGGAACTGTCCGGCCTTCAGGGGGGCTGGTTCGCATTGCCGGACCCCGATGCCAATGCCGCCTTTGGCGCCCGCTACACCGCCGCCTATGGCGACGCGCCGCATGTGCTGGCCCCGATAGCCTATGACGCCATGCGCGCGATTGCCGAAACCGCTGCCGAGGCCGGTGCAATCGGGGTGACGGAACTGACCGCCTCCTCTGGCTTTGCCGGTGCGAACGGGGTATTCCGCCTGAGAGCCGATGGCACTGTCGAACGGGCCATGGCCATCGCAACGGTACTCGAAAACCAGGTTTCCATTATTGACCCTGCACCAGGACGCCTTGGCGCCTCCGGCTTCTGACCGGAACCCGCGCCTTCCCGCCAAAGGAACCGCCTCCGGGGAGATGATCCTTCCCGAGGCGGAGATATTCGACACCGCCGCGATCCGCGCGCGGCTGGATGCCGCCCTTGCCGACCAGAGCGACGCGAGCAAGATCCGGGCGCTGACCGTCACCGAACTGCTGGCCGCGCAAAAGGCCGGGCGCGCTGCCATCAAGGAGGCCTTCGAGGCAAATCCACTGGTCGCGCGGCGGGTGACACGCGCCTATGCGTTCCTGACCGACGGCATGGTGACCGAGGCCATTCGAGTCGCCACCACCTATCTGCATCGCAATCCCAACCCGACCGAGGCCGAGCGCCTGGCGGTCATGGCCGTCGGCGGATCGGGGCGCGGGGAAATGGCCCCGTTCTCGGATGTCGACCTGCTGTTCGTGCTGCCCTACAAAATGACCGGTTGGGCCGAGAGTGTCATTGAATCCACGCTCTACATCCTGTGGGATCTGCGCCTGAAGGTGGGTCATGCCAGCCGGTCGATCCCCGATTGCCTGCGGCTGGCGAAAGAGGATTTCACGATCCGCACGTCGCTGCTGGAAATGCGTTACCTGACCGGGGATGCCGCCCTTGGTGACCAGTTGCACGACACGCTGCGCGAGCAGCTTTTCGCGGGCACGGCCAGTGAGTTCATCGACGCCAAGCTGGAGGAACGCGCCGAACGGCACAAACGTCAGGGCGGCCAGCGCTACATGGTTGAACCCAATGTCAAAGAGGGCAAGGGGGGCCTGCGCGACCTGCAGACGCTCTACTGGATCGCCAAGTATGAACATGGTGTCGATACGGTCGCCGAGCTGGTGGAACATGGCGTCTTCCGGCAGGAGGAGTTCAACGCCTTCGATGCCGCGGAACGGTTTCTCTGGGCCGTCCGCTGCCATATCCACCTGATCGCGGGCCGCGCGCAGGATCAACTGACCTTTGACCTTCAGGTCGAGGTGGCCTCGCGTATCGGCTATACCGATCACAGCGGCCGCCGGGCGGTGGAATATTTCATGCAGGATTACTTCCGACACGCCACCCGCGTGGGCGAACTGACCCGCATCTTCCTGACCGCGATGGAAGCCGCGCATCTGAAGCCCGAACCCCTGATCATCGGGTTTCTCAAGGGCCGCCGCAGGCGACGCAAGAAGCTGAAACCGGGATACGACGTCAAGCAGGGGCGCCTTGCGGTGGTCGACGACGCCGTCTTCCTGTCGGACAAGCTGAACCTGCTGCGGCTGTTCGAAGAGGGCCTGCGCACCGGCTACCTGATCCATCCCGACGCGATGCGGCTGGTCACGGCGAACCTGCATCTCATTGACGACGAGATGCGCAGCGACAAGGAAGCGGTGCGCATTTTCCTTGACCTGCTGTTGAAGCATGGCAACCCGGAACGGGGCCTGCGCCGCATGAACGAGCTTGGGGTTCTGGCCGCCTTCATCCCGGAATTCGCGCCGGTCGTGGCGATGATGCAGTTCAACATGTATCACAGCTATACGGTCGATGAGCACACGATCCAGGTGATCTCGACCCTCGCGCAGATCGAGCGCGAAGAGCTGATCGAGGAACTGCCCGTCGCCTCCGGCATCCTGAAGGCGGGTGTCAACCGCAAGGTGCTGTATCTGGCCTGCCTGATCCACGATCTCGGCAAGGGCCGGGATGAGGACCATTCGGTCGTCGGCGCCCAGATTGCCCGCCGCATCTGTCCCCGCCTGGGGCTGAAAGCGGAGGAGTCGGAAACGGTTGAATGGCTGGTGCGTCATCACCTGCTGATGTCCGACATGGCCCAGAAGCGCGATATCGGCGACGTCCGCACGGTGCGCGATTTCGCCAAGGCGGTGAAAACCAAGACCCGGCTCGATCTGCTGACCGTCCTGACCGTCTGCGATATCCGCGGCGTCGGCCCGAATGTCTGGAACAACTGGAAAGCCACGCTTCTGCGCGGGCTTTACCGGGCGACCGCAGTGGCGCTGGAAACCGGGCTGGAAGATCTGAACCGCGAGAAGCGCGAAGGCGAGGCCAAGAAGGCCCTGCGCGAACGGCTGGAGGATTGGGACCGCAAGGCCCTGAAGACCGAGACCGACCGGCATTATGGCCCCTATTGGCAGGGGCTGGACACCGAAACTCAGGCGGTCATTGCCGGGCTGCTGCGCGACCTGCCCGACAACGAGATCCGCATCGACACGGCGCAGGATATCGACCGCGACGCGACCCGCGTCTGCTTTGCACTGGCCGATCACCCCGGCATCTTCTCGCGTCTTGCGGGCGCGCTGAGCCTTGTGGGCGCCAACGTGGTCGATGCACGGACCTACACCACCAAGGACGGCTATGCGACCGCCGTCTTCTGGGTGCAGGACGCCGAGGGCCACCCCTATGAGGCCAGCCGCCTGCCGCGCCTGACCACCATGATCCAGAAGACCCTGAGGGGCGAGGTCGTTGCCAGCCAGGCGCTCGACAAGCGCGACAAGATCAAGAAGCGCGAACGGCCCTTCAACGTGCCCACCAACATCACCTTCGACAATGAAGGCTCCGAGATATACACGATCATCGAGGTCGATACCCGCGACCGGCCCGGCCTGCTGTATGACCTGACCAAGACCCTTGCGGCGTCGAATATCTATATCTCGTCGGCGGTGATCGCGACCTATGGCGCACAGGTGATCGACACGTTCTACGTCAAGGACATGTTCGGGCTGAAGCTGCATGCCAAGCACCGGCAGGACGCGCTGGAGAAGAAGCTGCGAGAGGCCATTGCCCGCGTGGCGGAACGGGCGGGGGCATGAGCACACGGCCCATCCGTCTGCTCAGCGGCATCCTGACCGTGGGCGGCTGGACCATGGTCAGCCGGGTTCTGGGCTTCGTGCGGGAAATCATGCTGACCGCATTGATCGGACCCGGCCCGGTGATGGACGCCTTCGTCGCCGCCTTCCGCCTGCCCAACCTCTTCCGCCGCTTCTTTGCCGAGGGCGCGTTCAACGCCGCCTTCGTGCCGATCTATTCGAAGAAAGCCGAAGCCGGTGAGGACGCCACGGGCTTTGCCCGCGATGCGCTGTCGGGGCTCGGTTTCGTTGTGCTGCTGCTGGTGGGGCTTGGCATGGTCTTCATGCCCGCGCTTGTCTGGGCCACGGCGGGCGGGTTCGTGGGAGATGAACGCTTCGACATGGCCGTGGGCTTCGGCCATGTGGTCTTTCCCTACATCTTCTTCATGTCTTTGGCGGCGCTTCTGTCCGGGGTGCTGAATTCCCATGGCCGGTTCGCGGCGGCGGCGGCGGCGCCGGTCCTGCTGAATATCTTCGTCATTGCAGCGATGACACTTGGCGCGGTCATGGGCGGCGCGGTCATCACCTGGCTGATCTGGGCGATCCCGGTCGCGGGCGTGGCGCAGCTGGCAATGGTCTGGGGCGCTGCGGATCGCGCCGGCATCCGCATCCGCCCGGCCCGCCCGCGCTGGACACCAGAGATGAAACACCTCGTCGCCGTGGGCGTTCCGGCGGCGCTTGCCAATGGGGTGGCACAGATCAACCTGGTGGTGGGGCAGCTTGTGGCGTCGTCGACCGAGGGCGCGATCAGCTGGCTCTTTGCCGCCGACCGGCTCTACCAACTGCCGCTTGGCGTGGTCGGCATCGCCATCGGCATCGTGCTGCTGCCGGAACTGTCGCGGCGGCTGAAGGCGGATGACCCCGAGGGCGCGCGCCATTCCCTTTCCCGCGCCTTTGAATTCGCGCTGATCCTTACCCTGCCCTGCGCGGTGGTCTTTTTGCTGATCCCTCTGCCCATTGTCTCGGTGCTCTACGAACGCGGCCAGACCGATGCCGCCGACAGCGCCGCCATTGCCGGGGCGCTGGCGATCTACGGGCTCGGCCTACCGGCCTTCGTACTGCAAAAGCTGCAACAGCCGGTCTTCTTCGCGCGCGAGGATACGGCGACGCCCTTCCGCTACGCGCTTGTCGCCATGACGATCAATGCGGCGCTTGCCTTCGGGCTGATGCCGGTGATCGGCTGGCTGGCCCCGGCGGTCGCGGCCACCACGGCGGCCTGGGCGATGACGCTGATGCTGTGGCTCGGGGCGCGCGGATTTGGCGAGGCGGTCCGCCTGGACAGCAAAGCCCGTCACGCAGCCCCGCGCATCATGGCGGCGTCGCTGATGATGGGGGCCCTGGCCTGGGGGCTGGTCTGGCTGCTGTCAGGGGCGTTGCAGACAGATGGGCTTCGCTACGCGGCACTGGCGGCCGTGATCGTGGTCGGGATGCTCTCCTACACGGTCCTCGGACAGGTGACCGGCGCATTCCGGCTGGCGGAGATCAAGGCCAGCCTCAGGCGCAACCGCTGATATCAGGCGCGGGCGCGGGCCGGGGTGCGGGCTGGCGCGGCATGCCCTTTCCGCCAGAACCGGCCTGACCTGCGCCAGCC
>NZ_JASHJX010000077.1 GCF_030732985.1 Nioella sp. MMSF_3534
CCCCCCCCCCCCCCCCCCCCCCCCCCCCCCCCCCCCCCCCCCCCCCCCCCCCCCCCCCCCCCCCCCCCGGGTCGACGACGAAGTCGGCGAAACCAACCTCAGCTCAGGCAAACAGCTCGTGGCACAGCTCCAGCGCCTCCACCAGCGCATCGACTTCGGCCTCGGTATTGTACATCCCGAAGCTCGCCCGACAGGTCGCGGTCACGCCCATATGCTCCATCAGCGGCTGCGCGCAATGATGGCCTGCCCTGACCGCGACGCCCTTCTTGTCGAGCACGGTGGAGATGTCATGGGCATGGGCCGCGCCCTCCAAAGTGAAGCTGAAGATCGCGCCCTTGTTGGCGGATTTTCCCTGCACGTTCAGCCAGTTCAGCCCATCCAGCCGCGCCCTCGCATAGGCGCAGAGACGTTTCTCATGGGCGGCGATATTCTCCATTCCGATGCCCATCATGTAGTCCAGCGCCACGCCCATGCCGATCTGCTGGACGATACCGGGCGTCCCGGCTTCGAACTTCATCGGCGGGTCGTTGTAGGTTACCAGATCGCGGGTCACATCGCGGATCATGTCCCCGCCCCCCATGAAGGGCCGCATCTCGGCCATGCGGGCCTTGCGGATATGGATCGCGCCGGACCCGGAGGGACCATAGAGCTTGTGGCCGGTGATGGCATAGAAATCGGCCCCGATCTCTTCGACATTCACGGGCATATGCACGGCAGCCTGTGACCCGTCGACCAGCACCGGCACGCCCTGTTCTTTGGCCCCCGCGACAATCGCCTTCACATCCACCACGGTGCCAAGAACATTAGACATATGGGTGACGGCCACCAGCTTCGTGCGGGGCGTAATAGCGGCCAGAACGGCGGCCGGGTCCAGGTCGCCATTGGCATCCACATCGACCCATTTCAGCACCACCCCCTGACGTTCCCGCAGGAAATGCCAGGGCACGATATTGGCATGGTGTTCAGCGACCGACAGGACGATCTCATCCCCCGCTTCCATGCGCGGCATGGCCCAGGAATAGGCGACCAGGTTGATCCCTTCCGTGGTGCCGGAGGTGAAGACGATTTCATCTTCATCCTTCGCGCCCAGGAACCGGGCGACGGTGCCGCGGACGGCCTCGTATTTCTCGGTCGCGAGATTCGACAGGAAATGCAGGCCGCGATGGACATTGGCATATTCTTCGGCATAGCCGCGCGTCACCGCGTCGATCACAACTTGGGGTTTCTGGGCCGATGCGCCGTTGTCCAGATAGACCAGCGGCTTGCCATTCACCTGACGGGACAGGATCGGGAAATCGGCACGGATTTTGTCGATATCGTACATGGTTGGAGTTCCTAGACGAGACTGAGGCCCATGGCCGAAAACAGGATGGAAAGCAGGATCGCAAGCCCAAGCAGCGATACGATGATCCCCGCGAAAACCAGCCCGAGCGAGGTGAAGCCATGCAGCTCGGCCACGAAATTCACCATCAGCCAGAAGAACAGCGCCAGCGCCGCGATCGAGATCACATCGGTCAGCGGCGGCAGCACGATCATCGCCAGCAGTTGGAGAACGCTGAAACACAGCAGGATGAACTGTGCCCAGATGACCAGCGCAAAGGCCTGCTCGAAACTGCCCTGCCCGCCGAAGGCCTGCCCGATGCGGAAGGCCCCGAAGGCGATGATCAGGCCCACCACGCCCTCGAACGCGGTGTAGGTCACCGCCGTTTCCGCCGGAATGGCCATTCCGTCGGGCATCGGGGCCAGCGACAGGAAGATCACCGAGGACATGGCCGACAGTACCAGTTCCAGCAGGTAGAACTGCATCAGGATACGCCGGGGCAGGTTCAGCCCCATGATATGGCGCGCGCCCTCGCGCGGGTCGGTCAAGGTCTGCCGGGCAAGCCGCAGCAGAGTCGGAAGATGCAGCAGGTGGGTCATGCGCTTTCGGGTCCTTCGCCCCGTTCGGCCTCGAACAGACCGGAAAGCCAGATCCAGAAGAACCCGGCGGCAATCGCGTAGTTCAGCACCATCACCATGGCAGCCGATTGGCTGACACTGGCCATGCCCCGCAGCAGGAAGAGCGGCGACACGGCAAGGATCGCCCAAAAGAGCGCCAGGCGTGCATTGACCCCCTGCCCCTTTCCGCCCGCCAGACGGGCCAGCACATGGGTCAGACCGCCGAAGACATAAAGGATCAGCGGCCAGACAAAGAGCCAGACAAAGAGCGTAATCGCCAGACGCGCGTCCAGCGGTGCCGGGCCATCCTCGCCGGTCAGTTGTTCGGTCATCTCCGGCGCGGCGAGGCCGGTGCCGGTCAGGTCCGGGATCTGGCTGAGAAAGATGATCAGCAGCCCCACCAGCAGGTAGATGAACCCCCGCGCCTCGGGACGGTCGCTGGTGCGATTGCCGTCCATCAGCGCCCGCATCACCTGACGCGGGCGCATATAGCTGCGCAGAAGTTCGCGGGTGACCGACAAGCGCTTACCCCCTGTGCCGGTCCAGCCAGCCTTGCAGCCGGGTCAGGATGTCTTCGCGCAAGCTTTCGTCCTCGATCTCGTCGATCGCTTCCGCGAGGAAGGCCAGGACCAGCAGGTCGGTCGCCGCCCCTTCCGGCACGCCGCGAGAGCGCAGGTAGAAAAGCGCCTCTTCGTCGATCGCCCCGGTTGTGGAGCCATGCGAACACTGCACGTCATCGGCATAGATCTCCAGTTCGGGCTTGGCCTGAAAACTTGAATCCTCGTCCAGCAGCAGGGATTGCGAGAGCTGATAGCCATCGGTCTTCTGCGCGTGGGGTTTCACGAGGATCTTGCCCTGGAACACGCCCTCGGCCCCGTTCCTGAGCACCTTCTTGAACACCTGCCGGCTTTCGCAATCCACCGCGTCATGGGTGACGAAGACGGTGTCGTCATGGTGGAACGCACCGGTCGCCCCGTCGCCAAGCGCCGCGCCCGCGATATGGGCTACCGCGTTGTCGCCGGTGATCTCGACCACCTGTTCATTGCGGGTCAGGATGCCGTTCACCGTGAGGGTGAAGGATTTGTAAACCGACTCCTGCCCAAGACGCGCGAACATATGGGTAGACGCCCGGCGTTCATGGTCGCGGCCCTGCGCGCGGATGTGGTGAAACTGGCCACCATCGGCGACCTCCACTTCCATGCATTTGGAAAAGCGCGCCGCCGCCGGACCGTTTTCCAGCACGGTGACCGAAGCGCCTTCCTCGACCTTCACCAAATGGTGCAGGATCGCGTCGGAGGTTTCCGATTTATGCAGGTAGATCAGGCTGATGGGTTTGGCGGCCTTGCCGGTTGCCCGGATCACCACACCATCGGTGGCAAAGGCGGTGTTGAGCGCCGCGAGGGGGCGTTCCACCGGGGTTTGCCCACGGGTTTCCAGCACCCCGTAGTGATCCCGCGCCCAGTGGATGTCGCGGGCCAGCGCATCGGACAGGCGTTCGATTTCAACGCCTTCCATCGCCAGATCATCCGATGCCTCGGCATCATAGACCCCATCGACAAAGACGATCTTCAGCCGGTCCGTATCCGAAAACGGCATCGCCTCGTCGGTCACGAACAGCCCCGCGCGTGGCGCTTCGGGCGCGTTCAGCGTGGTGGGGTCGGAGTATTTCCAATACTCGTCGCGCTTGCGGGGCAGGCCCATGGCGGTCAGACGGGACAGCGCCGCGCCGCGCGCGTCATTGGCCCATCCCGCGCCATCGGGAAGCGTCAGCCCCTCGATGCGGGCCGCAAGCGGGTCCTGTTTCACAGCCGGGTTCGCCATTACGCGACCTCCGCCAGAATGTCGGCATAGCCGTTCTGTTCAACCTCAAGCGCCAGTTCCGGCCCGCCGGTCTTCACGATGCGGCCACCCGCCATAATATGCACCACATCGGGTTTGATGTGATCCAGCAGGCGCTGATAGTGGGTGATCACCAGGAAGCCCCGGCCCTCGTCACGCAGCGCGTTCACGCCCTCGGCAACCAGCTTCATCGCATCCACATCGAGACCGGAATCGGTTTCATCGAGGATGCACATCTTGGGTTCCAGCATCGCCATCTGCAGGATTTCGTTACGCTTCTTCTCCCCGCCGGAGAAGCCGACATTGACCGGGCGCTTGAGCATATCCGCGTCGATCTTCAGCGCCTTGGCCTTCTCGCGGATCACCTTGAGGAACTCGGCAGCCGACATCTCCTCTTCGCCGCGCGCCTTGCGCTGTGCATTCACGGCGGTGCGCAGGAAGGTCATGTTGCCGACGCCGGGAATTTCAACCGGATACTGGAAGGCCAGGAAAACACCGGCAGCGGCACGTTCCTCTGGCTCCATCTCCAGCAGGTCTTCGCCATTCAGCAGCGCTTCGCCATCCGTCACCTCATAGCCGTCGCGGCCCGACAGCACATAGGACAGGGTCGACTTGCCCGATCCGTTCGGCCCCATGATCGCATGGACCTTGCCCGCCTCGACGGTCAGGTCGACGCCCTTCAGGATTTGCTTGTCCTCTTCCTCAAGGGACACGTGCAGGTTCTTGATCTCAAGCATGAAAACCTCTTTCACATAGCGGCCAGACCCGCCTGCGCGATGCGCAGCGGATGGCCCGTGGTCATGTCAGGGCAGCTCAGAAGAGTGCCAGTTTCGCGGGATCGGTCAGACGGATCACCTGGCGTACCCAGATGTCCGAAAACAACAGCTCGAACAGGCCCGGAAAGGCGTGCACGGCCATATGCATGGTAAACGCCGCCGTGAACATGCCCGCCGTCTTGGCAGCCGTGTGTTCGGGGCGTTTGAAGTGGAAGATCTGCTGCAACAGGACCCCGGCCAGAAAGGCCAGTCCGAAGTCCAGCACCAGGTTGGAACTGCTCAGTTGCGCCGAGCCAGGCGTGACGCCAGTCAGATGGAACCGGGCGTAGCGGGCGGCGACGACCACCAGCAATCCGACGCCGAAGGCCCCGATCAGCGACAAGACATAGGCCACCCCATCCCCGCGCGGCTTGCGCTTGGGGCTGTCCGGGGCCTTGGCCCGGCTCGCCTCGATCCTCGCCACGCGTTCCGAGAAGCTGGGATCGACCATTGTGCTGCCAGAACTGCTCATGCCCGGAGAGAAGCCGGGGAATGTGGCGCATTTCGGGATGGGATCGGGGCATTTTCAGCCAATCCTCATAGAAACGGCCTCCCCCCATACGGCAAAGGGCGCTGCTGGTCCAAATCGGGGCCGTCGTGCCAAACAAGGTCATCACAGGCTCATCCCATCTTTGAGGTGCATGAATTCCTCATGCTCCTCCGGCACGATCAGAAAGTTCTCGCCGCGCCTGTAGCGTTTAAAACGGTCCAGGATCGCATAGCGGTTGATCTCGATCCAGTCGCAGAACCCTTCAAGATTGTCATCGTCGACCTCAACGAAAATGGTCGGCCGGTCGCGCGCGATGGTCTTGCTCAGACCCCGGAGTACATTCAGCTCCATCCCTTCGGTGTCGATCTTGATGAACGCGGCAGGGCGGTCACCCACGACATCATCGGCCACGACGAGGCGCAGTTCACCGCCTTCGACGAGCCGACCTGCCCCAAGATTGTGGACCGGAGCTTGAACAGCCATGCCGCTGCCAGCCGCATCTGACACCCCGACTCCCAGCCATTGCAATTCGACCTGGCTTTCGACCCGATTGAGCAGAACATTCGCCCGCAGAAGAGCGGCGGCGACCGGATTGGGTTCGACCGGCACGACCTCTGCTTTCAGGATCAACGCCGCAAAAAGGGAGTGGTTTCCGACATTTGCGCCAAAGTCGAAAAACAGCCCGCCAGGACGGTACGCAGCGCGAATCTTTGCCAGTTCAGGCCGCTCATAGAAGTGGCCGGACATATGGTGCCGTTGGATGACGTCCTGTGGGTCTGCGACCGCGAAAAAAACCGGACGGCCTCTGTGAGACCCTTTCACAACATGAAACGGCCCCATCACATCAGGTATGATGTTTTGGCTGGTCATCACTCTACCCCTCGTTTCCATCACGGCGCTGATGGTGGCGGAAGCGGGCGATGTAGTCGGCAGGCAGGTCGGCAGGCGCCGCGCCGCGCGCGATCAGGTGGTCGATGCAGTGCAGCGCCAGATCGGGGCTTTCGAAGACCGTATCGGCGGCAAAGGCCAGGTGCATCAGCTGATCGTCGCTGAGCCCGGCGGTTTCCTCGTCGCGGATATAGACCGCGTCACCATCCAGAAGCTGACTGGTCAGCTTCGAGCGCACCACCTGATCCTCATGTTCATGAGGCATCATCACCGATTTGGTGAACATGAACTTGTGCAGCTTGAAGCCCTGCGCGCGCAGTTCGGCGTCGAGATCACCGAACAGCGGCTCACCGGCATAGATACGATGGAACCGCACTTCACTTACGACCGCTATGGCACTGGAAAGCTTGGCTATTCCGCCGCGCAGCACCTCCAGCTCCCCGCCCTGAAGATCCATCTTCAGTAGGTCCACCGGCGGCAGGTCGGCCAGCGTGTCCAGTGTCACGGGGGTCAGTGGCACCGCTTCGATCCGGTCCGACAACCATTTCTGCTTGCCGATGGCGCGCACCGCGCGTTCATCCAGAGGGTAAAGCGAGGTAAACCCCGGCGTCGGGTGGATATAAAGCGTGCGGTTTCCAGGCAGGCCAACGGCCTCGCAGAAATAGGTCTCATGCTCGGATGGTGTTTCAACGAGCCTCGCGAATTCCGCCTCGTTCGGCTCGAACCCGTAGACATGGGCAAGACCATCGTCCAGCAGCCCCTGATAGGGCGGCGTCGACAGGCGGCTGGCCCCCACATCGCAGATCCGCATCCGGCGCGAGGGCTGCAGCGCCCCGGTCAGGACCGCGCGGCGTTTGTCGGCATGGCTAGCCATCACGCCTCCTTCCGCGACGCGGGCCGCACCAGGTAATTGGTGCTGGTCTCGTAGCGTCTGACCTCGGTCTCCACCACGTACTCCGCGCGCTGCCGCCAGTCGTGGAAACCCTCGTCATTATGCTTGTCGACCTCGATCAGCATCCACGGGCCACAGCGTTTCACCGTGGCCTCCAGCCCGGTCAGCACCTGCAATTCCATGCTTTCGACGTCGATCTTGATGAAATCGGGGGTTTCGTCAGCCAGTGCCTCATCCCCCGCCACAACGCGCAGCTCGCCCTGCCCCGGCAGCATCCGCGAGGCGCCCAGGTTGCGGGTGCGCTGTTCCATGGCAAAGCCTTCGCCCGGTTTATCCGACAGGCCCAGACCCAGCCATGACAGGTCGAACACGCCCCCGAACCCGTTCATCGCCACATTGGCGAGCAGCAGCTTATAGGCCGCCACATTCGGCTCAAACGGAATGACCTTGGCGGGCGAGAGGAACGCCGCGACATAGAGCGAATGGTTGCCCACATTCGCGCCGATATCCACGTAGGTGCCGCCAAGCGGCATGACCCGCTTGATCAGGCTCAGTTCGCGCCCCTCATAGAGCAGCCCGATACGGTGATGGCGCTGGATCGGATCGCGTTCCATGTCGACGGCAAAGCGCAACGGTCGGCCCGCGATGGTGCAGGCCACGACGTCGATGCCTTCGAACACGAACGCGTCGCCCCCCGCAATCGCAGCGCGGGCGGCGTCGAGGTCGAAAGGAGCTTTCACTGCACCGTCTGCCATGGATAGATGTCCTCTTCACCGGCGGAAAATTCTTCTGGAAGAATTTTCTGACAGAAAAATTTTCGGGAAAATTTTTCTAGCCGACCGACCCCTCCAGCGAGATCGCCACAAGCTGTTGGGCTTCCATGGCAAATTCCATCGGCAGGGCCTGAAGCACCTCTTTGCAGAACCCGTTGACCACAAGCGCCACGGCCTCTTCCTCATCCATGCCGCGCTGACGGCAATAGAAGAGCTGGTCGTCATCGACCTTGGAGGTGGTGGCCTCGTGCTCGACCCGGGCGGAGTTGTTCTTGACCTCGATATAGGGCACCGTATGCGCCCCACACTGATCGCCGATCAGCAGGCTGTCGCACTGGGTATAGTTGCGCCCGTTCTTGGCGCGCGGGTGCATCGAGACCAGCCCGCGATAGGTGTTTTGCGCCTTGCCCGCCGAAATCCCCTTGGACACGATCCGGCTTTTCGTATCGCGGCCCAGGTGGATCATCTTGGTGCCGGTGTCGGCCTGCTGCATGTTGTTGGCAATGGCGATGGAATAGAACTCGCCCTGGCTTTCATTGCCGCGAAGGATGCAGGAGGGGTATTTCCACGTGAGGGCAGAGCCGGTTTCCACCTGCGTCCACATCACCTTGGACCGGTCGCCCCGGCAATCGGCGCGCTTGGTGACGAAATTGTAGATGCCGCCCTTGCCCTCTTCGTCGCCCGGATACCAGTTCTGGACGGTCGAATACTTGATCTCGGCATCTTCCAGCGCAATGAGTTCCACAACCGCCGCATGCAGCTGATGGGTGTCGCGCTGCGGCGCGGTGCAACCTTCCAGATAGGAAACGTAGCTGCCCTTGTCGGCGATGATCAGCGTGCGCTCGAACTGGCCGGTATTTTCCGCGTTGATGCGGAAGTAGGTGCTGAGTTCCATCGGGCAGCGCACCCCCGGCGGCACGTAGACGAAGGAGCCGTCCGAGAAGACCGCGCTGTTCAGCGTGGCAAAGAAATTGTCGGTGATCGGCACGACCGAGCCGAGGTATTTCTTGACCAGCTCGGGGTGTTTCTGGATCGCCTCCGAGATCGAGCAGAAAATGACACCAGCGGCCTCCAGTTCTTTCTGGAAGGTGGTGCCGACGGAGACGGAATCAAAGACGGCGTCAACGGCCACCTTGCGGCCCTCGGCGGGGGCCTCATCGGCGCCCTCCACCCCGGCCAGGATCATCTGTTCCTTCAGCGGAATACCCAGCTTTTCATAGGTCGCCAGCAGCTTGGGGTCGACCTCGTCCAGCGACTTGGGCTTTTCCTGCATCGACTTGGGCTTGGCGTAGTAATACTGGTCCTGATAGTCGATCTTTTCGTAGTGCAGCATCGACCATTCCGGCTCGTCCATCAGCTTCCAGCGCTTGAACGCCTGAAGGCGCCAGTCCAGCATCCACTCGGGCTCGCCATTCTTTTCCGAGATCAGACGAACGATGCTCTCGTTCACGCCCTTGGGGGCGTATTCCATCTCGATCTCGGTTTCCCAGCCGTATTTGTACTTGCCGCCCATGGCCTGGACGGTTTCCACGGTCTCGCGGTCGACGCCTTCGCGCACCTCTGTTTCGGCAATGGCCATATCACGTTCCCCTGTGTTGGCCCCGCAGGGCCCGCATGTCCTCGCGCCCCATTGGGACGCGCCTGTTCACCTGCTGACGCGCGACAGGTGTCTGGCCCGTGCCGCCCGCCAGGCCTCGCTGAAGCGCAAGACCTCGTCTTCCGTCGTCGTGGGTCCGATCGAGATGCGGATCGCGCATCCGGCATCCCGCTCGTCAAACCCCATGGCGCGCAGAACCGCGCTCGACGTCACCTTGCCGCTGGAGCACGCGGATCCGGCCGAAATGGCAAAACCCGCAAGGTCCATCTGCATCACCTGCGTCTCGCCCTTCCAGCCCGGTGTGACCAGGCATGTGGTGTTGGGCAGGCGTGGTGCGCCTTTCCCGACCAAAATAGTTACATTTCCGTCGAGGTCCAGAGAGTTTTCTAGAATATTTCTAAGTTGAGCGACCCGACCCCAGACCCCATTCGCAAGATCTTGTGTAGCCGCCTGGGCCGCAGCCCCAAATCCTGCGATCCCGATCAGGTTCTCGGTCCCCGACCGACGACCCATTTCCTGCCCGCCGCCCTTTATCCGGGCCTCCACGTCCAGCCCGCGCCGCAAAACCAGCGCCCCGATTCCCTTGGGGCCACCCAGCTTGTGGGCCGAGATCAGCCCCATTTCGACGCCAGACCAATCGAATGCCACAGGCAGTTTGCCGAACCCTTGAGTAAAATCGCAGACCGCCAGCCCTTCGGGCAGATCCTGCAAAATGCCGGTTTCGGAATTGGCCAGTTGCAGCGTGGACACCCCCGGCTCGTCGACATTCACCCGCCCCGCCCCATCCAC
>NZ_JASHJX010000078.1 GCF_030732985.1 Nioella sp. MMSF_3534
CAGCACGACCCAGTCAACAGTCACGGCACCGGATTCGGAATTCAGGAAGGTCTTGATCATTGTCTTGCTCCAGGTTTCTCAAGTGTTGCCCTCGGGTCTCTGCCCTTCAGGATGAGTGCAATATCTCGTTCAATCGGGGCGCGAATTGGGCGGTGAAAAGAAATTATCGGGATTTTAATAAAGCTGAATTCAAGCTTTGCGCGGTTTCCCGGATTCCGCATGATCGCGGTTTTGCAGCAGGTGGAGGCGCGAGGCCGCCCCGCTCAGTTCATGTTCATGTGAGAGGTGAGTTCTTCGGAAATGGCACTCAGCCCGCTTTCCATGACTGTCATCACCGATAGTCCGAGACCGATCATGAGTGCGGTAATCAGGACCCAGTCAACGGTCGCGCCACCGGATTCGGAGATCATGAATGCTCTGTACATCTGCTCGTTCCTTCTTGTTTTGTCGGCGCCCCGCCAAGGCCGAGACCTGCAATCGTCGCAGGCCCCTTCCCCCTGGAGCAGGTCAAGCAGGCCGCCCAAACGGGGCGGGAATGCGTCTGTTTTGCGGAGGTTGGTTGTCGCCGTCAGTTAATAAGAGAGTGGCGTGACCAATTGTATTGCGCCGTCATTCCAAACGGGTATGTCAACGTGATCCAAAGAGAGCAGCGCAGCGCCTCGGCTTTCTTTCGGATAGGAAGTCGGGCATGCTGCTCTTGGAAAAAAGAATGATCAAACGAGCGGTGACATGGGTATTCGCAAGGTGATTCTGGGGGTGGTGCTTGCGGTTTGCCTGCAGCCGGGGCAGGACGTGCGGGCGCAAGAGGCAGCAGACGAGGCCGCGCCGCCGCCGTTTCCAGCGTTCACCTTTCGCCGGGTCACAGCGCCGACACCGGGACAAACGGGCCCCCGGATCAACATCCAGATCGGGGATCGCCCGTCGGAAGACCCGGTCGAGACAGCCTCGGCCATGCCCGCACCGCAGCAGGTCCCGCCGGGCGAGGCAGACTGGTTCTGGCAGGAAATTCCAGCGGGGCGCGATTTCAGCGCCGGGCGGTATCAGGCGGTCATGCAGCTTTTGTCCACCGCGCCCGAAGCTGGCAGCCTGCCGATCGCCCGGGCCGAGACATTGCTGTCCATGGCCGAGGCGCATGGCCCCCGTATCATGCAGGAAACCATAGGCACCAGCGTGTCACCGGCCCTGGTGCTGGCGGTGATGGCGGTGGAATCGCACGGTGATACGGTTGCCGAAAGCAGCGCCGGGGCGCGGGGCCTGATGCAGCTGATCCCCGCCACGGCCGAACGGTTCGGGGTCACGGATGTGTTCGACGCGGATCAGAATATCGCGGGCGGGGTTGCCTACCTGGACTGGCTGATGGGTGAATTCGACCGCGACCCGGTCCTGGTCCTTGCCGGGTACAATGCGGGAGAGGGGGCGGTGCGCGGCGCCAATGGCGTGCCGGATTACCGCGAAACCCGCGACTATGTTCCGCGCGTCATGGCCACCTGGATACTGGCGCGGGCACTCTGCGTGACGCCGCCGGAACTGGTGACGGATGGCTGCGTGTTCCGCACGATGGTGGCGTCAAACGGCTAACGGATGCCAAGTCGCGCGTGATCCACTATAGTGGTGTGCATTGGGTCCAGCCATTGCCTGCCATATTAAGGAGCCGCCACATGGTCCGCGCTGCCGTTATTCTACTCTTCCTCTTCATTGCCCCCGCCGCCATGGCGCAATCCTGGTGTTCCAATGGGTCTCTGAACGCCACCGAACAGACGATCTGCTCCACCCCCGATCTTGGCTGGCGCGATCAGGAACTGGAACAGGCCTATGTTGCCGTGCGCCATATCCATGGCGTGCAGTCCGCTCAACAGGCCTGGCTGGCAGAGCGAAACGGCTGTGGCTGGGATGTCGCCTGTATCCGCGCGGCCTATGATTACCGGATTGCGATTCTTCAGGGGATGGCCGGGGGAGGCGGGGTCGGGGGCGGCAAATACCCGCAACATCCTGCACCGCCGCAGCCGGCCAACTATCCCGCCTGGTGTTCCGAAGGGGCTCTCAATGCGGCGGAGCAGACAATCTGTTCCTATCCCGACCTTGGCCAGATGGATATCTATATGGCCGATCTCTACGCGCAGGTGCGTCACTATCCCGGCATCGTGTCAGAGCAGCAAAGCTGGCTGAGTGGGCGCAATGCCTGCCATTCGGACTACTCTTGCCTTTACGCCGCCTATTCCGACCGAATTCAGGAATTGCAGCTGCGCTACGGGGCGAATTGACGAAAAACGCCGCCCGTATGGGGCGGCGCTCTCAGTCTCTATAGAGGACAGCGTCAGTCGACGATGGTCGCCTCGGTTGCGGCGCGCAGGTCGTCCTCGGTGACGCCATCGGCGCATTCCACGATCTTCAGGCCGCCCTCGACCACGTCGAGCACGCCGAGATTGGTGATGATCCGGTCCACGACGCCCTTGCCGGTCAGCGGCAGCGTGCAGGCCTTCAGCACCTTGGAGTCGCCGTGCTTGTTGGTGTGGTCCATGACCACCACGACACGACCGACGCCGGCCACGAGGTCCATCGCGCCGCCCATGCCCTTGACCAGCTTGCCGGGGATCATCCAGTTCGCCAGATCGCCGTTTTCGGCCACTTCCATGGCACCCAGGATCGCCGCCGCGATCTTGCCGCCCCGGATCATGCCGAAGCTGGTGGCGCTGTCGAAATAGGAGGTGCGGCTAAGCTCCGTGATCGTCTGCTTGCCCGCGTTGATCAGGTCGGGGTCTTCCTCGCCCTCATAGGGGAAGGGGCCCATCCCAAGCATACCGTTTTCGGATTGCAGCGTGATGTCCTTGTCGCCCACGTAATTCGCCACCAGCGTCGGGATGCCGATGCCGAGGTTCACATACATGCCGTCTTCGAGTTCCTCTGCCGCGCGGGCGGCCATTTGGTTACGGTCCCAGGGCATTATGCGTCCTCCCGCTTGCGCGTCGTGCGTTGTTCGATGCGTTTTTCGTGCTCGCCCTGGATCAGGCGGTGCACGTAGATGCCGGGCAGATGGATGAGATCGGGGTCGAGCGACCCGCGCGGGACGATCTCCTCGACCTCGGCGATGCAGATCTTGCCGCACATGGCCGCGGGCGGGTTGAAGTTGCGGGCGGTCTTGCGGAACACGAGGTTGCCGGTGTCATCGGCCTTCCACGCCTTGACGATGGAGAGATCCGCGAAGATGCCTTCTTCAAGGATGTAATCCTCGCCGCCGAACTGCTTCACTTCCTTGCCCTCGGCAATCACGGTGCCGACGCCGGTCTTGGTGTAGAAACCGGGGATGCCCGCACCACCGGCGCGCATGCGCTCGGCCAGGGTGCCCTGCGGGTTGAACTCCAGCTCCAACTCGCCCGACAGGTACTGGCGCATGAATTCCGCGTTCTCGCCCACATAGGACGACATCATCTTCTTGATCTGGCGCGTGTCGAGCAGCTTGCCCAGACCGAACCCGTCCACGCCCGCATTATTGGACGCGACCGTCAGATCCTTGGTGCCCGCTTTGACGATCCCGTCGATCAGCAGCTCGGGGATGCCACAGAGGCCAAACCCCCCGGCGGCAATCAGCATCCCGTCGAAGAGAACGCCCTCCAGCGCCTCATCGGCAGAGCCATATACTTTCTTCATGGATTCACTCCCGTAGAATTCCTCGGCTGAACCTGCCGCGCGCCGTGGGAGAGAGTCAACGCGCCCCGGCAGCGCAGCGGTCGATCCCCCTGCAATACGCAAAAACACCCCCCGGGCAACAGAATTCCCGGGGGGTAGGTATTTCTACGCAGGCACGTGGGACGCTCAGACAGGCAGGGCGTCAGCCTCGTATTGCGCGGCGAACTCGGCGCTTGGCGGGATCGGCTTGATCACGTCGATCAGTACGCCATTGGGGTCGGCAGTAATGAAATGGCGCTGTCCGAAAGCTTCATCGCAGATCGATTTCAGCATCGGCAGGCCAGCGGCGGCAAGCCGGTCATGCACCGCATCCACATCCGCAACTTCGAAATTGAGGATCACCCCGCGCGTTACCCCGCGACCGGCCTCGGGGATGGTTTCGTGTTGGCCGTCCAGAATGGCAAGATTGATGCGCGGATCGGAACTGGATTGCAGATGGACATACCAATCGGCGGCAAACATCGGCTGAAAGTCAAAATGCGCCTGATAGAAGGCGGCAGTGCCCGCAACATCCGTGGTTTGCAGGACAGGATAATACTGGGTCGTGTTCATGCTTGTCTCTCCACTCAAAAACATACACACTGTATGTACATGAGCTAAATAAACATACAGGCTGTATGTATGCAAGAAGAAAAATCCAGAATCCCGAATTCCGACCGCAGGGCGGCTATGCGAGCGCGTCTGCTGGCCTCGGCCCGGCGGCTCTTTGTTGAAAAGGGCTATGCGGAAACGTCTACTCCCGAGATCGTCAAAGACGCCGGGGTGACGCGCGGGGCGCTGTATCATCACTTCGATGACAAGGCGGCGCTCTTTGACGCGCTGATCCGTGCCGAAGCCGAATCGCTCGCCACCGATATCGAGGCAGCCGCGCTTGGCAGTTCAGGCGATCCGATACAGGCGGGTGCTGAGGCGTTTTTCGCGGCCATGTCCCATCCGGGCCGGGCCCGGCTGCTGTTGGTTGACGGCCCTGCCGCGCTCGGACAGGCGCGGATGGATGAGATTGATGCAGGCAATGGCCGCAGGACCCTGCGCGACGGGCTGGCCGCCGCCCGTCCCGATCTGCCGCAGGATGACCTGGACGCCCTGTCATTGCTCTTGTCCGCCGCGTTCGACCGCGCCGCACAGGCCATCGCGGAAGGGGCGGATCAGGCACCGCTGCTTGCGGGTACTCTGAACCTGATCACCGGCGTGACACGGGCCTAATCCACGATTAGCGCGTCCTCCATCTCCGCCAGCAGGACCGAGCAGTAGTTCTCAAACCTCTGCCCCGGCTGGCGGGCGTTGAACGTGTCCAGCATCGGATCGGGGGCGGTGATGCGGCTGCCAGAGAGTTCCTGAATAACGGCATGACCGCAGAAGGGCACGTAAGCCTCCAGATAGCCGCCCTCATGGACCAGAACCAGCCGCCCGTCACATAGCTGCGCGGCGGCTTCCTTGGCCATGGTGGTCATCAGCCGGAAGGTCTCGGAGGTCGCCAGCATCCGGGACAGAGGATCGAGCGCGGCGGCGTCATAGCCGCAGGCCACGATGATCACATCCGGCTGGAAATCGGCCAGCGCCGGAATGACCAGCCGTTCCATCGCCTCCAGATAGGTATTGTGCCCGGCCCCGGCAGGCAGCGGGATGTTGAGGTTGAACCCGTCGCCCGTGCCCGACCCGCGATCGTCGAAATCACCGGTATCGAGCGGGTAGTTGCGTTCCTGGTGGAGAGAGATCGTCAGCACGTCGTCCCGGTCGTAGAAAATCGCCTCGGTCCCGTTGCCGTGATGCACGTCCCAATCCAGCACCGCGACCCGGTCAACCATGCCTGCCGCAAAGGCGGCCTCCACGGCGATGGCGATATTGGCCAGCAGGCAGAACCCGTTGGGAAAGTCGGGCAGGCAGTGATGCCCCGGAGGGCGCGACAGCGCATAGGCATTATCCACCTCGCCGCGCAGCGTCGCGAAGATCGCCTCCTTGGCCAGCCCTGCCGAGATCTTGGCGATCTCGTAGCCCCCAGGTCCGAACGGCGTGCGCAGGCCCAGTTCGCCGCCGCCCGCATCGGACATGTCCCGGAAGGCTGTCAGGTAGCTTTGCGGATGCACGCGCAGCAGGTCTTCCTCGGTGACCATCGCGGCGTGCCGCACGTCAAGCTCCCGGATCAGGCCTGTCACCTCCAGCAGGTTCTTGAGCCGCCGCTTGGTTTCAGGGTTTTCGGGCAGGCCGCCCGGCAACGGTTGCACCAGGCCCCCAACGGGCAGCATCATCGCGTAATTCCCACCTGCATGCCAGAAACAGCGTTCGTCCCAGAAAAACCCCGTGGCCATGTCGTTCCTCGCTCGCTTTCCTGGGCAGAGTGGCGGCAGTCTCGACCGCGCGCAAGCATTTGCAGGGGGGTGGCGGTGCGGGGCGGCCAAAAAATCTTCAAGAAGATTTTTCGGTGATGAAAAAGCTTCTGGAAGCTTTTTGAGAGTGTGAAGAATTTTCTGGAAAATTCTTCTTGGCGGGGACACAGACAGGTATGGCCCGAACATGTCCTGATCTCAGCACCCTTGCCTTGCCCGGTGCCCGCATCGCCCTGCGCGTGACCCCAAAGGCATCCCGCAATGCCGTGGTTCCGGCGGAGGCCGCGGGCAATCCCCTGCGCGTCTATGTCACCACCGCGCCCGAAGGCGGAAAGGCCAATGCCGCCGTGCTGAAACTGCTGGCCAAGGCGCTCGGGGTGCCGAAATCACGGCTGACCATCGTTCAGGGGGAAACCGGGCGGGACAAGCTGATCGAAATCGACTGAGCCTTGCCCCATCGCGCCTGATCTGTTGGGATCATCTCATGACCGACCCGACCGACACAGAACTGGCCGATCGTTACCGCCCCCGATTGGAGGAGGAGCGCGCGGCGCTTCAGAAATCCTCTGACGCAACCGCAGAGGGGCGCAAGCCCGTGGAACTGGACCAGACCAGCATCGGGCGGCTGTCCCGGCAGGATGCCTTGCAGGGGCAGGCCATGGCTTCAGCGCTGGAGGCGCGCCGCCACGGCCGCCTGCGGGCCATCGCGGCGGCCCTTTCGCGGATGGAGGAGGGCGACTTCGGCTGGTGCGAGGATTGCGGCGAGTTCATCTCAGTCCCGCGTCTGGACGTGGACCCTTGCGCGGTGCGCTGCGTATCCTGCGCCTCTTAGGCGAGCCAATGCGCCAGATCGCGCCCGGTCTGATCCTGCAACACGGCGATGTCCGCCCTGTAATAGTCTTTCAGCTCATCTCTCAGGGCGTCTGACAGGACCGGCATGCTGTCCCATCCGAGGCGTTTGAACATGGCCTCTTTGTCATTGGCCCTGAACCGCGCCTTTCTCGGGGGGACATCGCAGTCGAGACCGAGATCGGCCATAACACCGGCCAGAAAGGCCGGTTGATTGGCCACCAGATCATCGTAGAAATAGACCCGCAAGCCCGGAACATGCTGTCGCCAGTGGGTCAGGATCGCGCCATACATCCCGTAAGCCAGCTTGTTGAATGACGGATCCAGATCGGTGATCTCAGCAGTGTGGGGCAAGCGGCGGCGCATCATGTGGTGCGTATACGCGCTCAGGTAACGATCCACAGGGTTGCGCAGGACAGCGAGGGTTTCGATGCCGGGCAAGTGCCGCGCCACGCGGGCGGCCACGTCTATGCCCGCGTCAGGCAGGCTGAAATAGCCCGGAGTGGATTCGAACCGATACACATGCGCGGGATCGTCGGGGAAGGCGTTCGCATATTCCTCCAGACGGTCTTCGAAATCCGGCAGCAACAGGAAGTTCAATTCCTTGAAACGTCCGTTCGCCCCGAACCGGGCAGATCTCATCAGGGCTTTGTGCAGCCATGTCGTGCCGCTTTTCTGGGCCCCGACAATCAGCAGGTTGGGCAATGGCATTCGGAAAAACGTCCCGGCTCAGTAAAAATCAGGTCTTGCTGCTTTCCGCCGGGATGGCCCGAATGCGGTAGATGCCTTCGGGCAGGTCCAGCGCGGCGGCAAGGTCCCGCAATTGCGTGTCGGACAGAGTGATTTTCTGAACGCTGTCGGTATGCGGGTCATATTGTTCGAGTGTCACGCATTCCTCGAAGGCGGAGATCGTCAGATCCTCCTCCAGCGGGGCCGCGCCCTCGTCGACCAGGGTAATGACGGTCGCGTCGAAATCGTGCTCGATGGTAAACATGGGATCAGAGTAGTGCGCCACGCGCGGCTTGCCTAGCCCGATTGCCCGAAATTGCAGCGCAAATGCTTGATCTGAGTCAATGTCACGTCCCGGCAGATGCGCGACCCTCGGGGCAGGCCGCAGTGTTGTCAGGCGGCCCCGTTGCAGGAGATGGCGGATGCCCGGACGCAAAACGATCGAGGAGCATGAACGGCTTATGGGCCAGATGGCTGATCGCCTTGGCGTGGATCTGGACGAGGCCGAGTTGCGTGGTGATCTTGCCCCGGAACTGCGTCGCGATATGGTGCTGAGCTGCACCAATTGCACCTCGCCCGAGGAATGCGGCAAGTGGCTGGAAAGTCACGACAAAGCGGAGGACACCCCGTCCTATTGCCGCAATGGCGCGGCGCTGACGGACCTGCGTGACAGCTGAATTCCGCATCTGCCAAGGATCGTAACGATGACCCATCCGCTCGGCGATATCCGCCACCATTTCATGTTGTCGCAATCCATGGCTAAGGTCATCGGGGCCGATCTGGCGCATGCGGTGCATGAGGGCAGACTGTCTCAGCAAGACTGGTCCGATGCTGTCACGCGCTGCCGGGGATGTGACTGGGCGCGGTCCTGCGAGGACTGGCTTGTGGCGCAGGGAGGGGCTGACGCGGCCGCCCCGGCCAACTGCGCCAATGCCGCCCTGTTTCGGCGCTTGGCGAGCTGATCTTTTTTCGATGACATCGGTGGCAATCCCGGCCTAACCTGTTGAAAACAGGGGGGATGGGGATGCTGAAACGGGAATGGCGACGGCTGGTGAATCGCTGTGTCTGGTCCTGGGCGGGGTGGAAGAATGCCTGGGAGAATGAGCCGAGCCTGAAATTCTGGACGACCATGAATGTTCCGAGCGCGGGTTTGGCGCTTTGGTTGCCGCTAAGTCGCGGGGAAACCATGATAATCCTCATGGGCGGTGTGCTGGTCCTGGCGGCGGAGCTGCTGAACACCTCGCTGGAGCGGACGGTGGATTATATCTCGACAGATCAAGATGTTAGGGCGCGGGACGCCAAGGATGTGGGCAGCGCGGGCGTTGCGATGACGGCGATGGCCGTGGGGGTTGCGTGGCTTGTCGTTCTGTTTGGATAACGCTATCCCTTTGATGAGGAAGGGAAATCCATGCGGCAGATCGAGAATGTGATCAGCGACCGGGGGTCGAAATACGCGGTTTCGGGCGGGCCTGCGGCCAGTCGAGACGATGTGGACGAGTTTCTCAAGTCATTGAAAAAGAAGAAGAAATACGCCAAGGCCACGCATAATTCCTGGGCCGTGCTGCTGCCCGATGGTCCGCTCAAATCCGATGACGGGGAAAGCGGCGCGGGCAATATCATCCTCAAGATGTTGGAGGGCGAGGGGCTGCACGCGCATCTTGTAGTGGTCACCCGCTGGTATGGCGGCAAACATCTGGGCGGCGACCGCTTTCGCCACGTGGCCGATGCCTGCCGCGCCTATTTCGCACAAAAATAGGGGGGTGCCATGCGTACACCCCCTGTACACCCCCCGTACACCCCCCGTGCAGACAAAACGGCGTCAGAGTGCCTTGTGAGATCCGTCGCAAAGCGGCTGGCGCGACGAATGCTTGCAGCCGCAGAAGAACACCTTGCCGGTCTTTTCTGCGGTGTATTTCACCGGGGTGAACGCGCTGCCCTTGTGAGAGCCGTCACAGAAAGGCTGCCGCTGGCTCTGCCCGCAGGCGCACCAGAAATAGGTCTTGCCGTCTTCCACCTCGACCGGGAAGGGGGCGGTCTGGGCGATCTTGGGGGCGTCGGTCATGGCTGTCTCCTTGGGATGATATGTGTCGCAGAGTGACCTAGCGTTCCGGCGGCTGTCCACAAGGGGGACTGTGCGGCAGGGCAGGGGGCATGTGC
>NZ_JASHJX010000079.1 GCF_030732985.1 Nioella sp. MMSF_3534
TGTACAGGGGGTGTACGGGGGGCACCCCCCCACTTTCAGCGCCTCAATCGTCATAGGCATGACCGGCACGCAGCCCCTCCCGCACCCTGTGGGCGATCTCCAGAAACTCGGGCGTGTCGCGGATATCGAGGGGCCGTTCCTTCGGCAGTGGGCTGTCGATAATGTCGGTGATCCGGCCCGGTCGCGGGCTCATCACCACGATCTTTGTCGAGAGATAGACCGCCTCGGGGATCGAGTGGGTGACGAAGCCAATGGTCTTGTTCGTGCGTGCCCAAAGCTGCAAAAGCTGCTCGTTCAGATGGTCGCGCACGATCTCGTCCAAGGCTCCGAACGGCTCGTCCATCAGCAGGATATCGGCGTCAAAAGCCAGCGCCCGCGCGATGCTGGCCCGCTGCTGCATCCCGCCCGATAGCTGCCAGGGGTATTTCTTGCCAAATCCTGCAAGATCAACGAGTTCCATGACGTTCTTCACGCGGGTTTCCTGATCCGCGCGGCTATATCCCATGATCTCCAGCGGCAGTTTGATATTGCCCGCGATGGTGCGCCAGGGGTACAGTCCGGCGGCCTGAAAGACATAGCCATAGGCGCGGCTTTTCCGGGCCTCATCCGGGCTCATCCCGTTCACGCTCAGGCTGCCGCCCGTCGGCGTTTCCAGCGCAGCGATACAGCGCAGGAAGGTGGTCTTGCCGCAGCCCGAGGGGCCGATGAAGCTGACGAACTCGCCCTTGTCGATCTCCAGGTCGACATCCTTCAGCGCATGTACGGGGCCGTCATTCGTCTCGAAGACGAGGTTGAGGCCCTCGGCCTTGATCACAGTGTCCTGGCTCACACCCATTCCCTTTGGCTGCCCGGTTTTGCCCGGTTCCGGCTTATTGAACCGCCCCGAGAATGCCCCGGAGCGGATTGTTTTCAAACGATAATCAGATCCCCGCCGGGATGTTCAGCGGGTCGCGCTGGATCATCTTGGGGGCGGTCAGCGCCTTCCATTTCGACAGCGCCTCATGCGCCGAGGGGAAGGCCGGGCGCGGCACGAACCGGCCCCGGCCGGGCTGCGGCTGGCTGTTCTGCCCCCAGGCCCAGATGACCTCGCCCCGGCTCAGCGTATAGCGCGCCTGCGCCTTGACCTCGAAGCCTTCGAAGACGTTGTAGTCGAGAATCGAATGGTGGTTGGAGGCGCTGATCGTCTTGGTGATCTTCGGATCCCAGACCACGATATCCGCATCCGCCCCTTCGACAATGGCGCCCTTTTTCGGATAGATATTCAATATCTTGGCGACATTCGTTGAAGTAGCCGCGACAAACTCGTTCGGCGTCAGGCGGCCGGTTTCCACGCCTTCGGTCCACAGGACGGCGAGCCGTTCCTCCAACCCGTTGGAGCCGTTGGGAATGATGCGGAAATCGTCCCGGCCCGCGCGTTTCTGATCGGTGTTGAATGCCGCGTGGTCGGTCGCCACGACCTGCAAGCTGCCCGCCTGAAGCCCGGCCCACAGGCTGTCCTGATGGTCCTTCGACCGGAAGGGCGGGCTCATCACCCGGCGCGCGGCGTGGTCCCAGTCCTTGTTGAAATACTCGGTTTCATCAAGTGTTAGGAATTGTATGAGAGGCTCGCCATAAACGCGCATGCCCTTCTGCCGCGCCCGGCGGATCGCCTCATGCGCCTGTTCACAGGAGACATGAACGATGTAGAGAGGCACACCCGCCGCATCGGCGATGGTAATGGCGCGGTTAGCGGCCTCGCCCTCGAATTCCGGCGGACGGGAATAGGCATGGCCTTCCGGCCCGGTGATCCCCTGCGCGATCATCTGTTCCTGCATATCGGCCACCAGATCGCCGTTTTCCGCATGGACCATGGGCAGCGCACCCAATTCCTTGCAGCGCTTGAACGAGGCGAACATCTCGTCATCCTCGATCATCAGCGCGCCCTTATAGGCCATGAAATGCTTGAACGAGTTCACGCCCATATCGACCGCGTCCTTCATCTCGTTGAAGACGCTTTCATTCCAGCCCGTGACCGCCATGTGATAGCCGATATCGGCGCAGATCTGCGGGGCAGATTTGCGATGCCATTCATGGATGGCGTTCTTGATTGACCCATCCGCTCCGGGCAGGCAGAAATCCACCAGCATCGTGGTGCCGCCACAGGCTGCGGCCCAGGTGCCGGTCTCAAAGGTTTCTGCCGCCGTGGTGCCCATGAAGGGCATTTCCAGATGGGTATGCGGGTCGATGCCGCCGGGGATCACATAGGCCCCGTCCGCGTCGATATATTCATCGCCCTTCAGATCCTCGCCGATCTGCTTGATCTTCTCGTCCTCGATCAGCACATCGGCCTTCCAGGTGCGGTCGGCGGTGCAGACCATGCCGCCCTTGATGACTTTGGTGGTCATTATGTTGTCTCCCTGTTTGCGTCAGATCACGTACAGATCGGGACGCTTTCGATGTCACGCACGGGCACCCAGACCGTTTCCAGAGGGCCGTGGCGCAGGTACCAGTAGCAGCCGTCGACGGTGCCTTGCTGGATGTTCTGCACCGGGGTTCCGGGCGGCACGCGGTTCCAGACCGCTTGCGGCACCTGATCCCGGCTGGTGGGGGTGATCCCGGTATTCACGCAGCCGCCAAGGGCCGTCAGAGCCACAATTCCGGCAACGATCAGTCTTGAATTCATTCAACAATCTCCGCGGTTTCCACGACAGCGTGGAAGAGGACGTTGGCGCCGGCCTCGGCCCATTCGGGGCTGATTTCCTCGGCCTCGTTATGGCTGAGGCCGTCGACGCAAGGGCACATGATCATCGCCGTGGGGGCCACGTCGTTGATCCAGCATGCATCGTGGCCCGCGCCCGAGACAATGTCCATATGGCTGAAGCCGAGCCGCTTGGCCGCGTCGCGCACGGCATTAACGCAGCCCTCGTCGAAGGCGGGCGGATCGAACTGGCCGACGATCTCGCATTCGAAGCTGACGCCGATCTCTTCGCAAAGCTTCGGCGCACGCTCCATCAGCTCGGCCACCATGGCGTTGAGCTTGTCCAGCAGGTGGGTGCGCATGTCGACGGTGAAGACGACCTTGCCGGGGATGATGTTGCGGCTGTTGGGATAGACGTCGATATGGCCGATCGCGCCCACGGCATTGGGCTGGTTCTTCATCGCGATCTCATGCACCAGCTCGGTGATCAGCGCCAATCCACGGCCCGCATTCTTGCGCATATGCATGGGCGTCGAGCCGGTGTGGCTTTCCTTGCCGGTCACGGTGCATTCGATCCAGCGCAGGCCCTGCCCATGGGTGACAACGCCGATATCCTTGCCCTCGGCCTCCAGAATCGGCCCCTGCTCGATATGCAGCTCGAACATCGCATGCATCTTGCGGTCGCCGACCTTTTCGTCGCCCTTCCAGCCGATGCGCTCCAGCTCATCGCCGAAGCGCTTGCCCTCGGCATCGACACGGTCATAAGCCCAGTCCTGCGTGTGCTTGCCCGCGAAAACGCCAGAGGCGAGCATGGCGGGGGCGAAACGCGTGCCCTCTTCGTTGGTCCAGTTGACCAGCACGATCGGGTGTTTCGTCTTGATCCCAAGGTCGTTCATGGTGCGCAGCGCTTCCAGCCCGCCGAGCACGCCCAGAACCCCGTCATATTTGCCGCCCGTGGGCTGCGTATCCAGATGGCTGCCCATGTAGACCGGCAGCGCGTCAGGGTCCGTGCCCTCGCGCCGGGCGAACATATTGCCCATTTCGTCGAGCCCCATGGAACAGCCCGCCGCCTCGCACCAGTTCTGAAACAGGGCGCGGCCCTTGGCATCGTCATCGGTCAGGGTCTGCCGGTTATTGCCGCCCGCGATACCGGGGCCGATCTTGGCCATCTCCATCAGGCTGTCCCAAAGACGCGCGCCATTGATCTTGAGGTTTTCGCCGGGGGCGGACATGGTGGCTCTCCCTGTGATGCGGACCGGATGCGTGCCCGGCCCTTTTCATTCCTGTTTTGACCAACTGGTCAAGAACACGCTATCAAAGGGATAGGACCAGTCAAGATTTTGCACCCAAAGGATTGGCATTCGCGGGCCAAATAGGCGAAAAACCTGTTTCTTGCGGGTCTTGGCGGCGCTGTTGGAACCGTCTATCGCAAGGGTTCGGCCCGAAACCGCAGGAATGTGATGCTGATGACCGTGAAAGTTCAACCGCCCAAGACCCGTATTCAGCGCAAGAACACGCAGGCGATTCTCGACGCGGCGCTGGAGGTGTTCTCTCGTCAGGGATTTCGCGGCGCGACGCTGGATCAGATCGCCGCCGAGGCAGGGCTGTCGAAACCGAACCTGCTGTATTATTTCCCCTCGAAAGAGGCCATCCATGTCAGCCTGCTGACCGAACTGATGACCACATGGCTCGACCCGCTGCGCGATCTGGACCCGGACGGCGAACCGGTCGAGGAACTGATGACCTATGTGCGCCGCAAGCTGGAGATGAGCCGCGATTTCCCCCGCGAAAGCCGTCTCTTTGCCAATGAGATCCTGCAAGGCGCGCCCCGGATGATCGGCGCGCTGGAAGGAGAGTTGCGCGATCTGGTCGAGGAGAAATCCGCCGTCATTCGCGACTGGATCGCCGCCGGGAAGATCGCCGATCTCGACCCGCATCATTTGCTGTTTTCCATCTGGGCCTTGACGCAGCACTACGCCGATTTCGACGTGCAGGTGCGCGCGGTGCTTGGCCCCGGCCACGATCCGCTGGACGAGGCGGGAAGGTTTCTGGACGGGCTGTTTGCCAGGCTGCTCCGGCCCGAATAGGTCCGCATCGGCCCTATAGGTCAATCTTGTTGACTTATTTTTCGGCGCGCGTAGGCTCCCGGATCGAGGAGGATTGCGCCCATGAGTCTCGCCCGGAATTTCGCCACCCGCACCGCCCGTATGAAGGCCTCGGAAATCCGGGAATTGCTGAAGCTGCTCGACCGGCCCGGCATCCTGTCTTTTGCGGGTGGCATCCCGGACGCGGCGCTGTTTCCCAAGGCGGAATTCGCCGACGCCTATGGTCAGGTGCTGGCCGAGGCCCCCAACCAGGCGCTGCAATATTCCGTGTCCGAGGGTTATCTGCCGCTTAGACACTGGATCGCGGGGGAAATGGCGAAGATCGGCGTTCCCTGCGGGCCCGAAAACGTGCTGATCACCAGCGGCTCGCAGCAGGCGCTGGACTATCTGGGCAAGCTGATGCTGTCGCCCGGCGACACCGCTTTGGTGGGCTGGCCGACCTATATGGGCGCGCTTGGGGCGTTCAACGCCTATGAGCCGCGCTATGACCGGCTGCATATCCGCACCAACCGGGCTGCCGAAGACTATCGCGCTGCAGCGGAGGCCGAGGGTGGACAGGTGAAATTCCTTTACCTCTCGCCCGATTTCGCCAATCCGACCGGGGAAACCGTGGACCGTGAAGGGCGCGAAAAGCTGCTCGATCTGGCCGAGAAGCTGGATTGCATGGTGCTGGAGGACGCCGCCTATCAGTCTTTGCGCTATGACGGCGATCCGGTGCCGCCGATCCTGGCGCTGGAACTGGCCCGGAAAGGCGATCTGGAGGCCTGTCGCACAGTCTATTGTGGCAGCTTTTCCAAGACCTTGTCGCCCGGTCTTCGTGTTGGATGGGTGGTGGCGGCAAGCCCGGTGATCCAGCAGCTTGTGCTGATGAAACAGGCCGCCGATCTGCACAGCGCGACGATCAACCAGATGGCCATTCACAAGGTGGCGGAAGCCTGTTTCGGCACCCATGTGGACAGAATTCGTGATGCCTACGGGGCGCGGCGCGATGCCATGCTCGACGCCTTGGCCCGGCATATGCCGGAAGCTGTGGAATGGACCCGGCCCGAGGGGGGCATGTTCATCTGGCTGACCCTGCCGCGAGGGATGGATGCGGGCGATCTGCTGGCCCGCGCGATCGAGGAAAAGAACCTCGCCTTCGTGCCTGGACGGGCATTTCATGCGGATGGAACGGGCGAGAATACGCTGCGGCTGGCGTTTTCCTGCGCGGATGGCGCGATGATCGAGGACGGGATGAGCCGGCTCGGGGCGCTTCTTCGCGGCATCTGAACCCGCGCGGGGAAGCCGCTTCGAAGCGGCTTGGAAAAAGCGCATTCGAATGCGCTTGTGACGCGGTTTCGAAACCGCGTGAGAAAGGCGTTTCGAAACGCCTTTCCCGTCGGTGCAAAGGTCTATTCCGCAGCGCAGCTTCCGGGGTTGTTCGGATGCGTCGTCCAGTTGGCATAGTCCTTCTCGACCACCTTGCCGGTGCGTTCATCCACCGTGCCGGGGGCGAGCTGTTCCATGGTGATGCAGCCCTCGACCGGGCAGACATTCACGCACAGGTTGCAGGCCACGCATTCGCTGTCATCCACATCGAAGACCCGGTCCTCGGACATGGTGATCGCCTGGTGGCTGGTATCTTCGCAGGCCGCATAGCAGCGCCCGCATTTGATGCAGGCATCCTGGTCGATCCGCGCCTTTGAGACATAGTTGAGGTTGAGGTGCTGCCAGTCGGAACAGTTCGGCACCGCACGGCCCACAAGCTCGGAAGTCGAGGTGAAGCCCTTCTCGTCCATGTACTGGCTAAGGCCCGAGATCATTTCCTGCACGATCTTGAACCCGTAGGTCATCGCCGCCGTGCAGACCTGCACATTGCCCGCGCCAAGCGCCATGAACTCCGCCGCGTCGCGCCAGGTGGTGACGCCGCCAATGCCCGAGATCGGCAGGCCGGCCAGCGAGGGCGAGCGGGAAATCTCGGCCACCATGTTGAGCGCAATCGGCTTCACCGCCGGGCCGCAATAGCCGCCATGGGCGCCCTTGCCGTCGATGGTGGGTTCGGGTGCGAACAAATCCAGATCGACCGAGGTGATCGAATTGATCGTGTTGATCAGCGACACGGCGTCCGCGCCGCCATCCTTCGCCGCCTGCGCGGGTTTGCGGATGTCGGTGATATTGGGCGTCAGCTTCACGATCACCGGCAGGTCGGAATGCTTCTTGCACCACTCGGTGACCTGACCGACATATTCCGGCACCTGGCCCACGGCGCTGCCCATGCCACGTTCGCTCATCCCATGGGGACAGCCGAAGTTCAGTTCCACCCCGTCGCAGCCGGTTTCGATCACCCGGTCGAGGATCGCCTTCCAGCTGTCCTCGTTCACCGGCACCATCAGCGAGGCGATGAGCGCGCGGTCGGGATAATCCTTCTTCACGCGGGTCATTTCCTCCAGGTTCACCTCCAGCGGGCGGTCGGTGATCAGCTCGATATTGTTGAGCCCCAGCAACCGCCGGTCCGCCCCCCAGATCGCGCCGTAGCGAGGCCCGTTGACGTTGACGACCGGCGGGCCTTCCTCGCCCAGGGTCTTCCAGACCACACCGCCCCACCCGGCCTCGAAGGCGCGGCGGACGTTGTATTCCTTGTCCGTGGGCGGGGCCGAGGCCAGCCAGAACGGGTTGGGGCTTTTGATGCCGATGAAATTCGTCGTGAGATCAGCCATTTGGCGTCCTCCTTGGTGTCAGGCCAGGCGGGCTGCTAGTTGGGCCAGACCGCGTGGCAATGCAGGGTTTCGACCGGGGCCGCGTCATCGTGGCGGTAGATCAGCGTTCCGGCCTCTTCGCCCGGCCGCAGGGACAAACGGTAGCCGGACAGAATGATATCAGAGGGCGTGTTGGGGGCAGCGGGGTCCATGAACAGCGGGGTTTCGCACGCCACCTCGCCCTCATAGGTGAGGTCTTCGGCCAGCGGTGCACGAAAGCGGCAGAGGGTTTGCGGCGGCTCGAAGAGGCCATCGGCGGTCAACGTGAACACCTCCTGCCCCGATTCCGGGTCGCAATAGGGACCAAACCCCGCCACGGGCGCAGCGCCGCCGGTCGCCCCGGCAGCAGCGGGCCAGACGGCCAGGGAGAGGACCGCCGCCCGCATCATGCGCCCGTCAGGCTCGCATGGATGTCTTCCGCAGCGTCGCGCCCCTCGGCCACGGCGGTCACCGTCAGGTCTTCGCCGCCCGAGGCACAGTCGCCCCCGGCCCAGACCCCGGCCACGCTGGTGCGGCCCGGCCCGGTGACGGCGATCTTGCCGCCCTCGATGGTCAGCGCATCCGGTGCGCCCTCCAGCGTCTGGCCGATGGCTTTCAGCACCTGATCGGCGGGGATGGTGAAGGTCTCGCCCGTGCCTTTCAGCCCGTCGGGGCCGGACACCGTATATTCCGCCTCCACTGCCTGCGCCGCGCCGTTTCCGGTGACGCGCACGGGTTTGGCGTTGAACACCAGCCGCACGCCCTTGGACGCGGCAAGATCCTGTTCGAACCGACTGGCGGGCATTTCAGCGCGGCTGCGGCGATAGAGGATCGTCACGTTTTCCGCGCCAAGCAGCTTCGATTGCACGGCGGCGTCGACGGCGGTCATGCCACCGCCGATCACCACCACATTGCGCCCGACAGGGAGGGAGGAGAGATCCTCGGACTGGCGCAAATCGGAAATGAAATCAACGGCATCGGACACGCCGCTCTTGTCCTCACCTTCGGCGCGCAGGGCGTTGACACCGCCAAGCCCCATGCCGAGGAACACGGCGTCATAGTCGGCCTTCAGGGCATTAAGGCTCAGATCCGTGCCAAGGGCCTTGCCGGTGTGCAGCGTGATGCCACCGATCTGCATCAGCCAATCCACCTCGGCCCCGGCAAACCCGTTTACCGTCTTGTAGGCCGCGATGCCGTATTCGTTAAGCCCGCCGCCCTTGGGCCGCGCATCATATAGGTCGACGTCATGGCCCTTCATCGCCAGACGGTGCGCACAGGACAGGCCCGCAGGCCCCGCCCCCACAACCGCCACTTTCTTGCCGGTGGCCGCCGCGCGGGTGAAGGGGTGAACGCCTGCCTCCATCAGCTTGTCGGTGGCGTAGCGCTGCAACTGCCCGATGATGACCGGCTTGCCTTCAGCCACTTCGCGCACGCAGACCTCTTCGCAGAGCGTTTCGGTCGGACAGACGCGGGCGCACATGCCGCCGAGGATGTTCTGGCTGAGGATGGTGCGCGCCGCCGCTTCGGGCGTGCCGGTGGCGATCTGCCGGATGAAGAGCGGAATGTCGATATCCGTCGGGCAGGCCGTCATGCAGGGCGCGTCATGGCAGAAATAGCAGCGGTCGGCTGCCACCAATGCCTCGTGATCGTCCAGCGGGTCATGCAGGTCGCCGAAATTGGATGCGTAGTCTTCGGCCGCTAGACGGCCGGACGCGAGTCCCGGGGTAAACGGGCTGTTCGTCATGGGTGCCTCCCTGATCGAATGGCTTGTTCTTTTGAGGAAACGCTGACACAGGTCCGATTTTTGATCAAGTGGTAAAAAATTGAATAGTGCGAAAATCTGGCCGGATTCGTCATTTTCCTGCGCAGAGGCTTCAATTCCAGGCATTCGAGACGCCGCTTTGCACAGAACCGGGTCGATTTCGCATCCGGTTTGGCTTTTCAGCCCCTTGGGGAACGCGTATATAGCCCGGAACATGATCATCCGCGCGGGGGGCGTCCCTCGCCAGAACATCCGAGGGCAGAGATGGCGAACAAGACACATGACGGGGACGTGGCCTTCATCAAGGCGCTGGCGGAACTGCTGGCCGAGAATGAACTGACCGAGTTGGAGGTCATGCGCGAATATGGCGACAATGACAGCCTGAATGTCCGCGTCAGCAAGCAGAGCATCG
>NZ_JASHJX010000007.1 GCF_030732985.1 Nioella sp. MMSF_3534
CGCTGCCCAAGGGTCTTCCTATCGGCAATCGCCCTCGCAGCGACCGTCATCTATTGGCTATGAGTCCTGAGCCTAGTTTTGCGGCATTCTCATCATGTGCGCGTTCAGTCTGATGTGTGATCGTCATTAGTACGCCCGCTGTGGCCAAGGTGGCAGCAGTGAGTGTAACAAGAGCGGAGAAAAGGTATATGGCGTTTCTCGAGAATGCATCAGATACTTCAAGATCCACTGCCCATGAAAGAAGGAGCGCCGCTGCCGATCCGATTGCCAAGCCTAGCGGAAAATTACGTAACCAACGGAAAAAGCCTAACATTAAAGAAAAATCCTTCCCCACAAATCATACTCACTTGTCTCATCCACCTCGACCTCGACGATATCCCCCGGGTTCAACCCCTCGAACCCTTCATCAATAAACAGGTTCCCGTCGATCTCGGGCGCGTCCGCCTTGGTCCGGCAGGTGGCGCCTTCTTCGTCCACCTCGTCGACGATGACCTCCAGCCTTGTGCCCACCTTGGCGGCCAGTTTGGCCTCGGAAATCGCCTGTGATTTCTCCATGAAGCGGTGGAAGCGGTCTTCCTTGACCTCTTCGGGCACGTGGTCGGGCAGGTCGTTGGACCGGGCGCCTGCGACGTTTTCGTAGCGGAAGCAGCCGACGCGATCCAGTTGCGCCTCGTCCAGCCAATCGAGAAGCGTCTGGAATTCCTCCTCCGTCTCGCCGGGATAGCCCACGATGAAAGTGGATCGCAGGGTGATGTCGGGGCAGTCCGACCGCCAGGCGGCGATTTCATCCAAAGTGCGCGCGGCGGCGGCGGGGCGGGCCATGCGCCTCAAGGTCTCGGGGTGGGCGTGCTGAAAGGGGATGTCGAGATAGGGCAGGATCAGCCCCTCGGCCATCGCCGGGATCAGGTCGCGCACATGGGGGTAGGGGTAGACGTAATGCATGCGGACCCAGGCGCCGAGCGAGCCCAGATCGCGGGCGAGCGGCAGGATCGGGAACTTGTCGTCGCGGTCCTTCCAGTCGGTGCCATAGGCGGAGGTGTCCTGGCTGATCACCAGCAGTTCCCTGACGCCCGCATCGACCAGCTTTTCCGCCTCTCGCATCACCGCCTTGTGCGGCCGACTGGCCAGACGGCCCCGCATGTCGGGGATGATGCAGAACTTGCATTTGTGGTTACAGCCCTCGGAGATCTTGAGGTAGCTGTAATGGCGCGGGGTGAGCGACACGCCGCGCGCGGGCAGCAGGTCGATGAACGGGTCGGGGTCGGGCGGCACGGCCTTGTGGACGGCATCGAGCACCTGTTCGTATTGATGCGGGCCGGTGACGGCCAGAACCGTGGGATGGGTGCCGGTGATGGTCGCAGGGTCAGCCCCCATGCAGCCGGTGACGATGACCTTGCCGTTTTGTTGCAGCGCCTCGCCGATGGCCTCGAGGCTCTCCATCTTGGCGGAGTCCAGAAACCCGCAGGTGTTGACGATGACCGCCTCCGCGCCCGCGTAATCGGGGCTGATCGCGTAGCCCTCGGCGCGCAGGCGTGTCAGGATGCGTTCGCTGTCCACCAGCGCCTTGGGACAGCCGAGGCTAACCATGCCGATGGTGGGCTGGCCGGGTCTGGCGTCATTCGGCACCGTGGCGCGGGCGAGGTCGGGGCGGAGATCGGGCGGGTTCTGGGTCATGGGCGGGCAGATACATCGGTGTTGGCGATGAGGGAAGGGAAATCCGGACTTGCGTAATAGCTCGACAGTGCCGATGTGATAGGCTTGGGCGAGCGACAGATGGGGACCGAGATGACCGACGACGACGACGACAGATATCAGGGCCGCATTCATGGCGAGCAGTTCGAGGCCGAAGAGGATTCGATCGGGATGCGGCTGGTCTACATGATCCTCATCGCGATCATGATCTCTCTGGCGCAGACCATTCTGGGGATCGCCACGATCATCCAGTTCGTGATCCTGCTGATCAACAAGCAGCCCAATGAGAGGCTGGCCGATTTCGGCACCGATCTGGGGGTCTGGGTAGCGAAGGCCGCGCGGTATCAGACCGCCGCCAGCAATGTAAAGCCCTGGCCCTGGACCGAGCTGGACTAAGGCGCGGGCGGGAACATATCGGCATAGAGCGCGGCAAGGCGTGGGCTGCGGCGGGTGAAGATCGAGCGGGCGATGGCCTCGCCCGGCAGGGTCCAGACGCCATATTCCGGGCTGACGAAATAGTCGCATAGCCGCGTCATGCCCAGATCACGGCAGAGCTGCTCACCCCCCTTGGTGCAGCTGATCGTGCCGAGCCCGTGCAGGAAGACCTCTCTGGCCGCCAGATTTTCTAGAAACTGCACGAAAGAGCTGAGCAGGAGCGTCGCGGCGGCTTCATGTCCGGGCAGGACGATCAGCACCGGGCAGTAGCCGAAATAGGTCCCGGGCAGCAGCGGCCGGTGGAAGCGGTCTATGGTCAGGTCCGTTTCGATGATGCGCCCGGACCGGAACAGTGCCTCATCCTCGGGGGTCAGAAAGAAGACGGCCCATTTGCCGACCAGTTGATCCTCCTTCAGCACCAGACCCCAGTGATCCGGAAAGGCCTCGTAGACCGGCACGAGCGTGTCGTCGCAAACCGACAGTTCAGGGGGGAGCGGGCCGAATGCACGCTTTGCCAGATCTGTCCCGGCGCGACCGATTGCGGCCCAGTCCCCACCAAACAGCGTTTCGGAGAGCGCCGCGTCCAGCAAGCGGTATCCCCCTGCTGTCCCACCCTGCTGGCGGGCCTGCCAGTCTGCGCGGCAGGCAAGGATTTCGGACCGGGTCCAGCCCAGGTTTTCAGCCAGGCGGTGTTCCAGATCGCCCCGGATGAAGGACAGCGAGCGTTCGTATTTGCCGACGGCCTCGACACTGACGCCGAGCCGGTCGGCCAGCTGTTCCTGTGTCAGCCGTCCATGTGTGCCGCTTGTCAGGCGCCAGTCGCGCAGCTTTCGGGCAAAGAGAGAGGGCGTGTTCTGCATGCTGGCCGGGCCGGTTGAGGTCTGGCCAGCATGGGCGGTGCGGCGCGGATTGCCAAGCCGCTTACGGGTGACTTACGGGTTCTGCCGGGTCTGATCCGTGGCGGGGCAGGGGGGACCGGGATCAAGGTGAAACCCGACCCCACAGCCAGAAGCCGCCCCATGACCCACCGTATCGCGGCCTTTCCCGGAACCACCCATCTGCTGTTTCCCGGCCTGTCTGCCCCGCAGCCACCGCCGCGCGGGCCGCGCGCAAATCCTTGCCTGCGCGGGACTTTTCCAACTTTGCGCTATCCCGGTTCCGCGCATCGCGCTACCTTTTCCCCAAAGTGGCAAGGAGTGGCGGGCATGCGGTGGATCTTTCGGCTTCTCGGGTTGGTCGTGGTGCTGGTGGTGGTGGCGATTGGCACGCTGTTCCTGATCCCGACGGATCGGATCGGGGCCATTGTCAGCGACCAGTTCGAGCGCGCCACCGGGCGGACGCTGGCCATATCCGGGGATATCCGGCCCTCGATCTACCCGACCCTTGGCGTGCGGGTCGACGGGATCGAGGTGGGCAATCCCGCCTGGGTCGAGGACGGGCCGATGCTGCGGGCGGACCGGCTGAATATCGGGGTCGATCTGTGGGCGCTGCTGTCGGGCAATATCCGCGTGCAGCGGTTCGAGGTGGTGCGCCCCGATATCATCCTGGTGTCGCGTGCCGATGGGGCGGTGAGCTGGGATTTTTCCGACGGCGAGGGGGTGAGCGAACCTGCGGATGACAGCGCCGAAGGCGGCGGCGGTCTGGGGGCGTTCAGCCTTGATCTGGCAGAGATCACCGCCGGGTCGCTCATGTTCCGCGACGAAGCGGCGGGCACGGATGTGCAGGCCAGTGACCTGAGCCTGACCCTGCGCCTGCCCTCTGCCGATGGTGTGGCGCGGCTGGAGGGCAGCGGCGCGATGAATGGCGCGACGGTCTCGGTCGAGGCGGTGATCGACGGGATCGGCCCGCTGCTGGAGGGCGAGTTGCGCCCGGTGACGCTGGCGTTGAATTGGGCGGGGGGCGAGGCCGGGTTCGACGGGCGCGTGGGGCTTTCCCCGCTCGGTGTGGAGGGGGCCGTCGCGCTGGACGCCACCGATCTGGGTCCGCTGATGGCGCTGGCAGGGCAGGCGCCGCCGGAGCTGCCGCGCGGATTGGGGCGGGACCGGCTGGCGGTGGAGGGTGCGTTTACGCTGGCCTCGGAAGGCACAGTGCATCTGCGCGACGCCAGATTCTCCTTTGATGACAACGTGCTGGCGGGCAGTATCGACGTGATCCCCGGCGATGACCGCCCGATGATCCGCGCGGTGCTGACCGGCGGGGCGCTGGACCTGTCCGGCCTGACCGAAGGCGAGGGGGGCGGCGAGGCCACCGCGTCGGCCGAGCGGGGATGGTCGCGGGACCCGATCGACGTCAGCGGCCTGCACGCGGCGGATGCAGAGGCGGCGCTGGTGCTGGCGGGGCTCGATCTGGGGATCATGCAGCTTGGGGCGGTGGATTTGCGTGCCACGCTGACCGCCGGTCGGCTGGTCTTCGACCTGCGCGAGGTGGCGGCCTATGGCGGCGGCATTTCAGGTCAATACGTGATCAACGGGCGCGGCGGCCTGTCCATGGGCGGCAGTTTGCAGATTGCGGATGTGCGGTTGAACCCGCTGCTGACAGATTTCGCGAATTGGGACAGGCTGGAAGGCACCGGAAACGCCGATCTGACCTTCCTGATGGTGGGTAACGATCTGCATGCTCTGATGAACTCGCTGGAAGGGTCCGGGTCCATCGCCTTTGGCGAAGGCGCAATCCTGGGGCTGGATATCGGCGGCATGATCCGCAATTTCGACACCTCGTATCGGGGCGAGGGACAGCGCACGGTCTATGAAAGCATTACCGCCAGTTTCAGCATGGATGGGGGCGTGGTGACGAATGACGATCTGCTGATGACCGCGCCCTTCGGCGAGCTGACAGGGGCAGGGACGGTCAGCCTTGGGGAACAGGTGCTGGATTACACGGTGGTTCCGCGCGTGCTCTATGGGGAAGGCTCGGATGGGGGGGTGCGGGTTCCGCTGCGGATCTCGGGCTATTGGGCGGATCCGAATTTCAGCCTCGATCTGGAAGCGCTGGCACGTCAGGAGCTGGAAGAGGAAATTGACGCGCTGGAAGAGCGCGCAACGGAGGCGGCGGCGGATGCGCTCGGGATCGAAGTGGAAGAGGGGCAATCGGTCGAGGAGGCAGCGCAGGACGCGCTGGAAGACCGGCTGCGGGACGAGGCTGCCCGGCAGTTGGAACGCCTGTTCGGAGGAAACTGAGCCATGCGGTGGATGCTGATCGCGCTGGCCCTTGTGCTGACCGCCTGCGGCGGCGGGGATGATCCCGTAACCCGACGCGGGGAACCGCCGCTCTACCCCAACGAAACGCCGGAGCTGCGGCGGTTGATCAACCACTATGCCGATCACTACGACGTGCCGGCGGCGCTGATCCATCGCCTGATCGACCGGGAAAGCGACTATCGCCCGCATCTGCGCGCAGGGCCCTATTACGGGCTGCTGCAGATGCTGCCACAAACGGCGCGCACCATGGGCCATCGGGGACCCGCGTCCGAGTTGCTGGACCCGGACCAGAACCTCAGATGGGGGGTGAAATACCTGCGCGGGGCCTATCTGCTGTCGGGCGGGGATTTCGACGGCGCGATCCGGCGCTACGCGAGTGGATATTACTACGAAGCGCGGGACCGCTGCATGTTGGTCGAGACCGGGCTGGCGGAGCGGGAGATGCGCGGCTGCCGGTAAGCCGCAAGAAGATTTTTCCAGAAAAATCTTCCCACTCTGGACAAGAAGAGTTTTCTTGAAAACTCTTCCTGGTATTCGAGTCCGAAAATTCTTCGGGAAGAATTTTCAGCGTCGCGATTAACGGCGACGGTCGCGCCGGCTGCTCATCGGTTGGAAGGCCACACCCACATGCGCCTCGCAATAGGGTTTTCCCTGCTGCACGGGCAGGCCACAGAAATAGAAATCATCCGTCGCCGGATCCCCGATCGGCCATTTGCAGGTGCGTTCGGTCAGCTCCATCAGGCTGATGCGCTTGGCGTGGGTTTCCACCTCGCGCACCTTGGCCAGAGCCTCGGGGCTGATCTCATTGGCCGAAGGCTGCGGCGGCAGGGGTTGACCGGCCGGAACGATGGGTTTGCGCAGCGGCGTCACATTGCTGGGACGCGCGGCAGGTTCGGGGGCGGGTTCTGCCTTTTCGGCCTTGGCAGGTTCGGGTTTGGGCGCCGGTTCCGCGGCTTTGGGCGCGGGCTTCGGCGCGGCCTCTTTCACCGGGGCGGCAGGCTTGCTGCTGCCCGAGGTGCGGTTGGACAGGCCAAGGCGATGAACCTTGCCGATCACGGCATTCCGGGTCACGCCGCCAAGTTCCTTGGCGATCTGCGAGGCCGATTGCCCCTCGCCCCACATTTTCTTGAGAAGTTCGACCCGCTCGTCGGTCCAGGACATCTGCGTCCCTCCTGATCCTAAGCCCCAAGTGCAGCGTTTAGTTATATGTGCCCGCGCGCCGGAAGGGAAGGCCCCGGCGCGGGTTATTCTTGCGTGACGGGCCGTGGTTTTGCACGCCGCGCTTCGCGCCAGGCCAAGAGGGCCGCGCCCGCGATGATGATGCCCGCGCCGGTGATGCTGACGGCATCCGGCCGAACCCCGAAGATCAGCAGGTCATAGACCGCTGCCACCACCAGGGTGAGGTAGGAAAAGGGCGTGATGAAGCTGGCATCGGCCCGGGCGACCGCATTCACGAAACAGGCCTGTGCACAGGCCATCGTGCCCCCGACGCCGGCAAGCGCCGCCCATTGGGCGGGTGTGGGCATCTGCCAGACGAAGACCACCGCGAGGCTGGCCACCGTCAACCCGAGCGCATTGTTGATGAACAGAATGGAAAGCGGGCCTTCCCGTCCTGAAAGCTTCTTGATGAAGATTAGCTCCAGTCCCAAGGCCATGGCAGCCCCGAGCGCCAGCAGCGCGGCGGGCTGAAAGCTGTCCGGGGTGGGGCGCAGCAGGATCAGCGCGCCCAGAAGGGCAATGGCGGCGGCGGACCAGCGGATGCGGCCCACGGTTTCGCCCAAAAGCGGGATCGCCAGCATCATGCCGAAGACCGGGTTGAGAAAGCTGATCGCGGTGGCATCGGCCATGGGAATGAAGGCCACGGCGGCGAACATCAGCGATACGCCGACCCACCCGCACAGCGTCCTGCCAATATGGATGCGCAGGTTGGTGAGCCTTAGCGTCGGGCGCATCACAGCAACTGTGCTGCCGATCAGAATGAATGCGAACAGAAACCGCCCGTGGCTGACCTGAAGCGGATGCAGCGGGGGGCCGAGCGTATCCGTTCCCAGAAGCTTCGCCATCAGCATCGACCCCGCGATGAAGAGCGTGGCGGTCAGCATGAAGGCGACGGCGAGCGGTGGATTGTGGGACGGGGTCATGGCGCTGTCGGTGCGCCCGCCCGCGTCAAATGTCAATCGCGATTGATGCGGTAATCCTCGTGGCAGCCGCTGCAGGAGGCGCCGACCCGGCGCAGCGCGGCCACCAGCGTCGCCCGGTCCTCGACCGTTCCGGCCAGTTCCGCCGCCAGAAGTTCAAGTTCCATGGCGCGATTGCTGAAATTGCCGAAGTTCTCCCAGATGCCGGCCCGCGCCTCGGATTGCGGGTCGGTTTCCGGGGCCTCGAAGAGGTCGACGATGCGATTGGCCTGGCTGGAGATCCGGTCGAGAGCGGCATTGGCAGCCTCGGCATCGAACGCGGTTTCCCCCCGCGCCATGGTGCCGATCACTTCCATCTGCCGGGCCATGGCCGTCATGTTGTCCATCCGCGCCTGGACAGCGGGGTTCTGTACGTTTTGATGGGCAAGCGCAGCGGTGGCCATGGTAATCAGGCCAATGAGGGCGCTTGCGCGGGTCAATCTGGGCATGGGATATCGGTCTTTCTGTCAGGGGTGGTGGGACCTTGCTATTTGGACTCCGACTGTACCGGGGCGGGTACGACGGCCGGAGCGGGAGCCGAGGCTGCTTCGGCGGCTTCGCTGCCCGTCATGAACTGGGTCAGCAGCGGGACAAGCTCTTCATGCAATGGCGCGTTCGGGTCGGCATAGGTGGCGAGGCTTGCCTGTGTGAAGGCCTCGTTGCTTGGGGCCTCGCTTCGGGGAATGGCGCGCTTCAGCACATGGGTCATGCCGCTGAGAACATGCGCCTCGGCATCGGGGCGCGCGGCGACGAGGGGGGCTGCCTCGGAGGGCGGGGCCTGCACATCGCCATCGCCATGCAGGATCAGCACGGGCACGGTGGTCGCGGCCAGAAGGTCACCGGGATTGGCGGCGATCAGGTCACGCATGTAGCGCGCGGTTTGCGGCGCGAAGATGCTGTGAAGGCCCGGATGCAGGCCGGACAGATCGGGGGTGCCACCGGCCGCAAACTCTTGCAGTGCGATGTCGAACGCTTCTGCGGAAGGCGCGATCAGGGGCTGAGAGGCAACCTGTTCTCGGAAGAGGTCGCCGACATTGCGACCCGGCGCGGCAAGCAGCGCGATGCCGCAGACATCCTCTCGTTCCGCCAGCATCGTGGCAATGATCGCGCCTTCGGAATGGCCCAGCAACCAGACGCAGTCTTCGCCGGACTGGCGGAGAAGTTCCGCGATCCAGACCGTTGCATCCTCTGCATATTCAGAGAGCGTCACATCGTTTGGGTCACCCTGGCTTGCGCCGATGCCGCGTTTGTCGAAGCGCAGGGTCGTGATGCCCTCAGCGGCGAGATCCACGGCCAACATCTGGTAGCTGGCCGCGAACAGCCCCAATGGATTGTTGCCATTGCGGTCCGTCGGACCCGATCCGGGCAGGATCAGCGCGGCGGCACGGGATGGGGTTTGTGGGGTTTCGATCGTTCCTGTCAGTTGCCCCGCGGGGCCTTGAACCGTCACGTCGAGAGGGGTCGCGGTGGCTTGGCTGGCAATCGCGAAAAGGAAGAGGGTAACGATCAACTGCTTCATGGAAATAACGCCTGACTGATGAAATTCACCTGCAGCATCGTTTCCGAACTGGGGCATTGCAACCCAAAAGGGCGGAACCGGGAGGTTTCCCCCCGGTTCGGGGGCCTCAGACGCCGAGGCACCAGCGCATGATTGCCTTCTGCGCGTGCAGACGGTTTTCGGCCTCGTCGAAGATCACCGAATGCGGGCCGTCCATGACGGCGCTCGTGGCCTCGTCGTCGCGATGCGCGGGCAGGCAGTGCATGAACAGGCTGTCAGGCTTGGCATGGGCCATCAGCGCCTCGTTCACCTGATAGCCGCGCAGCTGGTTGTGCCGCCGTTCGCGGGCCGATTGCGGATCGTGCATCGACACCCAGGTATCGGTGACGACAAGATCGGCCCCTTCGACGGCCTTTTGCGGGTTGCGCTCGATGGTGACATTGGCGCCGCGCGCGCGGGCCTCGTCGATGAAGACCTGTTCAGGGTCGAGCGGCGGCGGGCCGGAAAAGGTCAGGTCAAAGCCGAACTGCCCCGCCGCATGGGCGAAGCTGGCGAAGACATTGTTGCCATCGCCGCACCACACGACCTTCTTGCCCTTGATCGGACCGCGATGCTCCTCGAAGGTCATGATGTCGGTCATGATCTGGCAGGGGTGGCTGCGATTGGTGAGGCCGTTGATGACGGGAACGGTGGCATATTCCGCCATTTCCTGAAGCGTTGCTTCCTCGAAGGTGCGGATCATGATCAGGTCGACATAGCGGCTGAGCACACGGGCGGTGTCGGCGATGGTCTCACCATGGCCAAGCTGCATGTCGCTGCCCGACAGCACCATGGTCTGCCCGCCCATCTGGCGCACGCCCACGTCGAAGGACACGCGGGTGCGGGTCGAGGGCTTCTCGAAGATCAGCGCGACCATGTGGCCGGCCAGCGGTTGCTCGTCATCCGGCGTGCCCTTGGGGCGGCCATTGCGGGCGTCCTTCATCACGCGGGCGTGGTCGATCATCTGCCGAAGGTCGGCGGGATCGGTGATGTTGATATCCAGAAAGTGTTTCATGTCAGTGCCTTGTGTTGGGCCGCAGTACGGACGGCCCCGAGGAATGGGAAAGGGGGCGGGCTGTCCCTATCCTCGTCGGTGGCCGAAATAGGCCGGTTCGAAAAAGCCGCGCCCGGACATGCTATTGACCTTCCAGCGCCGTGGCAGCGGCGTCAAGCCGGGTCAGCGCCTCTCCGATCTCGTCTTCGGTCAGTGTCAGCGACGGCAGCAGGCGCACCACGTTGTCCCCGCCCGGGACAGTCAGCACCAGTTGATCATAACCTGCATTAACCACGTCCATATTGGGCACCTTGCACATGAGCCCGAGCATGAAGCCCTCGCCGCGCACACCCGCGAAGATATCGGGGTGGCTTGCCACCAGCCCCTCCAGCTTCTGCCGCAAGAGCCCCGCGCGGCGGTTCACATCGTCAAGGAAGCCATCGCGCGTGATCTCGTCCACCACGGCACAGCCCACGGCACAGCCAAGCGGGTTGCCGCCATAGGTCGAGCCATGCGTGCCCGGGGTCATGCCGCAGGCGGCCTCTTCGGTTGCCAGCAACGCGCCGAGCGGGAAGCCCCCGCCGATGCCCTTCGCGACCATCATGATGTCGGGCGTGATCCCCGCCCATTCATGGGCGAAGAGCTTGCCTGTCCGGCCCATGCCGCACTGGATTTCGTCGAGGATCAGCAGAAGCCCGTGTTCGTCGCAGAGGTCGCGCAGGCCCTTGAGGCAGGCGTCGGGCAGCGGGCGGATGCCGCCCTCGCCCTGCACGGGCTCGATCATGATCGCGCCCACCTCGGGCCGCGCCGCGGCCTCGCGCAGCGCGTCATGATCGCCGAAGGGCAGGGTGATGAAGCCGGGCAGAAGCGGGCCGAAGCCCTTGGTCAGCTTCTCGGATCCGGCGGCTGAGATCATGGCGATCGACCGGCCGTGGAACGAGCCGTCGAAGGTGATGATCGTCGTCCGTTCCGGCTGGCCCTTCTCGTGCCAGTACTTGCGCGCCATCTTGACGGCCAGTTCACCTGCCTCGGTGCCCGAGTTGCAGAAGAACATCGTGTCGGCGAAGGTATGTTCCACCAGCCGCTCGGCCAGCGCCTCCTGCTGGGGCACGTTATAAAGGTTAGATGTGTGCCAGAGCGCGTTCGCCTGGTCGGTCAGCGCCTTGACCAGCGCCGGATGCGCATGGCCAAGCGCGGTCACCGCGATGCCGCCGCCGAGATCCAGAAAACGTCGGCCATCCGCTTCCACGAGCCAGGCCCCTTCGCCCTTGACGAAGGAGAGAGGTGCACGGGAATAGCTGGGTAGAACCGGCGTGATCATGGCGATCTCCTTGGGGTGAGTTGAAGAAACGGCCATGCCTCAAAGCCCATGCGAAGTCAACGAAATCAGGGGCTGAGACGGAAGAGTTTTCCGGAAAACTCTTCTTTGCGCCGGGAAAAATCTTCCGGAAGATTTTTCGGCGACTGACGCACTTGCGAAAATTCTTCTGGAAGAATTTTCTGGTGCTCACGCCATCGCCATGATGATGCAGGTGGTGGAGCCTGTTGCGTAGAGTTTCCCGTCCTCAGTTCCGCGAATGGTGCCCTCGGCCACACCGGTCGACCGGCCCGAATGGGACACAATCCCCTCAGCGATGATTTCGGTGCCAAGCGGGATGGGCCGTGTGATATTCACCTTGTATTCCAGCGTTGTGTAGACTGACCCTTTCGGCACTTTCGTCATCACCGCGCAGGCCATGCAACTGTCCAGCAGCGTCCCGTACCAGCCGCCATGCACCGTACCCATGGGGTTGCAGTGGTCAAAAAGCGGCGCGCCGCGAAAGATCACCCGTCCATCCTCGACGGTATCGACGTGATAGTTCAGGGTTCTCGCAATGGGTGGATTGGGCAGGAGGCCGTCGCGGATCGCTTCCATGAACGCGAGGCCTGACATGGAAAGGAGCGTGTCGCGATCCGCGATTTCTGCGGGTGTGGAGGCGAAGAACGGGTTGGGCATAGGGCGATCCGGGCAATCTGGGTGTCCAGACCAGCATGCCCAACTGGCCTGCGCCGCTGCAATCCTGCTCTGACTGCGGCGGCGCGAGGTGACGCAACGTTTCAGCTGGTCCAGCGGAAGACCGGGGGGTGTTACGCCACCTCTGCCAGGGTGACGCGCGGTGTGACGCCGAGCGCGGCGCAGACATCGCGGGTCAGGTCGGGGCTGTTGAGCGTGTAGAAATGCAGGTCTTTCACGCCCTCTTCCAGCAATTCGGTACAGAGCTCGGCGCAAAGCGCGGTGGACAGCAGCTGTTCCCGTCCGTCGCGGATGGCGGCGGCGTAGGCTTCGTCCAGCCATGTCGGAATGACCGCCCCACAGCGGCTGGCAAAGCCGCGAACGCGGGTCCAGTTGTTCACGGGCAGGATGCCGGGGATGATCTGCGCGGTGATCCCCGCCGCGGCACAGGCATCGCGGAACCGCAGGAAGCTGCCGGTCTCGAAGAAGAACTGTGTGATCGCCGTGGTCGCGCCTGCATCCACCTTGCGCTTGAGATAGTCGACGCAGGCCTGCAGATCGGCGGCTTCGGGATGCGGCTCGGGGTAGGCCCCTACGGCGATGTCGAACTTGCCGGTTTTGGCCAGTGCCTCGACCAGTTCGACCGAGGACGCGAAGCCATCGGGATGGGGCCGGAAACCCGACGCACCCTTGGGGGGATCGCCCCGCAAGGCAACGATGCGCGTCACGCCCGCCTGCGCGTAGCTGTCGGCAATGGCCAGCGTGTCTTCCCGGGTGGCGTCGACGCAGGTCAGATGCGCGGCGACATTGACGCCGTAATTGCCATGGATCGTCTTCACCGCGTCATGGGTCAGGTCGCGGGTGGTTCCGCCCGCGCCATAGGTGACGGACACGAATTCGGGGGCCAATGGCGCGAGGGTGCCGAGCGTGTCCCACAGGCGGAACGAGGCCTCCAGCGATTGCGGGGGGAAGAACTCGAAGGAAACGTTTGGGGTCGGCAGGGTCATTTTGGGATACATCCTCGATGCTGTTGCACAAGGATGTGACATGGATAGAATGCTGAGGCAAACTCATAACATTCATCATCAACATGAGTCCGGCTAATGCATATCGAGTTCCGCCACCTGCGCACCATCAAGGCCATCCATGACGAGGGGGGGCTGGCCAAGGCGGCTGACCGGCTGCACATCACGCAAAGCGCGCTCAGCCACCAGATCAAGGGGCTGGAGGATCAGGCTGGGATGGAGCTGTTTGTCAGGCGATCCAAGCCGATGAAACTGTCGCCGGCCGGGCTGCGCCTGCTGCGGCTGGCCGAGCAGATATTGCCGCAGGTGGCTGCGATGGAGGAAGAATTCCGTGCCATGCAGCAGGGTAAGGTCGGGCGTCTTCATATCGCCATCGAATGCCATGCCTGCTTCGAGTGGCTGTTGCCGGTTCTGGAACAGTTCCGCGTCGCCTGGCCGGATGTGGATGTCGATATTCGCCCCGGTCTGCAATTCGAGGCGCTGCCTGCCCTGATGCGGGAAGAGGTCGATCTGGTGATCTCCTCCGACCCCGAGGATCTGCCCGGTGTCGATTTCTCGCCGCTGTTCGACTACGAGCCGGTCTTTGTTGCCTCGTCCGAACACCCGCTGGCGGCCAAGCCCTTCATCATGCCCGAAGATTTTCAGGATGAGCTGCTGATCACCTACCCGATGGAACGCAGCCGGCTGGATGTGTTCAGCCAGTTCCTGAAACCCGCAGGGGTGGAGCCGCGCGCGGTGCGGCAGGTGGAATTGTCTGCCGTGATCCTGCTGCTTGTGGCTTCCAACCGCGGGGTCACGGTACTGCCTGACTGGGTGGTGCGCGAACAGCGGAGCAATTCCAGCTATGTTACGCGGCCGCTGACCGAAACCGGCCTGACCCGGCGCATGTACGGGGCGACGCGGGTCGAGGATACGACGAAACCCTTCATGTCCCATGTGCTGAAACTGGCCCGGACAGAGCCGGTAAAGCTGCAAAGACGCGGCTGAACCGGCCCGAATGAGGCGCGGATGTGGCTGGTTCTTGTCAGCTTTCCGCAAATTGTTCTCATCTCGCCAACAATCGCCGTCTTCTTAGCCGGAAATGGCCCGGGCAAGCCCCGAAAACCGACCCAATCGGACCTTAGCACGATCACAGAACAATAATGTGAAAGCAGTGCAATGCAGGCCGGAAACCGGGTTTTCCCAAGGGATTTTCTCCTTGTGACCGACAGGCGCGCGACCAATTGGATGGTCGTGTCGGTCGGGACGTCCTGCGTTGCAGGAGGTCCGAGTAATGCCTGACGCACTTGAACTGAACGTCACCACCACGACCGACGCCACGACGATTGCCCAGACCATTTTCGGGGACGGCATTCAGGTGGTGTCCGCCACGCTGACCGGCGCAGCGACCCAGGCCGGGACCTATTCGGGCGGCGACGCGGTCTCTGGTGGGGTGGTGCCGAGCGACAGCGGGGTGATCCTGTCGACCGGCAATGCCACCGATTTCACGACGGGGGGGACCGGGACAAACACCAATACCAGTGCCGGGACATCCACCGGCCATGGCGGGGCGGGGGACGCGGACCTCGATGCGATCTCGACCACCTCGACCTTCGACGCGGTGGTTTTCGAATCCACCTTCATTCCCGATGACGACTACATCACGATGCAGTTCGTCTTCTCGTCCGAGGAATATCTGGAATATGTGAACTCCGGTGTGAACGATACGCTCGGGGTCTGGGTCAATGGCAGTTTCGTGCCGCTGACCAGCTCGGGCGATACGGTGTCCATCGACACGGTGAACGACACATCGAATTCAAACCTCTATGTCGACAACCCGGCGGCGACTGACACCTACAATACCGAGATGGACGGGTTCACCATCACCCTGTCTTTCAAGGCGCCGGTTAATCCGGGCGAGGAAAACACCATCAGGATCGGCCTCGCCGATGGCGGCGACAGCGCCTATGACACCAACGTCCTGATCGCGGCGGACAGTATCCAGACCGTTGCCCTGGCCTTCGAGGATCATGTCACGCTAGAGGCCAACACCACCGCCGTGATCGACGTTCTCGAAAACGACCGCGACTCCTCCGGCGACGGGCTGTCCATCACCGAGATCAACGGGCAGGCCGTGGTTCCGGGCGACTCCGTGACCCTGAACACCGGCGAAGTCGTAACGCTGAACAGCGACTACACGTTCTCCGTCGAAACGGACGCGGATCTGGGGGAGACCGTCTTCACCTACACGGTCGAGAACGGCGACGGCGTCAGCGATGTCGGGTATGTCATTATTCAGACCGTGGCCGATGCCCCGCTTGACGGCATTGTCGAGGGAAGTGGCACGGACGATGTCATTGACGCGACCTTCACCGGCGATCCCGAAGGCGACATGATCGACGCGAATGACGCGATCGGCGTGAACGGGACCACCGGAAACGACGACTATGTCCTCGCGCATGCTGGCGACGATTCCGTTGTGACCGGAGCAGGCGATGACATCGTCGAGGGGGGCGACGGCAATGACACGATCTTTGGCGGCAACGGGCAGGCCAATGATGACGCCACTGCACCTTTCGATGGCGATGACAGCCTCGTCGGGGGGGCCGGGGATGACTTTCTCTACGGTGAAGCGGGCAGCGATACGCTGATCGGCGGCACTGGCAATGACAACCTGTCGGGCAGCATCGGTAATGACAGCCTTTCAGGCGGGGACGGCAACGACAGTTTCGATGGCGGCGCGGGCGACGACACGATCGACGGTGGCGCCGGGGCCGACTACATTTTCGCCGACAATGCGCTGAACCAGGGCGATGACAGCGTCGATGGCGGCGCGGGCAATGACACGGTGATCACGCTGGACGGGGCTGACACCGTCGATGGCGGCACCGGCGATGACGTGATCATGACCGGCGGCGATGCTGACCTCATCCAGCTTTCCAATGGCTTCGGCAATGACACGATCACCGGCGGCGAGACGTTTACGGCGGGCGGTGCGGATGACGATACGCTGGATATGTCTGCGGTTACGTCGGGTGTTGAGCTGGACCTGACGTCGAACGACCCCGAAGCGGGCAGCGTCTTCGAGGTGGGAAGTGCCGGGGGCGACACCGATTTCACCGAGATCGAGAACATCATCCTCAGCGCCGGGCGCGACACGGTGCATCTGGCCGATGGCGGCGGTCAGGACGCGGTTGGCGGCTTCGACATTTCCGATTCCGGCGATGGCACGGCGGTCGATCAGCTCGATGTCAGCAAGCTGACCTCGGACGGCGGCACCACGCCGGTGACCACCACCGATGTGACCGTGACAAGCGATCCCTATGGCAATGCGGTGCTGACCTTCCCGGGTGGCGAGAGCATCACCCTGGAAGGCGTCAACCCGCTGAACCTGTCCACGGTTGACGATCTTGTCGCCATCGGCATCCCCGACGGGCGCGATTACATCGTCGAGGGCACCAGCGGTTCGGATACGATCGACGCGGGCTATAACGGTGACCCGGAGGGCGATCTGGTCGATGCGAACGATGCGTTGAACGGGTCCAATGACGATGTGATCGAAGCGGGGGCCGGGAATGACTCCGTCGTGGCTGGCGCGGGCGATGACTCGGTTCAGGGCGATGCGGGCAACGACACCATCGAGGGCGGCGCTGGCGCCGACACGCTGCGCGGTGGCACTGGCGACGACTCGATTGAGGGTGGTGACGGGGACGACGACCTCTATGGCGACGAAAACTCCGACACGATCATCGGCGGTGCAGGCAACGACACAGTCGATGGCGGGACAGGCGCGGACAGCATCGACGGCGGGGCGGACGACGACTCGATCAGCGGCGGCGACGGCGATGACACGATCATCGGCGGTGCGGGCGATGACTGGCTGCGCGGCAGCGTCGGCAATGACGAGATGTGGGGCGGCACCGGGGACGATTACATCTGGGCCGGTTTCAACGACGACACGATCCGCATCGAGAACGATTTCGGCAATGATACGATCGAGGCCGAGGGCATCAACGAGGTCACCGGCGACGTTCTGGACCTCAGCCTTGTCACCGACGACCTGACCATCGACCTGACCGGGTCCAACCCCGAAGCAGGCACGTTCAGCGACGGCATTTCGACCGCGCAGTTCAACGAGATCGAGAACATCATCCTTGGTGGCGGGCGCGATACCATAACCCTGGCCGATTTCGGCGGCGCGGATATCGTCCAGGCCTTTGACATGACCGACAGCGGCGACGGCTCGACCAATGACCAGCTCGACGTGTCGGGTCTGACCTCCGACTGGGGCACGACGCCGATCCATGCGGGCGATGTCACGGTCAGCGATGATGGCAACGGAAATGCGCTGCTGAGCTTTCCGGGCGGGGAGTCGATCACTCTGGTGGGCGTGGCCCCGAGCCAACTGGCGACCGAGGCCGACCTTGTGTCCATCGGCATTCCGCCCGCGCCCGACTTCATCGTGGAAGGCAGCTCGAGCGATGACACGATCGACGCGGGCTACACGGGCGACCCCGAGGGCGACAGGGTCGATGCAAACGATCATTCGGACGGCTCGAACGATGACAGCATCGAAGCAGGCGGCGGCAATGACAGCGTCGTCGCGGGGGCGGGCGACGATACGGTCTGGGGCGGCAATGACGCGGGCGCGGATACCATTCTGGGCGGCGCGGGCAATGACCTGATCAACGGTCAGGGCGGCGATGACAGCATCGACGGCGGTGCCGATGACGACAGCATTGCGGCGGGCGCGGGCGATGACAGCGTCACCGGTGGCAGCGGCAATGACTCGATCAATGGCGGCACCGGCAACGACACGCTGGATGGCGGAACCGGCGCTGATCTTATCAGCGGTGCGGGCGGCAGCGACAGCATTCTTGGCGGCGACGATGCCGACACGGTCATGGTCTTCGACGGCTACGGCGCCGATACGATTGCGGGTGGCGAAGGCGGTGTCGATGCCGACATTCTGGATGCGTCCTGGATTGGCGCTGACCTGACGCTGGACCTGTCGGCCAATGGCGCGGCGGATAATGAAAGCGGCACGTTGACCTCGACCACAGCGGGCGACGTGGCGAATTTCACTGAGATCGAGAGCGTTGTCCTGGGCTCCGGCGATGACAGCGTGACGGGCTCTTCCGGCGATGACAGCGTCGCCACTGGCGCGGGGGCCGACACGGTCGCGGGCGGTCAGGGCGATGACAACATCGCTCTTGGCGCCAATGATGGTGCTCAGGATGTGGTGGTTCTGTCGGATGGCGACGGGTCCGACATCGTTCAGGAATTCGAAGCCCCGATCGACAATGGCAATGGCACCTACACCGGGCAGGATCAGCTGGATGTCAGCGGCCTGACCTCGGATGGCGGCACCACGCCGGTCACCACCAATGACGTGACGGTCACGGATGATGGTTTCGGCAACGCGGTTCTGAGCTTCCCGGGCGGCGAAAGCATTACGCTTGTGGGTGTGGCTCCGAGCGAGGTGGACGGTGCGGCCGAACTGGTTGCCATCGGCATCCCGGACGGGCGCGATTTCATCGTCGAGGGCAGCTCGGGCAACGACACCATCGACGTCGGCTATACCGGTGATCCGGAAGGCGACATGATCGACGCGCTGGATCATTCCGACGGGTCGAACGATGACAGCGTGCTGGCCGGTGCGGGCGATGACTCGGTCGTGGCGGGGCTTGGCGATGACACGGTGTTCGGTCAGGACGGCGCGGATACGATCCTTGGCGGGGCTGGCAATGACAGCCTCGATGGCGACGACGTGTTCGCGACCGGTGGGGCCGACAGCATTGATGGCGGTGCCGGGAATGACACGATCATCGGTGACAGTTTCGATGACACGCTGATCGGCGGGGCCGGGGATGACAGCATCTTCGCGGGGGCCGATGACGACCTTGTCTATGCAGGCACCGGTGACGACCAGGTCTTCGGCGAAGGCGGGGATGACACCGTCATTGTGGAAGACGGGTTCGGCAATGACAATCTGATCGCCGGTGAAACCAGCGAGACCGATGGCGACACGCTCGACCTGAGCAATCTGACCGTCGATACCACCATCGACCTGACCAGTGTGAACCCGGAAAAGGTGACCATCACCGATGGCACTGACACGATCAACGCGGAGGAGTTCGAGACTCTGATCCTCGGCGGTGGCGAGGATACGCTGCAGCTTGGCGATGGTGGCGGCAGCGATGTTGTGTCCGGCTTCGACATGGGCGACCGCGGCGACGGGCACACCTTCGACCAGCTTGATGTGACGGGCCTGACCACCGACGGCACCACGCCCGTGACCGCCTGGGATGTCGTTGTCACCGACACCAACGGCAACGGCACCGGCGATGCAATCCTGACCTTCCCGGGCGGCGAAAGCATCACGCTGGAGGGCGTGGCCCCGAACCAGGTCGACACGATCCCGGAACTGTTCGCCATTGGCATTCCCTGCTTCACCCCCGGTGCGATGATCATCACCGCCGACGGGGAACGCGCGGTGGAGGATATCCGCCCCGGCGACATGGTGCTGACCGCCGACAACGGCTTTCAGCCGGTCCGGTGGGTGGGCAGTCGTACCCTGACCGGCGAGGAGCTGGAGGCAAAGCCGGAACTCAAGCCCGTGGTGATCCGCAAGGGTGCGTTCGGCAATGACCGCAAGATGCTGGTGTCACCGCAGCACGGGTTTGTCATGAAGACCGATACCGGCGAACGGCTGATCCGCGCCAAGCACGCGGCGGAGCTCTATGGCGGGCAGATCGCGCGGATCGACCGCAAATGCGAGCAGGTGACCTATGTGCACATCATGTTCGACCGGCACGAGATCGTGTTCGCCGAAGGCGCCCGGACCGAGGCCTTCTATCCCGGCCCGCAGGCGCTGAAATCCATCGACCGAGAGGCGATGGCCGAACTGCTGACCCTGTTCCCGGAACTGGCGCATGTTGCCTTTGGCGAGGAAGGTGCCGCAGGTCGCTATGGCCCGCCAGCCCGCGATTACCTGCTGGGACGCGATATCCGTGCCATGAAGAAAGGCGCAGGGGGCATGCAGCCGACCCGCGCGGCCTGATCCTGACAAACCACGCCCCGGCCCGTCCGGGGCGGGCTTGTCCAGGCGGTGCTGAAAAACTGCGCTTCTCAACTTTCCTTTGCTGCGGACTACGGGTATACGCCGCTTTCGTCTAGCCGAGGAACACGCCATGCAGGGCAGCGCAAATCTCAACATCATGATCAAGGCCGCCCGCAAGGCAGGCCGCAGCCTTGTGAAGGATTTCCGCGAGGTCGAGAACCTTCAGGTCGGGTCCAAGGGGCCGGGTGACTTCGTGTCCAAGGCCGATATGGCCGCCGAAGAGATCCTGCGCACAGAGCTGATGGAAGCGCGCCCCAACTATGGGTGGCTGGGTGAGGAAACCGGCGAAACCCCCGGCACCGACCCAACCCGCCGCTGGATCGTCGATCCGCTGGACGGCACCACCAACTTCCTGCACGGGATGCCCCATTGGGCGGTGTCCATTGCGCTGGAACACAAGGGCGAGATCGTGGCGGGCGTGGTCTATGACGCGGCGAAGGACGAGATGTTCTATGCCGAAAAAGGCGCGGGGGCCTGGTTGAACGATTCGCAGCGCCTGCGCGTGTCCGGTCGTCACCGGATGATCGACTGCGTCTTTGCGACCGGTGTGCCCTTTGGCGGGCGCAAATACCTGCCCGCAACGCTTCAGGATCTGGCGCGGCTGATGCCCGCCTGTGCCGGTGTGCGCCGGTGGGGCTCTGCCGCGCTCGACCTCGCCTATGTGGCGGCGGGCCGTTACGATGGCTACTGGGAACGGGGTCTGCATGCCTGGGACGTGGCTGCGGGCCTGTTGATCGCCAAAGAGGCGGGCGCCATCGTTCAGCCGATTCGCGACGGGCAGAACCTCGTGGAAGATGGTCAGGTTCTGGCGGCAGCCGAGCCGATCTTCGACCAGTTCGCCAAGATTATCCGCGATCGGTCGGAAAACTGACACGCGTCGCGGTTTGATCCGTCAAATTTTTGCCTTGGCCGTAAGGCATCCTCTTCCCCGGATGATTCCAAGAGGATGCCATGACCTGCGTTGCACAGTTCTGGAATGATGAAAGCGGTTCGGCCACGGTCGAATGGGTGGTCATGACGGCCGCCTCTGTCGCCATGGGTTTGGCGGTCATGTCCTATGTCAGCGAAGGCGTTGAAAACCTGTCGAACGACGTGCGCTCGGCGCTCAGTGGTTTCGAGATCATGACGAGTTTCGACCAGTGGGACGATTTCCGCGCGCAACAGGCGGCAGCGGCAGCGGCTGTCGCGTCAGAGGACGCAGAGAGCCAGTAGCGGGCCGTCGACAATCACGACTCCCACCCATCTTGTCCGGACAGAAAACGGATGGCCCTGCCGCTCTCACGGTTGCAGCAGGACCATCCGAAATGAAAATGTTTTGGTGCTGAAAAATCTGGGTGTCAGGCCCGGCACAGGGAGGGAAAGAGGAGGGAGGAGGACAGCCGGGCCTGACGAAACTTGGTGGGGCTCAGCAGATCAGCCGAGCGGGAAAGGAGCCTTGGGAAGAGTGACCGGCTTGGCCTGGCGGGTGCGGGCGTCGCGGGCGAGAAGGGCGGCGGCGGAGCGGGAGGAGAATGTCATTGGTTTGAGTTCCGTTGTCTTCGTTTCTGTTAGTGTATTAATTACACATTAATCCGGGGTGCGCAAGGCAAAAGTGTGCACTCGACACAAAAAAAATTTCAACTGAGTCAGACCAGGGCAGAACCGGCCCCGAAAAATGAAAAGGGCCTGCCAACCGAACCGGCTGACAGGCCCCGATCTGCTGCGACGTGGGATCAGTTGCGCAGGGTTTCCATGAAGGAGTTATGACGCTGGTCCAGAATGGCCGAGTTGGCTGCACCGGTGGCCAGCATCTGGTTGCCCCAGCTGTGGATGTCTTCCATCCGCTGCGCATGGGCGGCGTAGGGGTCATAGCTGTTATAGCCGCCATAGACCGGGGCCTGCATCTGCATCGCATAGGCGTCCAGCATGGCGCAGGCCTCGTAGTAGCCGGCGCTGCAATAGGCGCTCAGTTCATACATGTCGACATACTGGGCCTCGGCCTGAGACGCACCGGAAATGGCAGAAGCGAGAGCAGCGGCGGAGAGGAGAGAAAAGATACGCATGGGTCAAATTCCTGGGTTTGAGTGCGGTTTGGTTCAATACGTGTAAAATATACACAAACATAAGCCGGAGTCAATCCATCACCGCATTGACCATGCGTCATCCATGGCTTTCTCAAGATCAGCGTTCTGGCAGAACCTGTTGGGCAATCCCGGCAATAGCCAGATAGATCGAGCTGCCCATCAACCCCCAAAGTGCCCAGCTTTCCGGGTGGAAATCGACCCAGGCGGCCCAACCGGCAAAGCCGGTCCAGGCAATGGCCATGGGCAAGGACAAGGCCCGCCAGCGTTCCGTGCGCACCGGGTGGATGAACTTGAGGTTCAGGAACATCCCCACGGCAAAGAGGATGACCAGCCCGAGGATTATGTAGAAATTCGGGCTGAGCGCGAACAGAACCAATACCACCATGTTCCAGCAGCCCGGAAAGCCCGCAAAGGAATTGTCCTTGGTCTTCATTCGGGTATCGGCGAAGTAGACGACGCTGGCAAAGGTGATCACGATGATCGCCAGCCATCCCGTCCAGCCCGGCAGCAGCCCGGATTTGAACAGCGCATAGGCGGGGATGAAGACATAGGTCAGGTAGTCGATGATCAGGTCCATCAGGACCCCGTCGAACTCTGGCGCATTGGTCTTGACCTGGTAGCGGCGCGCCAATGGCCCGTCGATCCCATCGACGATCAGGGCCACAACCAGCCACAGGAACATGAGCGACCACTTTTCCTCGACCGCCGCCAGCATCGCCAGCATGGCGAATACCGCGCCGGTGGCGGTGAACAGGTGAACCGAGAGGGCTTTCATACGCAATGTCATCGGACTGACATGAACCAAAGCAACGCGATAGGCAACCGGGGGTGTGCCGGGAAAGGGCGGGCGGCACTACCGTTAGGACAGAATTTCGGACTTGCCGCATCCCGTGATACCCTTGCCGTCCAATCGGAACGGAGGTCCCCATGCCCGCATTGATTCGCGCCTTTGCGCTCTTTGTCCCGCTGCTGCTGGCGATCACGGGGATCGCGCATGGCCAACAGGCCACGCTGATCATCCACAACAACACCGATGCCACGCTGTCCGTTTTCACGCAGAATGCCCATAGCTCCTCGATCCAGAGCCAACCCGTCGTCGTGCCTCCTTTGTCACGCGGACAGGCAACCGTCCCCATGGGACAGAGCGTCATCCTCGCTGAGGCCATCCACATGACCGGGACGCCGGATGCGAACTGGAGCTACAATTTCCACCATTCCGGCGCGCATGAGCTGGAGATCTTCGCCTCGAATTTCGGAATGTCGGTGATGTTCGATCGGCCAGGCTCGGTCGCACCCACGCCATCAGGGGGCACAATGCCGATCATCGCGGCAGGCAGCTACGATTGCTGGGGCGGTGTCAATCTCAGTCAGGCGGGATCCTGGATGGCAATGGAGGGCACCTATCAGGATACCTACGAGGACGAACACGGCAGGCTCACTCTCACCTATGACCCTGCTCTGGGGCAGGGGGCTTCGGGATGGGCTGGCACATGGTGGGAGCCCGGCGTTGGCCGACACGGCACGCTGTCGAATTTCGAGCTGTCGGAGCAAGGGTTCAGCGCCGACTGGGCCGTTGACCCGCAGCGCGTGGGGGCGCGAAGCAACGGCAATGCGCTGCCGGTGGCAAGCGGTGATATGACCTGCACGCTGAACTGATGAAGGACCGCAAAGGGCAGCGCTACGCCTTGGGATGGGCGTTGCGGTAGACCTCCATCAGCCGCGCGGTATCGACCGCCGTATAGGCCTGGGTGGTGGACAGGGAGGCATGGCCGAGCAGCTCCTGTATCGCGCGCAGATCGCCGCCGGCGTCCAGCAGATGCGTCGCAAAGCTGTGGCGCATGGCGTGGGGGGTCGCGGTGGCGGGCAGGCCCAGTTGCATGCGCGCGGCCTCGACCACCTTGGCCACCTGCCGAGGGCCAAGCGCGCCGCCACGCACCGCCCGAAACAGCGGGCCATCGGCGGGCAGGTCATGCGGGCAAAGCGCGGCGTATCGGTCCACGGCGCGGCGGGCGGCGGGCAGGACCGGCACTTCACGGTCCTTATTGCCCTTCCCCCGAATGCGCAGCGTGTCGGACAGGGGCAGGACAGAGGCCGTCAGGCCAAGCGCCTCCGATATCCGCAATCCGCAGCCATAAAGCAGCGTCACCACCGCCACGTCCCGCGCGGCAATCCAGTCGCGGGCGTCCTGTGCGCCGACCCGGTCCATCAGGTCCTGAGCGGCGGGTTCCGACAGTGGGCGGGGCAGTTTGCGCTGGAACTTGGGCGCGCGGGTGGACAGGACCGCCGTGGCGTCGAACCCCTCCCGCTCGGCCCACCATCGGTAAAACCCCTTCACCGCCGACAGTTTGCGCGCCAATGATCGCGCCCCAAGCCCCGATCCCCGTTCCGCCGCCATCCAGGCCCGCATATCCCGTGGCCCAAGGGCGCGCAGGGGGCCAAGCCCAAGCTGTGCCCCATGGTGCCCGGTCTGGAACGCCAGAAAGTCCCGCAGGTCCGCCCCGTAGGCTGTCACCGTGGCAGGCGAGCCGCCCCGCAGGCTGCCCACATCCGCAAGCCACGCGTCCATCAGGTCGCGTGCGGCGGGGCTGAGGGCGGTGCTCATCGCGCCTACCCCAGGAACCGTTTCATGCTGCGTTCAAAGACGCCGGTGAAGAAATTCAGCAGGTCCGTGCCCTGGCTGGGGCGGAATTGGTGCGGATCTTCCGACCCCATGACCAGCATGGCGGGCAGGCGCCCAAGCCCGAGGTCGAGGCGCAAAATGGCCTCGGACGCAATCCAGTCGGCGGCCTCGCCGTAGATGCTGGCTGCTCCAGCCCCGATCTGGCGCAAGGTCACCGCCCGTTGCGGCATGTTGCGCCCGGCGGTCAGGTAATCGTCGACAAAGCCGGGTGCCACCACGGTCAGCACATCTTCCAGCTTCTGCACCTTGGGGGCGCTGGTTTCCGTCGCCTCGGGGCTCTCCAACACCAGCCGGATGCGGTCCACCCGCAGGATCGCGGCTACATCAGTACCAAGGACCTTCAGGAAATCCTCAAACTCCGCCTGATCCAGCAGTTTCAGGATCGCGCGGTGAATCTGGTTGGTCCCGGCGAGGTTTTCATAGGCCGCTGCGATCACGCTGCGATGCGTGTCCTCCAGCCGGTCCAGCCGGTTTTCCAGTCGTTCCATGGCGATGCCGCGCATATCGACGATATTGCCGCCCATCTGGCGGTCATTCGCGGTAATCAGCGCCCGCATCACGTCGCGGTCATCCAGAATAAGATCCGGGTCCTGCAATACCCGTTCGCGCCAGTCTTCCAACGCGTCTGCCCTTTCGCCCATAAGTGGTCTGCCCCTTGGTGTTTTTATGGTTGGGGCAGACCTTACACCATGTTTACAGGATTTTCTGCCCTGTTTTTGCCCAGTCCTTCATAAAGGCGTCGAGCCCCTTGTCGGTCAGCACATGGTTGGCCATCGCCTTGATCACATTCGGCGGCGCGGTGGCCACGTCAGCGCCGATCAGGGCCGCGTCCTTCATGTGATTGGCGGACCGGATCGAAGCGGCCAGGATCTGCGTCTCGAACCCGTAATTGTCATAGATCGTGCGGATATCGCCGATCAGGTCCATCCCGTCGAGGTTGATGTCATCCAGACGCCCGATGAAGGGGGAGATGTAGGTTGCGCCTGCCTTGGCGGCCAGCAGCGCCTGATTGGCCGAGAAGCACAGCGTCACGTTGGTCTGGAACCCGTCATTGGTCAGGATGTTGCAGGCCTTCAGACCGTCCCAGGTCAGCGGCAGCTTGATGCAGATATTCTCTGCAATCTCGGCCAGCTTGCGGCCCTCGGCGATCATGGCGTCGGCTTCCAGCGCCACGACCTCGGCGGAGACGGGGCCATCGACCATGGCGCAGATTTCGCGGGTCACTTCGATGATGTCGCGGCCCGATTTCAGGATCAGCGACGGGTTGGTGGTGACACCGTCGACCATCCCGATATCATTCAGTTCGGCGATGGCGTCCACTTCGGCGGAGTCGACAAAGAATTTCATTGGTCTATCCCTCAGGGGTTGATGGCGGGCTCGGGCGTGTCTTACCCCAGCTTAGACGCGGCGGAAAGCCCAACTATGATTGCGGTAACATGAGTGACATGCAGGCAGAGCAGGAATTCTTCGAGGAAGGCAGCCTTGTTGGCGTGCTGACCGCCGAACCGCTGGACCGCGTGCTGGATTACAAGGCGCCCGAGGGCGGCTGCTGGATAGGGGCCTTCGTGCAGGTGCCGCTTGGCCCGCGCAAGGTGCTCGGCGTGGTCTGGGGGCCGGGGCGGGGCGATTGGGATCCGGCCAAGATCCGCTCTGTCCTGAAGGTGCTGGACGTAGCCCCGATGCGATCTGAGATGCGGGAGTTTCTTGCGCGCGTGGGGTCCTACACCCTGACGCCGCTGTCGCAGATGCTGCGGCTGGCGACCCGCGCGCCGGGGCTGGCTGATCCGCCCTCGATGCGCAAGCTCTACCGGATGGGCTATGGCGAGCCCGACCGCATGACCGACGCCCGCACCCGCGTGATCGCGGTGCTGGAGGAATATGGCGGGGTCAGCTTCACGCTTGGTGAGCTGTCGGAAATGGCGGGCGTGACCTCCTCTGTCGTCAAGGGGCTGGTGAAACAGGGCGTGGTGGAGGAATTCGACACGCCCCGCGACGCCCCCTACCTGCCGCTCGATCCGGAACGTGACGGCAAGGAGCTGACCGAAGCACAGGCGGCGGCCGCCGCGCAAATCTGCGAGGGCATCCGCGCCGGGCGCTACGGCACAACGCTGCTGAAGGGCGTCACCGGATCGGGCAAGACGGAGGTGTATCTGGAGGCCGTGGCGGAATGCCTGCGGCAGGGGCGGCAGGCCTTGGTGCTTCTGCCCGAGATTGCCCTGACTTCCGAGTTCCTGACCCGCGTGAAAGCACGCTTCGGCGCGGAGCCCGCCGAATGGCATTCCGGTGTCACCATGACTGAACGCCGCCGCTGCTGGCGCATGGTGGGGCAGGGGGCGGCGCAGTTGATCGTGGGCGCGCGGTCCGCGCTCTACCTGCCGTTCCGCGACCTCGGCCTGATCGTCGTCGATGAGGAACATGACACCTCCTACAAGCAGGAGGACGGGGCGCTTTACAACGCACGGGATATGTCGGTGCTGCGCGCCTCGCTGAATGACGCTCAGGTGGTTCTGGCCTCGGCCACGCCGTCGCTGGAAAGCTGGTGGAACGCGGAGTCGGGAAAATACACTCGGATCGACCTGACCGACCGGTTTGGACCCGCCGTGATGCCCGACATGCGCGCGATTGATATGCGGGGCGAGGATCTGCCGGGCAACAGGTGGATTTCACCGACCCTGCAAGCTGCGGTTCGGGCGCGACTACAGGCGGGCGAACAGGCGCTTCTGTTCCTCAACCGCCGCGGCTACGCGCCGGTCACGATATGCCGGGCTTGCGGGGAACAGGTGGGCTGCGATCACTGCGACGCGCGGATGGTGGAACACCGGTTCCTCAAACGGCTCATGTGCCACCAATGCGGCGAGACGAAGCCGATGCCAGAGGCCTGCCCGTCCTGCGGGGTCGAGGGCAAGATGGCCGCCGTCGGACCGGGGGTGGAGCGGTTGGCGGAAGAGGCGGCGGCGCTGTTCCCGGAGGCCAAACAGGCGGTTCTGTCCTCGGACCTCTTCGGATCCGCCCGCGCGCTGAAGGCCCGGATTGCCGAGATCGCGGAGGGCGAGACCGACATCATCATCGGCACGCAGCTGGTGGCCAAGGGGCACAATTTCCCGCGCCTGACCTTGGTGGGTGTGATCGACGCGGATCTGGGTCTGCAAGGCTCTGACCTGCGCGCGGCGGAGCGGACGTTTCAGCTGATGCGGCAGGTGGCAGGTCGGGCCGGTCGCGCGGAGAAGCCGGGAACAGCTCTGTTGCAGAGCTTTCAGCCCGATCACCCGGTGATCCGCGCGATCCTGTCAGGGGATGAGGAAGGCTTCTGGCGGGCCGAGGCCGACGAACGCCGGGCAACCGGGATGCCCCCTTTCGGGCGGCTGGCCGGGATCGTGATCTCCGCGCCCGAGGCGGCGGCGGCTTTCGACCTCGGCACCCATCTGGCGCGGTCGGATGCCCCCATCCGGGCGATTGACGGGATCGTATTCGGCCCCGCCCCGGCACCGATTGCGCGGATCAGGGGGCGGCACCGGGTGCGCTTGCTGGTGAAGGCGCCCAAGGGCGCACCGATCCAGAACGCGCTGCGGCAGTGGTTGGGGGGGCTGAAACTGACCAACAATCTGCGGGTGGCTGTCGATATCGACCCGCAGAGCTTTTACTGAAAAGGGCGTCGGTTTCGACACCGACGCCCCAAGGACATTCAGGCAGAGACGAAGTCGCTTGTTTCAGCGGCCACGAATTCTGGGGTCCAGCGCGTCGCGCAGCCCGTCACCGATATAGTTCACGCTGAGAACGGTCAGCGAGATGGCAAGGCCCGGCCAGATCACCCGTTCGGGGTTGCGCTGCAGCCAGTCGGTGCCATCGAACAGCAGCCGCCCCCAGGTCGGGAAGTCCGACGGGAAACCAAGCCCGAGGAAGCTAAGCGCGCTTTCCGTGATGATCGCGTTGGCAATGCCGAGCGTGGCCGACACCATGATCGGCGACAGCACATTGGGCAGCACATGCCGGGTGATCATTCGGTAGGGCGGTGTGCCGATGGACCGGGCGGCCAAAACGAATTCCCGCTCTTTCAGTGCTAGCACATCGCCGCGCACGATCCGCGCCGTCTGCATCCAGCTGGTGATGCCGATGACGAAGACGATCAGGATGAAGATACCCTTTTCGGGGCCGAACTGTGCGCGCAGCGTGTCGCGGAACAGCATGATGATGACCAAGAGCAGCGGCAGCAGCGGCAGGGCGAGGAACAGGTCGGTCAGGCGCATCAGGATACCGTCGAGCCGTTTGAAATAGCCCGCCAGAACCCCCACCAGCGTGCCCACGACCAGCGCCAGCAGCATTGCTGTCAGCCCCACCAGCAGCGACGTCTGGCCGCCGACCATGATCCGGGACAGCGTATCGCGGCCCAACTGGTCAGTGCCCATGGGGTGGGCCCAGGACGGGCCCTGGCTGCGGGCGCGGATGTCGATATATTGCGCGTCCAGCGTCCAGAAGATCGGGCCCAGAAAGACGAAGATCAGCACGAAGATGAAGAAGGCCGCGCCGATCAGGGCACCCTTGTGGGTCTTGAACTGGTCCCACACATCCCACCACTGGTTGCGCGGCTTCTGGTAGGTTTCCGCTTCGAGCGTGGTCAGATCAGTCATAGCGGATCCTCGGGTCAAGAATGCCGTAAAGCACATCGGCAATCAGGTTGAAGAGCACGATAAGCACCGCGAAGATGAAGGTCAGGGTCTGGACAGTCGGGATGTCGCCGCCCTGGATGGCACCGATCAGCAGGTGACCAAGACCGTTCACCTTGAACACCTGCTCGGTGATGATGGCGCCGCCAAAGACCTGCGGCACGCCAAGCGCAATGACGGTCACCACCGGGATCATCGAGTTGCGCAGCACATGGACCATGACCACGACGCTTTCCGTGAGGCCCTTGGCGCGGGCGGTGCGCACGTAATCCTGGTTGAGGTTGTCGAGCATCGAGGCCCGCATGAAACGGCTGATCTGGCTGGTGATCTGAAGGGCAAGCACCATGACAGGAAGGATCATCTGCTTGAGTTGCACGACGAAGCTGTCCCAGTCCACCACCACATGGGTCGTGTCATAGACCGACGGGAACCAGCCAAGCTGCACCGCGAAGATCACGATCACCAGAACGCCCGAGAAGAAGGGCGGGACCGAGAAGCCGACCATGGTGATGAAGGTACCGGCCTGGTCGAAGATCGAATACTGACGATAGGCCGAGTAGATGCCAATGGGCAGCGCGATCAGGATGCCGACCACGTATGCGGTGCCGACAACCCACAGGGTCTGGGGCATGCGCTGTGCGATGATATCGACAACGGGGCTGCGGGTCTGCCACGAGATCACGCGGGTACGGTCGCCATCGCCGATGGTGAGGCCCGTCCATTGCTCGATCAGGTTCAGCGGCTCGTTCACGAAGAACTGTTGCAGCCACAGGGCAAACCGTATGTGGATGGGTTCATCCAGGCCAAGCGAGGCCCGGATCTCGGCCCGCACCTCTGGCGGGATGGTCAGGGGCAGGCTGGCCGTGGGATCGGACGGGGCCAGATCGAGGATCAGGAAGATGATCAGGCTTATGAACAGAAGCGTCGGGATTGCCATGAACAAGCGACGGATCGTGAAAGTCAGCATGGGCGGGCGCCTCGGTTCAGAAGTCTGTACTGCGTGGGGTCTGTGAGGGGCCGCACCCCCGAGGGGATGCGGCTGCGGTGTTCAGATCGAGATCACTCGTCGATGCGATACCATTCTGCGATGTTCCACAGTTCGGAGTCCCAGTCGGACATGCGCACACCGCCGAGCGAGTTCGCATGGGCCGACACGCCACCGCGGTGGATCAGCGGGATGATCGAGTAGGACTGCATCAGCATGTCGTTCATCTCGCGCGCCAGGCGGCCACGCTCTTCGAGCGGTGCGGTCTGGCTCATCTCGGTGACGAGGGCGTCATACTCTTCCGAGCAGAAGCGCTGGATGTTCGAACCCTGCCACTGGGTATCCGGGCCCGGGATCTCGTTACAACGCCAGTTGGCCATGTAGGCTTCGGGGTCCACACCGGCGAAGTTGTTGGTGTACATCTCCACGTCTGCATAGAACTTCTGGAAGGTGTCGGGCGACGCCGGATCACCGCCGAAGAACACGGACGCGTCGATGTTGCGAAGCTCGGCGTCGATGCCGATCTCGGCCCACCACTGCTTGATCAGCGCCTGCGTGTCCTGGCGGACGGCGTTGGTCGAGGTCTGGTAGAGAACGCGCAGCGGAGTGCCTTCGTATTCGCGCACGCCGTCGCCATCGGAGTCGACGATGCCCGCTTCATCGAGCAGCGCGTTGGCGCCGGCGATGTCCTGGGTCAGACAGCCGTCATTGGCGGTGGAGGCATAGAGCGCCGGTGCGGGCAGCACGTTACAGGTGGGCTGGCCGCCTGCACCATAGCCGATTTCAACCAGCAGCGCGCGGTCGATGGCCATGGACATGGCCTGACCGATCACCGGGTTGGTTAGGAACGGGTGCGGGCCGCCTTCCGCGGTCGAACGCGCGTCGCCAAGGGCCGGATCGGGGTTGAACTGGTTGAGGTGCAGACGCTCAACCGAGGTGCCGAACGCGGTCACGACGGTGCCGATGCCGTTGGCTTCCATCTCGGCCAGAAGGGTCGGGTCGATCTGGAGGTTCCAGGCGTAGTCGAATTCACCGGTTTCCAGAACCGAGCGGGCCGCAGAGGCAGCGTCGCCGCCACCTTTGAACACCACGCGGGCGAAGGCCGGCTGGTCGGGGTTACGGTAGTGCTCGTTGGCCACGAAGGTGATCACGTCGTTCGGGCGGAATTCTTCCACGACGAACGGGCCGGTGCCGATCGGGCCAAAGTTGGCCTCGGTGCACTCGGGCGCGGCTGCGCCAAGGCAGTCAGCGAACTGAGCGGCCTGGATGATCGGGCTCTCGGAGCCGACGAAGGCGGTGTAGGGGAAGGGCTTGGGTGCCGCGAAGTTCACGCGAACGGTGCGGTCGTCGAGGGCTTCAACGCTTTCCACGCCGTCAAAGTAGCTGGCCTGGGCACAGCCGCCTTCCGGGTGGGTACAGTATTCCCAGGTGAACACCGCGTCATTCGCGGTCACGGGCGTACCGTCGGACCACAGCAGGCCTTCGCGCAGGGTCCAGGTGATCGAGGTCAGATCCTCGGCCACGCCACCGTTTTCAACGGTCGGAATGTCTTCGGCCATGAACGGCACAAGGTTGCCGTCGCTGTCGAAGCGCGCCATCGATTCCAGCACCAGCGAGGCGGATTCCACCTCTTTCGTGCCGCCCGAGAGATACGGGTTCAGCGTCGAGGGCGCCTGCCAGTAGATGATGTTGAGCTGGCCATCTGAGCCACGCTCGGCCATCGCGGCCACGGGGGCGAGGGCGAAAGCCGCCGCAGCCCCTAGCATGAGATGTCTTAACTTCATGTTGTCTCTCTCCTTGTTGGTCTCTTGAGCTCTTGTGACCTCATGGGTGCCGCCGTTCTTCGGCGGTCTCATTGATTATACAGGTGGCAGGCAACGAAGCGGCCCGGTTCGATCTCGCGGAACTCGGGGTCCAGTTGCTTGCAGATATCCATGACCTTCGGGCAGCGGGTGCAGAAGTTGCAGCCCTGCGGCGGGTTCGACGGGCTTGGCACGTCGCCTTGCAAAATGACGCGGTTGGCGGAGTCATGCGCCGCCGGGTCGGGTTCGGGGACCGCCGAGAGAAGCGCAACCGTGTAAGGGTGCTTGGGATCGTCATAGAGCCCTTCACGCGGCGCCAGTTCTACCACCTTGCCCAGATACATCACCGCCACCCGATCCGCGATATGGCGGACCATGGACAGATCGTGACTGATGAAGAGGTAGGTCAGGCCAAGCTCGGATTGCAGGTCTTCCAGCAGGTTCACGACCTGCGCCTGAATCGACACGTCGAGCGCCGCAATCGGTTCGTCACAGACGATGAATTTCGGGTTCAGCGCCAGGGCGCGGGCGATCCCGATGCGCTGACGCTGGCCACCGGAAAACTCATGCGGATACCGGTTGGCGAAATCACGGTTCAGGCCCACGGCATCCATCAGTTCATAGATGCGGTCCAGCCGTTCGGCCTTGGATTTCTTGGTATGCTCGCGCAGCGGCTCGCCGATGATATCGGCCACTGACATGCGCGGGTTAAGGCTGGCCTGAGGATCCTGAAAGACCATCTGCATGACCGGGCGCATCTTGCGCAGCCCGCTTTGCGAGGTGGTCGAGATATCGGTGCCATCAACCTCGATCGTTCCTGCGGTCGGATCGTAAAGCCGCAGCACCGCGCGCCCGCAGGTGGATTTGCCACAGCCGGACTCCCCCACGAGGCCAAGCGTTTCGCCCTCATAGATGTCAAAGCTGACGTCATCGACCGCCTTCACGTCGCCCGTGTGGCGACGCAACAGGCCGGTATGGATGGGGAAATACATCTTCAGCCCGTTGACCGAGACGAGTTTCTTGCGCTGAGCCGTATCAAACATCGCGGGCGCCTCCGGTCTCGGGGTCCCAGAAACAGGCCACGTCATGGACGGGGCCAACAGGGTAGCGCGAAGGGTTCTCCCGCGCGCAGCGGTCAAACGCCTTGTCGCAGCGGTCGCGGAAGGGGCAAGCCGTGGGGTGGGCGCGCAGGATCGGGGGCTGGCCTTCGATCACCTCAAGCCGTTCGGCCCGTTCGCCGCGCACATGCGGCACGGTTTCCAGCAGGGCGCGGGTATAGGGATGCTTGGGGTTGGCGAACAATTCGCGCACCGGGGCATGTTCCACCACCTGCCCGCCATACATGACCAGAACCCGGTCGGCGATGCCGGCGATGACGCCGAGGTCATGGGTAATCCAGACCACCGCCATACCCAGCTTGTCGCGCAGGTCTTTCATCAGTTCGAGGATCTGCGCCTGGATGGTCACATCAAGCGCCGTGGTCGGCTCGTCCGCGATCAGCACCTTGGGGTCGCAGGCCAGCGCGATGGCAATCATCACCCGTTGACGCATGCCGCCGGAAAACTGGTGCGGGTAATCCTTGAGCCGCCGTTCCGCATCGGGGATGCCGACCAGTTCCAGCAGTTCCTTGGCCCGCACGCGCGCCTTGGCCTTGGACATGCCCATATGCTTGCGCAGCGGCTCCATCAGCTGGAAGCCGACGTTGAACACCGGATTCAGCGAGGTCATCGGGTCCTGAAAGACAAACCCGATCCGCGCGCCGCGCACGGCCCGCAATTCGTCATCGGTGGCGGTCAGCAGGTTCTGACCTTCGAAATAGACACCTTCGCCGCTGACCACCGCAGGCGGTGCCGGCACAAGGCCGATCAGGGACATCATGGTCACGGATTTTCCAGAACCGCTTTCCCCGACAACACCCAGAAGCTCCCCCGCCTTCAGGTGGAAGCTCACGTTGTTGACCGCGTGGACTTCGCCGCGTCGGGTTTTGAATACGGTCTTGAGGTCCTTGACATCAAGGACGGAGGGCTGTGCCCCATCAAGCATCACCAGACGCTCCTCACCGGTTGGACATCGCCCCGCCTCTGCCGGGCGGGTGCGTTCATTCCCGTCACGGTATCAGGAAACTGGTCCCCCGCAATAGGTTTTAACCTGACCTTGCGTCCGATTTTGACCATTCGGGCAAAATTTGAGCATTTGTCGGGGGTGGGCTTGACGGGCTGGCGGGGTAAGAAGAGGCTCAGGCGCGAAGCACAAAGGACCCTGCCCATGCCCGCCGAGATGACCTCCCGCGATCTTCTGGAAAAGCTTGTTTCATTTCCGACAGTTAGCCGTGACAGCAACCTTGAGCTGATAGAATGGGCAGAGACGTTTCTGACCGATCTCGGGGCCCGCTGTTTCCGCGATTACAACGAGGATGGGACCAAGGCGAGCCTCTATGCGCATATCGGTCCCGACATTGAGGGCGGCGTCATTCTGTCGGGCCACACCGACGTTGTGCCGGTGGATGGGCAGAACTGGTCGACCGATCCGTTCACCGTTGTCGAGAAGGACGGCAAGCTTTTCGGGCGCGGCTGTTGCGACATGAAAGGCTTCGATGCGCTGGCGATGGCGGCGATGGCGAAGGCGGCGAAGCTACCGCTCAGGAAACCCTTGCAAATATGCCTTTCCCGCGATGAAGAGATTGGCTGCACAGGTGCGCCGCCGATGATCGCGCACATGCAGGGCACCCTGCCGAAAGCACAATTGGCGATCATCGGGGAACCCACGATGATGCAGGCCGTGACCGGCCATAAGGGGGGAATCGGTTACGACACCCATCTGCGCGGGTTCGAGGTTCATTCTTCCATGATCGACGATGGCGTCTCCGCGATCATGGAGGGCGCAAAGCTCATTGATTGGGCCAACAAGATGAATGACGAGAATCGCGCGAAGGTGCCCCAGGGCGCCGACGCGCTGTTCGATCCGCCCTTCACCACGTTGCATGTGGGCATGATCGAGGGCGGCACCGCCCATAACATCACCGCCAAGGATTGCCGCTTCGTCATGTCCTTCCGCTGCGTGCCGGGCGAGTCGATGGACGATTGGGGCGCGCGCTACGAGGCAGAGGTGCGGCGGCTGGAAGCGCAGATGCAGAAGGTGCATCCCTCCTGCTTCATCCAGATTGATCGCCGGTGGGACGTGCCGGGGCTGAAGCCCGAGGAAAATGGCGCGGCGGAGGAGCTTGTCCGCCGCCTGACCGGCGACAACGCCACCCATGTGGTCAGCTACGGCACCGAGGCCGGGCAGTTCCAGCACGGCGGCTATTCCGCCGTTGTCTGCGGCCCCGGCGACATCGCGCAGGCGCACCAGCCCGACGAGTTCCTGACCGTGGAACAGTTCGAGGCCGGGGAACGCTTCATGGACCGGCTGCTGGAGACGCTCTGCCAATGACGCCCTTCCCGCTTGGCCTGCACCGGCCCGTGGAACATGCCGGCCCGCTGCCGGAGGCGGCGGATGTTGTCATCATCGGCGGTGGCGTCATCGGGGTGATGACGGCCTATTACCTTGCCGAAAAGGGCCTGCGCCCCGTGGTCCTCGAAAAGGGATGGGTGGCGGCGGAACAGAGCAGCCGAAACTGGGGCTGGGTCCGTCAGCAGGGGCGCGACCCCGCCGAACTGCCGATCATGATGGAGGCGAACCGGCTGTGGATGCAGCTTGCCGCTGAGGTGGGCGAGGATCTGGGGCTTCGCCAATGCGGGCTGACCTATCTGGCCAAGAGTGAGGCCGAGATGGCGGGCTTTCAGGGATGGCTGGATGCAGTTGCTGGTTCGGGCGTGGACAGCCGCTTGCTAAGCGCGCGAGAGACCGCCGACCTGCTTCCCGGCGGCAGGACAAACTGGGCGGGCGCGCTGCACACGGCCAGCGACATGAAGGCCGAACCGTGGATCGCGGTGCCGGTACTGGCGCGCGCCGCCGTGCGCAAGGGCGCGGTGATCGTGGAAAACTGCGCCGCGCGGCTGGTCGACGTGGAAGGCGGCAGGGTCGCGGGTGTCATCACCGAACTGGGCCGCATTCGCGCGCCCGAGGTGGTGGTCGCGGGCGGGGCGTGGTCATCGCTGCTTCTGCGCCAGCATGGCATCCGCATCCCGCAACTGTCGGTCAAGGCGACGGTCGTGGCCACCAAGGCGCTGCCCGAGGTGCACGGCGGCGGCGCGACCGGGCAAAGCCTTGCCTTCCGCAGGCGCGACGACGGCGGCTACACGCTGGCCAATGGTGGCTTTCACGAGATTTTCGTGGGTTGGGATGCGTTTCGCCATCTGCCGAAATACCTGCCACAATTGCGCCGCGACCCGTGGGGGCGGGTTTATCACCCAATGTCGCCGCGCGGCTATCCCGATGGCTGGACCACCCCGCGCGTCTGGCGCGGCGTGGACGAAACCCCGTTCGAACGCATGCGCGTTTTGAACCCGGCCCCGCATCGCAAGACGGTCGCCCGCCTGTTGCGTGGCTTCGAACAGGAATTTCCCGCGCTTGGCCGGGTCGAGGGCGCGCTGGCTTGGGCGGGCATGATCGACACCATGCCCGATATCGTGCCGGTGGTGGACCGCGCCGACAGCCTGCCGGGCCTGTCGATCTGCACCGGCATGTGCGGTCATGGCTTCGGGATCGGGCCGGGCTTCGGGCGGGTCATGGCCTCTCTGATCACGGGCGAGGAGGTGGGCCACGACCTGTCCCGCTTCCGCCTGGATCGCTTCTCCGATGGCTCCCGGATCGAACTCGGCCCGGACATCTGACGCGACGTGCCGTCAGATTGGCGGGAGGTCCCCCTTGTAGGGATTTGAACAATCGGTCAGGTTTCGCCTGACCCCTTCATTGCTTTGGTAAGGAATCTGCGAATGCCCGTGAAGAATCGTCTTGCCGAATTGCTGCCGGAGATCACCGAATGGCGGCGCGACCTGCATGAGAACCCCGAGATTCTCTATGACCTGCCGCGCACCACGGCACTGGTCGAGGAGAAGCTGCGCGCCTTCGGCTGTGACGAGGTCGTGCCGGGCGTGGGCCGGTCGGGCGTCATTGGCGTGATCAAGGGCAAGTCCGACAGCAAGGGCCGGGTGATCGGGCTGCGCGCCGACATGGATGCGCTGCCGATGGATGAGAAGACCGGGCTGCCCTATGCCTCCAAAACCGCTGGCAAGATGCACGCCTGCGGCCATGACGGGCATACGGCGATGCTGCTTGGGGCCGCGAAATACCTCGCTGAGACCCGCAATTTCGATGGTACCGTGGTGCTGATCTTCCAGCCCGCCGAGGAAGGCGGGGCCGGCGGCAAGGCCATGGTCGACGATGGCATGATGGAACGGTGGGGCATTCAGGAGGTTTACGGGATGCACAACGAACCGGGCCTGCCCGTGGGCGAGTTCGGCGTTAGCCCCGGCCCGATCATGGCGGCCGCCGACGAGATCGAGATCGTGATGCGCGGACGTGGCGGCCATGCTGCTCAGCCCCACAACGTGATCGACCCGGTGCCAGCCGCCTGCGCCACCGTCATGGCGCTGCAGACCGTGGCCAGCCGCAACGTGGACCCGATCAAATCCGTCGTGGTCTCGATCTGCGTCATGACCACCGAAAGCGCGGCAACCAACGTGATCGACGATTCCGTTCGGCTGGCTGGCACGGTCCGCACGCTCGACGAAGAGGTGCGCGACATGGCCGAGGTGCGGATCATCGAGATCGTGAACGCCACCGCCGCCGCCTATGGCTGCACCGCCGAAATCCACTACCAGCGCGGCTATCCGGTGACCGTGAACCACGAGGAAAACGCCGAGATCGCCGCCGAGGTGGCCCGTGCTGTGGCGGGCGAAACCCGCGTGCGCTATGGCCGTCCGCCGCGCATGGGAGCTGAGGATTTCAGCTACATGCTGCGCGCGCGCCCCGGGGCCTTCATCAACGTGGGCAATGGCGACAGCGCCAAGGTCCACCACCCCGAATACAATTTCAACGATGAGGCGATCCCCTACGGATGCAGCTTCTTCGCAGAACTCGTCGAACGACGAATGCCCGCCTGAAAGGACCCCGCGCCATGCCCGTGAAGAACAGCCTCGCCGAGATGCAGCCCGAAATCGCGGGCTGGCGCCGTCACCTGCACCAGCACCCCGAACTGATGTACGAGGTGCATGAAACGGCGGCCTTCGTCGTGGACCGCCTGAAAGAGATGGGCGTGACCGACATCACGCCGGGCATTGGCAAGACGGGGGTCGTGGCCGTCATCAAGGGAAAGACCGACATCAGGGGCCGGGTGATCGGGTTGCGCGCCGATATGGACGCGCTGCCGATTCATGAGGCATCGGGGGTGGACTATGCCTCGACCGTTCCGGGCAAGATGCATGCCTGCGGTCATGACGGGCACACGTCGATCCTGCTTGGAACCGCGAAATATCTGGCTGAGACTCGGAATTTCGACGGCACCGTTGTGCTGATCTTCCAGCCCGCCGAGGAAGGCGGCGCGGGCGGCAAGGCCATGTGCGAGGATGGCCTGATGGATCGTTGGGGCATCCAGGAGGTCTATGGCCTGCACAACATGCCCGGCCTGCCCACGGGTGAATTCGCGATCCGGCCCGGCGCGCTGCTGGCGTCCTCGGATGAATTCGAGATCAAGGTGACGGGCAAGGGCGGCCACGCCGCCGCGCCCCATCACGCCATCGACACGACGCTGGTCGCCTCGCAGATCGTGGTCAGCCTTCATTCCATCGTGTCACGCAACGTCGATCCGATCAAGCGCGTGGTGCTGACCGTGGGTACGTTCGAGACCGACAGCACCGCGTCCAACGTCATTGCGCACACGGCAACGCTGAATGGCACCGTGCGGACGCTCGACCCCGAATATCGGGCGATGGCGGAGGAGCGTGTGCGGCAGGTGGCCGAATCCACCGCTGCCGCCTTTGGTGCAACGGCAGAGGTGATCTGGACGCCGGGCTACCCGGCCACCATCAACCACGAGGAGGAAACCCGCCACGCCGCCGAGGCCGCCGCCGCCGTCGCGGGCCGGGTCATCGACGATGTCGATCCGATCATGCCCTCGGAAGATTTCGCCTACATGCTGGAAGAACGCCCCGGCGCCTATATTTTCCTTGGCAATGGCGACACGGCCATGTGCCACCACCCCGCCTATGTTTTCGACGATGACGCGATCCCTGCCGGGTGCAGCTTCTTCGCCGAGCTCGTCGAACGCCGCATGCCGGCGCAATAGACCCGAACCAGGAGAGAGAGAATGCCCGTCAAGAACCGCTTTGCGGAACTGCTGCCCGAAATCACCGAATGGCGGCGCGATATCCATGAACATCCCGAAATCCTGTTCGAAACCCACCGGACCTCTGCCCTTGTGGCCGAGAAGTTGAAGGACTTCGGCTGCGATGAGATCGTGACCGGCATCGGGCGCACTGGTGTTGTCGGTGTCATCAAGGGGAAATCTGACACGAGCGGCAAGGTGATCGGCCTGCGCGCCGATATGGATGCGCTGCCGATGAACGAGGAAACCGGGTTGCCCTATGCCTCCAAAACGCCCGATGCGATGCATGCCTGCGGCCATGACGGGCACACCGCCATGCTGCTTGGGGCGGCGAAATACCTGTCCGAGACGCGCAATTTCGACGGGACGGTCGTTGTCATCTTCCAGCCCGCCGAAGAAGGCGGCGGTGGCGGCAAGGAGATGTGCGACGATGGCATGATGGACCGGTGGGGCATTCAGGAGGTCTACGGGATGCACAACTGGCCCGGCCAGCCCGTCGGCAAGTTCGCCATCCGCTCCGGCGCGTTTTTTGCGGCCACGGACCTGTTCGAAATCACCGTGACGGGTCGCGGCGGTCATGGTGCGAAACCGCAGGAAACCATCGACCCGACAGTGACGGCGGCCCAGGTGGTGACGATGCTGCAGACCATCGCCAGCCGCAACGCGGACCCGGTGGAAAACATCGTGGTGTCCGTGACGTCTATCGAAAGCTCCTCCAAGGCGTTCAACGTGATTCCGCAAAGCGTGCATCTGAAAGGCACCGTGCGCACCATGTCGCCCGAGATGCGTGACCTTGCCGAAACCCGTCTGACCGCGATTGCCGAGCAGGTGAGCGCAGCCATGGGGGGCAGCGCAGACGTGCGCTATCAGCGCAACTATCCGGTGATGGTGAACCACCCCGAGCAGACCGAATTCGCCGCCGAGGTCGCCCGCGCCGTGTCCGGTGATTGTGACGAGGCGCCGCTGGTCATGGGGGGCGAAGACTTTGCCTTCATGCTGGAAGAACGTCCCGGTGCCTATATCCTCGTTGGCAATGGCGATACGGCGGCGGTGCATCACCCGGAATACAACTTCACGGATGAAGCCATTCCCGCCGGGTGCAGCTGGTGGGCCGAGATCGTGGAACGCCGGATGCCGGCGGCCTGACGCGCATGTGGGAAGATCGCTATCGCACGTCAGGGGAGTATCTGTTCGGTATCGCCCCGGCAGGATTCCTGACCGACAACCCCGGCTGGATAAAGCCGGGGCAGCGCGCGCTTTGCGTCGCTGACGGCGAGGGGCGCAATTCCGTGCATCTTGCCGAACGGGGGTTGGAGGTCTCGGCCTTCGACATGGCCCCGACAGCGGTGGAACGGGGCCGGGCCCTGGCGGCTGCAAAGGGCGTGGTGGTGGATTACCACGTCTCGGACTGGGCCGGGTGGGACTGGTCGCGGACCTATGACCTTGTGGTCGCGATCTTCATCCAGTTCGCCGATCCTGCCGCGCGGGTGGGCCAGTTTGCGGATCTGCGCCGTGCCGTGGCCCAGGGGGGCGTTCTGATGCTGCATGGATACACGCCCGAACAGGTCGACCACGGCACCGGCGGGCCGGGCAACCGGGCGCATATGTACACGTCCGATCTGTTGCGAGAGGCGTTCGGGGATTGGCAGGTGGAGCGGCTCGCCGCCTATGAACGCGATGTTCAGGAGGGCCGGGGCCATTCCGGGCGCTCGGCGCTGATTGACCTGATCGCGCGCAAGCCCGCCTGATCAGCCGCCCGTGTGGCTCATGTGACGGGTCATCTGGCCGTCTACGGTCTGCCGGGAATAGTCGAAATCATGGCCTTTGGGCTTTTGCGCAATGGCGGCGCGAATGGCCTCTTCCAGCACCGCATTATCAGGCGATGCCCTGAGCGGCGCGCGCAGATCGGCCATGTCTTCCTGCCCGAGGCACATGTACAGCTCGCCGGTGCAGGTCAGCCGCACGCGGTTGCAGCTTTCACAGAAATTATGGGTCAGCGGCGTGATGAAGCCGATCTTTTGGCCGGTTTCCTCGACCTTCACATAGCGCGCCGGACCGCCCGAGCGTTCGGCCAGATCGGTCAGCGTGTAGCGTTCCGCCAACCGCGCGCGCAGGTCCTTGAGGCTCCAATACTGGTCGAGCCGGTCTTCGTTGCCCAGGTCACCCATTGGCATGACCTCGATCCAGGTCAGGTCCATGTCACGGCTGGCGCACCAATCCTGAATGGTGAACAGCTCCTCTTCGTTGAAGCCCTTCAGCGCCACCGCGTTGATCTTGACCCGCAGACCCGCCTTCTGCGCCGCGTCGATGCCGTTCAGCACCTGCGGCAGGCGGCCCCACCGGGTAATGTCGGCAAATTTCTTCTCGTCCAGCGTGTCGAGTGAGATATTCACCCGTCGCACCCCTGCGGCATAGAGCTGATCCGCAAAGCGCGCCAGCTGGCTGCCATTGGTGGTCAGCGTCAGTTCGCGCAGCGCGCCGCTGTCCAGGTGGCGGGTCATGGACTCGAAGAACGTCATGATCCCCTTGCGCACCAGGGGTTCGCCCCCTGTGATCCGCAGTTTCTTCACCCCAAGCCGGATGAAGGTCGAACACATGCGGTCCAGTTCCTCCAGCGTCAGAAGCTCCTTCTTTGGCAGGAAGGTCATGTTTTCGGACATGCAATAGACGCAGCGGAAATCGCAGCGGTCGGTGACCGAAACGCGCAGGTAGTCGATGGCGCGGGCGAACGGGTCTATCAGGGGGGCGGGCGTTTCCATATTGAGAAGGTAGTTTGCACAGGCAGGCGCGGCAAGCGTTGATGCATGCGATTTTTGCGCCTAGGCTTCGCATCATGACACAGATGCTCCGCGCCCTTCTGGCCCTTGCCCTCGTCGCCTCGCTTGCCGGGTGCGGTGGTGGGTTTCGCCCCCTGTCTTTCCTGAACCGTGACCGCGAGGCCAGCGCCGTGCCGCCCCCTTCGGTGGCCAGCGAAACGGAGGAGGAAGAGACGGAAGAAGGAAGCGAGGAGCCGGAAGAGGAGACCGCCGAGGCCCCAGCCTCCGGCGTACTTGGCACAACCGTGGCCTCTCTGGGCGACCCGACGGCGCCGGGGCTGTGGCTGGAAACGCCGTTGGTAAGCGCGGAAACGGAGGGCCGGTTGGAGGCCGAGAACGGCAATTCCGTCGAGGTCACCCTGCGCCCGAGCGGCGGCGCGCCCGGATCTGGCAGCCGCATTTCGCTGATGGCGATGCAGGCCCTTGGGCTTGGCTTGACGGACCTGCCGACGCTGACGGTCATTGCTGGCGGATAACATGGACCGGCGGCTGTTCCGGGCCGAGGCCCGGTGGGAAGATCTGCGCGCGGGCTTTCACTGGGACATCCCCAAGCGGGTGAATATCGCGCGGCTCTGCTGTGACGATTGGGCCGCGATCCGTCCGGATCAGGTCGCAATCATCCATATCGGACAGGATGGCCACCGGCAGGAATGGACCTACGGCCAACTCAAGCGCGCCTCTGACGGGCTGGCCGTGGCTCTGGCGGCAAAGGGCGTGGGCCGGGGTGATCGGGTGGCGGTTCTGCTGGCGCAGCATCCCTTTGTTTTGCTGACCCATATGGCGGTGATGAAGCTGGGGGCCGTGGTGCTGCCGCTGTTCACGCTATTCGGCGAAGATGCGCTGCGCTACCGCCTGTCGGACAGCGGCGCGCGGGCGGTGGTGACGGACCCGGCCAATCTGGACCGGGTGATGGCGTTGCAGCCCGATCTGCCGGGGCTGGAGGTGGTGATCTCGACAGGGACCGCGCCTGCGCCGGTTCTGTCTCTGCCCGATCTGATCGAGACGCCCGCGCGCGGCTTTGTGCCTGCCGATACCCTGGCCGAAGATCCGGCGATGATGATCTACACCTCGGGCACCACCGGCGACCCCAAGGGTGTGCTGCACGCGCATCGGTTCTTATATGGTCATCTGCCCTGCATGGAGTTGAGCCAGGGTCTGTTCCCGCGTGCCGGTGATGTGGGCTGGACGCCCGCGGACTGGGCCTGGATCGGCGGCTTGATGGATATGGCAATACCTTGTCTTTACTACGGAATTCCCCTGGTCAGCCACCGCTTTGCGAAGTTCGAACCTGAGGCGGCCTACCGGCTTTTGGCGGCGGAGAAGGTGACGAATGCTTTCATCCCACCGACCGCTTTGCGGCTGATGAAGCAGGCGCCGGTGGGTCAGGGGCTGTGCCTGCGGGCGGTCAGTTCCGGCGGCGAGCCCTTGGGGGCGGATATGCTGGAATGGGGCGAGGCGCGGCTTGGGGCGGAGATCAACGAGCTTTACGGGCAGACCGAGGCCAACCTGATCGTGGCGGCGCGGTCCGCGATGATGACCCGCGTGCCGGGGGCCATGGGGCTGCCGGTGCCGGGGCATGAGGTACGTTTGCTGGGGGCTGACGACCGCGAGACAGGCGCGGGTGAGGTGGGCGAGGTCTGCCTTAGAATGCCCGACCCGGTCGCCTTCCTGCGCTATTGGAACAAGCCGGAAGCCACGGAAAAGAAAGTGAAAAACGGCTGGCTGCGGACCGGAGACCTGGCCACGCGCGGGGCGGATGGGCAGATCACTTTCCACGCCCGTGACGATGACGTGATCACATCTGCGGGCTACAGAATCGGGCCGAGCGAGATCGAGGCGGCGCTGGTGCGGCATCCGGATGTGCTGATGGCCGCCGTGGTGGGGGAGCCTGATCCGATCCGCACCGAGATCGTGGTGGCGCATGTTGTCTTGCGGGACGGTGCGGATTGGGAGGGGATGGAAGACGCCCTGAAAACGCTGGTGAGAGAGCGTGTCTCGGCCCATCTGGTGCCGCGCAAGGTGGTACGGGCCGAGAGCCTGCCAATGACCGCCACGGGCAAGATCATGCGCCGCGCGCTGCGCGTTCAGTGAGGCGAAAAACAGGGGGGTGCCGTGCGTACACCCCCTGTACACCCCCCGTACACCCCCTGTGCATACGGAATGGGAGAATGGCGCAGGGGTATATGTTTGGCAATAGGGTTGACGAAAGGCGGTGACTCGGACGCCGTCTTTCGGGTGATGTGTGGCAGAAGGGGGCCGTGATGCCGACGGTACAAGGTCTGCAGTCGGGCGGTACGCATGATGGGGTGGACCGAGTCGGCATCCGGGACCAGTCGTGCCGCGTCTGCACTAGCTGGGACCCGACGGAGGCGAGTGATCTTCAGGTGTTGAAGGCTGTGCTCGACAATGATGGTGATGGCAAGCTGACCTCTGCGGACAGCACTGGGTCTCAATCTCGGGTGGCGTTGGTGAAACAGGAAAGGCGATTCAAATGATTGTTAAACCGCATTTAATAAAAGTGTACGCCATCCTTTTAATGGTCGCAATTGGTGTCGGTCTCTATATTCATTCTCTTAGAAGTGATTTCAATCAGTTCATTGCAATGCTTGAAAGAGTTATGCCCGGATACAACCTATCCTCTGAAGTTATTGGGCGAGAATTGATCGTAGCAAGTACATTTGCGGTCGAGCATGTGTCAGGTTCAGAATATCGAGACCCCATAAATTCTAGGGCCACTTCTTTCGTTTCACAGTATGACGGATCGGGTCTTCCGCCGTTAACATTGCTCTTTGTGACGCGCGAGTCCGGCTTGGAGTATTGGGAGATTGAGTTTCAAGGCTGTTCTCCAGGGGAGTGTGACATTGATTTTGATCGTGAGCAATTCGAACAAATTGATGAGTTCACTTGGGCTTCGTTCACGAGACCTCCGGGAAGGTATGTGGAAACGGAGTTGATCTTGGAAGAGGAAATTAATGGAACACAGTATCGCGCATTCATCAACCTCCTGTTGTTGGAGGGTGGTGAGGTGATCGATTATAGCGTTGTTGTATCATTTGAGGCAAGAAACCTTGTTGAATCGTTTATTGCCAGGATTGCAGATGGGAATGGGCGACCCATTGTTCATTCACATATTGTGACAAGAAACCTTGCACTTGAGTTCGCTGGGTAGACGTCAGACTTTCATTCCTGAGAAAGCATTGCGCGCCGTACCGAACAGGCTTGTGCTGCATCGAATGGCGGTCTTGGTGGTGCAGCAAGCGTCCGGTGGGCGTCTGCTGCGGCTAGATCCGTCCGGATGCCTCCGGCTGAGGTAGTTGGTGCCAAGATGAAAGGGGTGGATGTAGGGCCCTAGTGCACCATCTTTTTGATCCGCCGGGTCATGAGCCAGACGGCTGCGATCACCGGCAGGACGAGGGCGGCGGTGACCAACGGTTTCTCGATGCCGAAGCCATAGCCAATGGGGGCGAGCAGGTAGCTGAGCAGGCTGACCGCGTAGTAGCTGATCGCCACGACCGAGAGCCCCTCGACCGTTTCCTGCAGGCGCAGTTGCAGGGCGGCGCGGCGGTCCATGCTTTCCAGCAGGTCCTGGTTCTGGGCCGATCGACCCACCTCGACCTTGGTGCGCAGAAGCTCGCCGGCGCGGAAGGCGCGGTCGGTCATGGAGCGGAGGCGCGTTTCGGTGCTTTTCACCGTGCGCATGGCGGGATCGAAGCGGCGCAGCATGAATTCGGCGAAGGTCTGGCGGCCCGCGAACCGTTCCTCGCGCAGGATCTCGATGCGCTGCTGCACGATGGCCTCATAGGCGCCGGTGGCGCCGAAGCGGAAGGAGGCGCGGGACATGAGGTTTTCCAGCTCGGTGGCATAGGTCAGAAGCTGGTCGAGCTGCTGATCCGGCGCGGTGCTGTCGCCGGTCATGTCGCGCAGAAGCGCCGAGAGACCGGTGTCGATCTGGGCCATGCGGGCGTTAAGCTCGCCCGCCTTGGGAAAGCCCAGCATCGCCATCGCCTTGTAGGTCTCGATCTCGCACAGGCGCTGGACGATGCGGCCGATCCGTGCCGGGCCGGCCTCGGGCCGGGGAAAGATCGCGAAACGCATATGGCCCGCCGGGTCGATGCGGAAATCGCTGGCCAGCACCGCGTTGCCGTCGAGCACCCGGTTGGCGGCGAGGCTTTCGGGTTCGAACCAGTCCTTGAGGCAGGTGGAGATGGCGTCATCATCCGCGATGCCTTCGGAAATGCGGAAATGCGCAGAGGTGATGCGCGGGCCGGGGGCGGTGGCCATCCAGTCCTGAGGAAAGAGATCCCAGATCGCGGAATCGAAGGGGCGGTCGCTTAGCCCCTCGCCATGAACAAGGTAGGTCACGAATTCCGTATGCTGTTCCCACTTGAGGTGATAGCGCCCGAGCTTGCCGGAAAAATGCGTGGCGCCGGGCTTGGGGTGCTGCGCGTCGTAGCGGTCGAGCAGGGCGATCAGGTGGGCGCGGTCGGCATCACGGTCGCGGGCGGCGGCGTTCTTGACCGGTTTCAGGGCGATGATCGCGGCCTGGCTGCCGTGCCGAATCGAGGGGAAGGGGCGGGCGTGCAGCTCATTCGCCAGGTCATAGCGCTGAGGGTGATCGGGGAAGCTTGGCATCGGTGGTCCTTTGACGCGGTTGCCTAGCGATAGCCTGTTCGCTGTGGTTTTCAACAATATTAAATTAATGAAATGAAGGGGTTGGACGTGTGCAACGGTATACCGTGCGATCTAAGCCCCGCTGGGCGATGGACTTTTCCCGGCCGGAGGGTGACGCAGGGTCAGATGGTCGCGGGCGATTGGGGGGCTGCCTTGTCGTAAATGAGCCCTGCGGCGTCCATTCCGTTGTAGCCGGGGGCTGCGCACTGTAAAAGCGCCTGCAACGCCCGGACAACGGGATCAAAGGGAAAGGGGATCAGTGTGAAGATAGGCGCTCCCAAGGAGATTGAAGCCGGGGAAAATCGCGTTGCGATGACACCGGACAGTGCCGTGCAGCTGCAGAAATTGGGCTATGACTGCCTGATCGAGGCTGGCGCGGGTGAAAAGGCGGGATTTGCGGATGCCGATTACGAGGCGGCCGGTGTCAGCGTTGTGAAGACCGCGGCGGCGCTTTGGAAAGACGCCGACATCATCGCCAAGGTCCGCATTCCCAACGAGACTGAACTCAAGCGGCTGACTGCCGACAAGACCTTGATTTCCTTCTTCAACCCGGCAGGGAATGAAGAGGGAATGGAACTGGCCAAGGCCAAGGGCGCCAATGTGATCGCCATGGAAATGGTGCCCCGGATCAGCCGCGCGCAGAAGATGGACGCGCTGTCCTCGATGGCCAATATCGCGGGCTATCGCGCGGTGATCGAGGCGGGCAACAACTATGGCCGCTTCTTCACCGGGCAGATCACGGCGGCGGGCAAGGTGCCGCCTGCGAAGGTTCTGGTTGTGGGCGCGGGCGTGGCGGGGCTGGCCGCGATCGGCACCTCGACCAGCCTTGGCGCGATCACCTATGCGTTCGACGTGCGCCCCGAAGTGGCCGAGCAGGTCGAATCGATGGGGGCCGAGTTCGTCTATCTCGATTTCGAGGAAGAGGCGCAGGATGGCGCGGCGACGGGGGGCTATGCGAGCGTCCAATCCGAAGAGTTCCGCAATGCGCAGCTGGCCAAGTTCCGCGAACTGGCGCCCGAGGTCGATATCGTCATCACCACGGCGCTGATTCCCAACCGCCCCGCGCCGAAGCTGTGGACGGAAGACATGGTTGCGGCGATGAAGCCGGGATCGGTCATTGTCGACCTTGCTGCCGAGCGGGGCGGCAACGTGGAAGGCACGGTGATGGATGAGAAGGTGGTGACCGAGAACGGCGTCACCATCATCGGCTATACCGATTTCCCGAGCCGGATGGCCAGTCAGGCCTCGACGCTTTACGCCACGAATATCCGTCACATGATGACCGACCTGACGCCCGAGAAGGACGGGCAGGTCGTGCACAACATGGAAGATGACGTGATCCGCGGCGCGACCGTGACCTATCAGGGCGAGATCACCTTCCCGCCGCCGCCGCCGAAGGTTCAGGCGATCGCGGCGCAGCCAAAGAAGGACGCGCCGAAGGAGCTGACCCCGGAAGAACGCCGGGCGCAGGAAGTGGCGGCCTTCAAGGCGCAGACCCGGCAACAGGTGACGCTGCTGGCCGTGGGCGGCGGGCTGATCCTGCTGGCGGGGCTTTATGCGCCAGCCAGCTTCATGCAGCATTTCATCGTCTTCGTGCTGAGCGTCTTCGTCGGCTTCCAGGTGATCTGGGGCGTGGCGCATTCGCTGCACACGCCGCTGATGGCGGTGACGAACGCGATTTCGTCGATCATCATTCTGGGCGCCCTGATGCAGATCGGGTCGGGCAGCTGGCTGGTCATCCTGCTGGCGGGGCTCAGCGTGTTCATGGCCGGGATCAACATCTTCGGTGGCTTCCTCGTGACACGGCGCATGCTCGCCATGTTCCAGAAATCGTGAAGGGGTAGGGATTATGGAATTCGGATTCACGACGGCGGCCTATGTGGTCGCGGCGGTTCTCTTCATCCTTTCGCTGGGCGGCCTGTCCGGGCAGGAAAGCGCCAAGCGCGCGGTGTGGTACGGCATTGCCGGCATGGCGCTGGCGGTCTTTGCGACCCTTATCGGTCCCGGATCGGGCCTTTGGCTGCTGTCGATCCTGCTGATCGCGGGCGGCGGGATCATCGGCTGGTACGTGGCCAAGAAGGTCGAGATGACCGAGATGCCGCAGCTTGTTGCCGCGATGCATTCGCTGGTGGGCCTTGCGGCGGTGTTCGTGGGCTTCAACGCCCATTTCGAGCTGGTCCGCGTGCTGGGCATGGAGCCGGAGGCGCGCGAGGCGCTGACCGGTTTTGCCGAACTGCTGGCGCATAAGTCGGTGGTCGAGCAGAACATCCTGCGGGTCGAGCTGTTCCTGGGCATCTTCATCGGGGCGGTGACCTTCACCGGGTCGGTGGTGGCCTATGGCAAGCTGGCGGGCAAGCTGACCTCGGCGGCGACCAAGCTGCCCGGCGGTCACGCGCTGAACGCGGGCGCGGCGGCTTTGTCGGTCATCTGCCTGATCTGGTACTTCAACTCGGGCGGCTTCTTCCCGCTGTTCATCATGACGCTGGCGGCGCTCTTCATCGGCTATCACCTGATCATGGGCATCGGCGGCGCCGACATGCCGGTGGTGGTGTCGATGCTGAACAGCTATTCGGGCTGGGCCGCGGCGGCGATCGGCTTCTCGCTCGGCAATGATCTGCTGATCGTGGTGGGGGCGCTGGTCGGCTCCTCCGGTGCGATCCTGTCTTACATCATGTGCAAGGCGATGAACCGGTCCTTCATCAGCGTGATCCTGGGCGGCTTCGGCGGCACCGCGGGCCCCGCGATGGAAATCGAGGGCGAGCAGGTGGCGATTGACGCCGATGGCGTGGCGACGGCCCTCAACGAGGCCGACAGCGTGATCATCGTGCCGGGCTACGGCATGGCGGTGGCGCAGGCGCAATCGGCGGTGGCCGACCTGACGCGCAAGCTGCGCGCTGCGGGCAAGGAGGTGCGCTTTGCCATCCACCCGGTGGCGGGCCGTCTGCCGGGGCACATGAACGTGCTGCTGGCCGAGGCCAAGGTGCCCTATGATATCGTGATGGAGATGGACGAGATCAACGAGGACTTCCCCTCGACCGACGTGGTGATCGTGATCGGCTCGAACGACATCGTGAACCCGGCGGCGCAGGAAGACCCCAACAGCCCCATCGCCGGGATGCCGGTGCTGGAGGTCTGGAAAGCCAAGCAGGTCTTCGTGTCCAAGCGCGGGCAGGGCACCGGCTATTCCGGCATCGAGAACCCGCTGTTCTACAAGGAGAACACGCGCATGTTCTACGGCGACGCCAAGGCCAGCATCGACTCGCTTCTGCCGAAGATCAGCTGACGCCCGTCGAACCTGAAATTGGAAAGCCCCGAGGTCCGGCCTCGGGGCTTTTTCGTTGGTTGGGCGGCGCGCCCGGTGAGCAAGCGTTCCGATCACGGGAGAATTCCATTCTCGTCACTTTTCCCCGCTGCCCATGAGAGCCGCAGTTCCAATCTGGACAAACCCTGCATTGTTGACCGGCGGCTTTTCCGAGAGGCTGTTCTTAAAACGGATGTAAGGGAGGGGCGCGATGCTTCGCTTCGGAATAATCGGCACCGGTCGGATCGGCGACATGCATGCGCGCCTTGTGGCGTTGCAGCCCGATGCACGGGTGACGTGGTGTTATGACCTGTTCGAGGACAGCGCCGCACGCACCGCCGCCGCCGTGGGGGCGCGGGCGACGACCGATCTGGATGCGCTGCTTGGGGCAGATGATGTCGACGCGGTGCTGATCGCCTCGCCCACCAATACGCATGTTGAAATGATCCTGCGTTCCGCCGAGGCGGGCAAGCCGATCCTTTGTGAGAAGCCCATTGATGTCGATATCGAGAAGGTCGAGGAGTGCCGAGAGAAGCTGGCCGCTTTCGACGTTCCGCTGCAACTTGGTTTCAACCGGCGGTTCGATCCCAGCCATGCGGGCGTGCAAAAGGCCGTCGCTGCGGGTGAGATCGGGGCGCTGGAACTGCTTGTCATCACAAGCAGGGACCCGGGGCCTCCTCCCCCCCGGGCGATCTTGGAGGCCTGTGGTGGCCTGTTCCGCGATACCACGATCCACGACATGGATATGGCGCGGTTCGTTCTGGGCGAGGAGCCGGTCGAGGTTTTCGCGATGGCCGCAAACCGCGTCGATCCGATCTTCGCGGAACTGGGCGACGTGGATACGGCGATGATCGTGATGCGCACGGCCTCGGGCGCGCTGTGCCATATCAACAACTCGCGCCGCACCAATTATGGCTATGACCAGCGGGTGGAGGCCTTCGGGGCCGAGGGCATGGTGCGGTCCAACAACCACCGTCCGACCGAGGTGTCGCGCCACGGGGCGGGCGGGACGGCGACGAAGGATGAGCTGCTGTATTTCTTCATCGAACGCTACCGCGCCGCCTACGAGGCCGAGATCCGCGATTTCATCGACCAGGTGACGGCGGGCAAACCGCCTAACGTGACATTCGAGGACGGGCGGCGCGCGCTGCTGCTGTCCGAGGCGGCGCTGAAATCCTACCAGACCAACAAGCCGGTGGAGGTGACTTACGCATGACCGACTATCAAAGCCCCTATGGCAGTGCCGCCTATCACGCGGCGTCCGAGAATGATGTTCCGCTGGACCGGCAATTCGCGGGCAAGGTGGCGGTGGTGACCGGGTCCACGCAGGGGCTTGGTCTGACGGCGGTCAAGCTGATGCTGCGGCGGGGGCTGAAAGGCGCCCTGATCATGGGCCGGAAAGAGGCCGAGGGGCAGGCCGCGGCGGATGCGCTGTCCACGCCGGAACAAAGGGTGGTCTATCACCGTGCCGACCTGACCGATCTGGACGATTGCCAATCGATCCACGACCGCGCGATTGCCGAATTTGGAACCTACGACATTCTGGTCAATTCCGCCGGGATCACCGACCGGGGCGGCATTCTGGATGGGGATGCGGCACTGTGGGAACGCACCTTCGCGATCAACGCCCGCGCGCCGTTCTTCCTGATGCAGAACGCCGCCAATCACTGGCGCGAGGCCGGAAAGCCCGGCGCCATCGTCAACGTGGCCACCATCACCGCCCATGGCGGGGTTCCGATGCTGACGGTCTATGCCGCGTCCAAGGCGGCGCTTGTGGCCACCACCAAGAACGCGGCCTTTTCGCTGATGCGCGACGGGATCCGGGTGAATGCGCTGGCCATCGGCTGGATGGACACCCCCGCCGAGGACATCACGCAGAAGACATTTCACGACATGCCCGATGGCTGGCAGGCCGAGGCGGGCAGCCAGTTGCCTGCGGGCAGGCTGCTGAACATGAACGAGGTCGCGCGCTGGATCGCACATCTGGCCAGTGACGAGTCGGGGATCATGACGGGATCCGTTCTCGATTTCGATCAGGGGGTTATCGGCTGCTACGAGGCGACGCCGATCCCCGCGAAACCGGGCTGACCGGGGCTGTCCGGTTCCAGACTGGACAGAACTCGACACGACCGGGGCGGGCTGCGGGCCTAGACTGAGCACACGAATACCGAACTGGAACCGGCCCCGTGCGGCCGGAACCCGCAAGGCCCCGATGGGCCACCGACATCAAGGGAGGACGACAATGACCAGACTGACGAAAATCCTGACCAATAGCAGCGCTGCCGTGGCGCTGACCGTGGCCGGCTTCACCGCCGCACCCGCGCTGGCCGATGGCGAGCAAGTGTTCTTCATGCTGCCCAATTCCACCACCATCCGCTTCGAACGCCGCGACGCGCCTCTGTTCGTGGCGGCGATGGAGGAACGGATGCCGGGGGCCATGGTCACCGTGCAGAACGGAGAGGGCGACCCGGTGCGCCAGCAGCGGCTGGTGGAAGACGCCATCGCGCAGGGGGCTGACCTGATCGTCTATACCTCGTCCGATGCGAACTTGTCCGCCGGGGCGCTTCGTGCCGCGGAAGAGGCCGGGGTTCCCGTTTTGCTGTATGAACATGACGCGATCGGCGGTCTGGCCGAGGCGCATGTTCTGTTCAACGCCCGTGCCGTGGGCCAGGCCCAGGGCCAGCGCGCGGCGGAGCTGATCGAAGCGATGCCCGAGGGGACGATCCGCATCGCCCGCGTCAAGGGCAACCAGGGCGAATACGGCACAACCCAGTATGAGCTGGGCCAGAACGAGTATCTCGATCCGCTGATTGCATCGGGCCGCGTGGAGATCGTCTGCGAGGATTTCACCCCCAACTGGGACCCGGTGCAGGCGCAGGCCTTTGCGGAGGACTGCCTGACCCGGACCGGTGGCGAGGTCGACATGTTTCTTGGCATGAATGACGGCACCACCGGCGGCTCGGTCGCGGCGCTGATCAGCCAGGGCTACGCGCCGGGCGAAATCGTCGTGACCGGCGGGCAGGACGCCACCATCGAGGCGCTTCAGTTCATCGCGCAGGGCTGGCAGGACAACACCGTGTTCAAGGACCTGCGGGTGATGGCCGAGGCCGCTGCCGACATGGCGGTGGCGATCCTCAATGGTGAGGAGCTGCCGGAACAGTGGATGAACGGCGAGGTAGACAATGACTATATGATGGTCCCCGCTGCCTTCCTGCCGGTGAACAACGTCACGCTCGACAACATCTCGGACGTGGTCGAAGCCGGTATCTACACCTGGGAGGAAGTCTGCCAGGGCGCGGAAGACTCTCAATTGTGTCAGGATAACCTCTGACAGCGGAGGTTTCTCCCGGTCGTCGGCGGTGAAACCTCCGCCGGCGACCTCGCGATACGGAAAGGCAGACATGACACAGCCCATCCTCAGCCTGCGTGGCATCACCAAGCATTTCGGCGGCGTCAAGGCGCTGACCGACGTGTCGCTCGATCTGGAGCCCGGCAAGGTCGTGGCGCTTGTGGGCGATAACGGTGCCGGAAAATCGACGCTGGTCAAGGTGATGTCCGGTGTGCACCGGCCCGATAGCGGCACCTATCAGTTCGAGGGGCGGGAGGTGGCCGTGTCCAACCCGGCCGAGGTGGCCGATATGGGGGTGCAGACGGTCTATCAGGACCTCGCGTTATGCGACAATCTCGATGCGGTTCAGAACCTCTTTCTGGGGCGGGAACTGACAGGGCCGTGGTACACGGGCTACCGCGTCAGCCGCGCGGCGGCGGAGAGGCGGGCAAAGGAGGTGCTGAAGCGGCTCCGGCTCGACTCCATCTCGCTGACCCGCAACGTGGGCGCCATGTCGGGCGGGCAACGCCAGAACATCGCCATCGCCCGGTCGATCCTGTGGGAACCCAAGGTGGTGCTGCTGGATGAACCGACGGCGGCGCTGAGCCATTCAGCGGCGGAACAGGTGGGCGATCTGGTGCGCGAACTGGCCTCGCACGGGTTGGCCGTGCTGGTGATCAGCCACGACATCCATCACTTCGTTCTGGACAACACCGACCGGATCGAGGTGCTGCGGCTGGGGCGCAATGCCGCCAGCTTCAATTCCAGGGACGTGACCGGCGAGCAGGTCGTCAACGCGATGGTGGGCGGCAATGAAGCCGTCAACATGGCAGGCTGAGGCGAGGACAGACGAATGACCGATATATCCATCCCCCCCACGCCCACGGCGACGCCGACACGGTCGCTGACGGAGCGTCTGGGCAATGAGCTTAGCTTCGTGCCGGTGGCCGTTGGCCTGATCGCGCTGTTCCTTTTCTTCGCAACGCAGTCGGATGTGTTCCTGACCAGCCGCAACCTGTCGAACCTTCTGGTGCAATCGACCGTGACCGGGATCATTGCGCTTGGCCTCGTCTTCGTGCTGCTAACCGGTGAGATTGACCTGTCTGTCGCCGCAACCTCGGGCGTGGCGTCCGTCTTCATGGCCAAGCTGGTGATGGATTTCGGCCTGCCGGTGCCGCTTGCGATCCTTGCGGGCGTTGCGCTGGGCGGGCTTGTCGGCGCGGCCTCGGCAAGGTGGGTGACGCTGATCGGGGTGCCGTCCTTCGTGGTGACGCTTGGCGTGGGGCTGGTGCTGAACGGCATCCAGTTGCTGCTGCTGCCCCGCACGGGCCGCTATAACCTGATGAATTCCGGTGTCGATCAGCTTGCCGCGACCCATGTGACCGGCCCAATGGCCTGGGGGCTGGTGCTGTGCGCCATCGCGCTGTTCGCCCTGGTCATGGGATCGACATGGCGGTCGCGCCAGCGGGCGGGGCTGTCTGCATCCTTCAACGCGGGCGTTCTGCTGCCGGTGGTCATCGTGGCGCTGTTTCTTGTCGGGGTTCTGGTCTTTCTGGAAAACCAGCGGGGGTTGCCGATGCCGGTCATCCTGTTCCTCGCGCTGCTTGGGGTCATGTCCTACATCACATCGGAAACGCGCTTTGGCACCTATCTTTATGCCATCGGCAACAATGCCGAGGCCGCGCGGCGGGCGGGCATCAAGGTAGACCGCATCAAGATCACGGCGTTCGCCATCGCGGGCGGCATGGCGGCTTTCGGCGGCATCCTGTCGGCCTCCCGCTCGCTTGGCGTGTCGGTATCGTCGGGCGGCGGCGTCGGCGGCGGGGCGCTGCTGCTGGAAAGCATCGCGGCGGCGGTCATTGGCGGGGTGAGCCTGTTCGGCGGGCGCGGCATGGTTGTCGGCGCCCTGTTCGGGGCGCTGATCATCGCAACCGTGTCGAACGGGCTGAACCTGATGGGCGTGGCCAATGAGGCGCGGCTGATCGTGACCGGCCTGCTGCTGGTCGTCGCGGTGTCGATCGACCGCGGGATCGAAAGGCTGGCGCGGCCGGGCTGAGGCGGACCGAAAGCGGGCGGCGCTCAGCCCTCGTAGAAGCTGCGCAGCAATTGCAGCCCGTTGGACAGTTCGCCGTCGCTGGCCCGTTGCCAGAAGGCATCGCTGCCGAGATCGGCGAAACCTTCGACGCCTGTCAGGTCATCGGCGTCGACATTCTTGAAGCCCATGGACCAGTTGGAAAACATCCTGTCGTCAATCGGCCCCTCGTCGATCACCACAACCGTATGGTGCCTTGTATCGTTGGAAATCCGGCGCCAGACATCGTCAATGGCCGCGTCCGGCCCTTCCAGAACCTGAATGAAATTTCCGCGGCGGAAATCCTCGTTGAAGCGATAGACGAGGCATCCCGTGACGCCGTCCTGTTCATTCCGCGCGCGGCTGTGGCGCAGCAATTCGCCAAGATCTTCCTGAGAGAAGGGCCGCTCGGCCTGACTGACATAGGCTATGAATTTCATCTTGAGGTCATCCTCTCTTGTCTGCCCCGACCGATGGGTTCGCCCCGAAGCTTACGTGTTACGGGCATTTGGTTGCCCATTGGCGAAAGTCCAGAGCAGCTGTCAACAAAACGGAGTTCTGGATCGTGAATTTGATATTGTGAAATTAGCGGCCTGTGATCTGCGATCTATGTCACGGCCAGCCCAGTGGCAACGCCCCCGATTCGCCTCTTTGAGAGGGGAAGGCTGCGTATGGTCTTCGCAATTGCAGCAATGGCGGAGAGCTGGGGGGGAAATCTCTAGCCCATTGATATTTGGTATTTTTTTCATCCTGGGTGATCTGTCGGCGTCCTTGCGTGGTCGAATTAAGTTTCACGATATCAAATTATAGCCAATATAATCAAATTATCTTGCCCTGAGGGGCCCATTTCGAAACCCTGATGCCAGAGGAGATCGCCAGATCATGAACGAACAGCTTCACACCCAGGACCGGTCGGCAAATGACCTGCGAGGCGTGCTGCGCAGCCCGCAAAAACCGGTTCGGACGATCCAGTCCGTTGATCGGGCCCTGACGCTTCTGGAACTGGCAGCCGGTGAAATCGACGGCATCACCTTGTCGGAATTGTCGGATCGGATCGGCCTGAACGCCTCGACCTGCCATCACCTTGTCATGACGCTCGTGGCGCGGGGGTATCTGACCCATATCAGCCGCAGCCGTGGATATGCGCTTGGCCCGCGGGTTCGGGAGCTTCTGGAGATGATGGAGCATGACTCCGACCCGGCGGTTCTGCTGCGCGAAGACCTGCGGCGCTTGGGCGAACAGCTCGGCCTCGGCGTGCAGCTTGCCGTGCTCAGCGAAACGTCGCTGCTGACCAAGCTCAGCTTTCCCGCCGCGGCCTCGACCCTGCAAGAGCCAAACGAGGTCGAAAAGATGACCGCGCTGCACGCAACCGCGACGGGCAAGGCCATTCTTGCCTGGATCCCCGATACGGAGCTTGTGCGGATCATCTCGACCAATGGGCTGAAATCCTACACGCCCAACACGATCAACAGCCTGTCCGGTCTCGTGGAAGAGCTGCGCAGCGTGCGCCGCTTCAAATACGCCATCGACAACGAGGAACTGCGCGAGGGCGTCGTCTGCATCGGGTCGGCCATCCGCGAAGGGGGCGGCGCGGTCGTGGCGTCCATCTCGACGACGCTGCCCGCCAGCGAGGCGACCGAGGAGCGCAAGGCCCAACTGACCCGCCAGATGATCGAGGCGGCCAACATATTCTCGAACAAGCTGCGAAACGCGCAACGTTAGCAGCCCCGTTAGCAACCTTAGGAGGACAGGACATGACGCTTCCCGCCAATGTGAAAACCAGCCCGGATTACCCGGTGCCCGAGACGATGAAAGCCTGGGTTCTGGGCGATCCCGGCGAACTGACGCTTTCGGACAAGCCGGTTCCCGTGCCGGGCAAGGCGGAGGTTCTGGTCCGTATCGACGCGGTCGCAATCTGTGCGACCGACCTTGAGATCATCCATCACGGCCCGCCCGCCCAGATCCATGGCGGCGATCCGTTCAACAAGAACTTCACGCCGGGCCATGAATACATGGGCACCGTCGTGGCGCTTGGCCCCGGTGTCGATGAATACGAGATCGGTGAACGTGTGACGGTGGAAATCCACGCCGGTTGTGGCCAGTGCAAGCGCTGCCGTCAGGGTATGTACACGTCCTGCCACAACTACGGGAAGAACTACGGCGACGTGGACAAGGGCCACCGCGCCAATGGCTTCACCACCGATGGCGGCTTTGCCGAATACGCGGTGAACAACATCAATACGCTTGTCCATGTCGATGACTCCATGTCCGACGAAGAAGCGACGCTGGTCGTGACGGCTGGCACGGCGATGTACGGCCTGACCGAACTGGGCGGCCTTGTTGCGGGTGAAAGCGTGGTCGTGACCGGCCCCGGCCCGATCGGTCTGATGGGCGCGGCCGTGGCCAAGGCCCTTGGCGCGCAGCCGGTGATCCTGACCGGCACCCGCGACAACCGTCTGGAGATTGGCAAGCAGCTTGGCGCCGATCACGTGATCAACGTTCGCAACGAGGATGTGGTCGAAAAGGTCCGCGAACTGACCGGCGGCAAGGGCGTCGATTACGTTGTGGAATGCGCCGGTGCGCCCAATGGCCTGAACGAGGCCGCGCAGATGGTGAACCGGGGCGGCAAGATCTGTCTCGCGGCCTTCCCGCATAACAGCCCCGAGGTCGATGTCGCCTATCTGGTGCGCAACAACATCTACCTCTACGGCATCCGTGGCGAGGGCAAGACCGCCACGCACCGGGCCGAGGCCTTCATGCGGCAGAAGCGCTTCGACGCCACGCTGATCCACACCCACACCTTTGAAATGACCGATCTCGAAGAGGCCCTGCGCTACGCCAAGGACCGGGTCGAGGACGCCATCAAGGTGGTGGTCAAGAACAAGCACGCCGAAGCCGGCAAGGTCGCGGCGGAATAAGGTTGCACGAGGGAGACGAGCCAATGCTGATCTGTGAGAGCTACCACGTTCCGAAAACCCTTGAAGAGGCCCTGCGCCTCTGGGCTGAGGCACCGGATGGCAGCCGGCTCGTCTCCGGTGCCACCGACATCCTGCCCTGGGCCCGCGAGGGCCGGGCAGGGGATGTCGAGATCCCCGCGCTGATCGACGTCACGAAGATCCCTGAACTGAAGGGGTATTCCTGTGACAAGGGGCGCATTCGTCTGGGGGCCGCAACCGTCTATCAGGATTTCCTGACCGACCGCACCCTGATGACCAACCTTCCCTGTATGCCCTATTGCGCGATCTGGTTTGCCGACGACCAGATCCGTGAACAGGCAACCGTCGTCGGCAATCTGGTGAATGCATCACCGGTTGCCGACGGCACCCCCCCGGTCGTGGCCCTGAATGGCGAGATCGAACTGACGCGGCTGGAGGATGGCGCCGTCCGGCGGCGGTCCGTTCCCGTCGCGGATTTCATCGAAGGCCCGGGCCGGACCCTCATTCAACCCGGCGAGATTGCCACCGCCGTCACCGTGGACAGCGCCTATGGCTATGGCGGCTCGTTCCAGAAGGTGGGGCAGCGCCGGTCGCTGGTGATCTCGGTCGCCTGTTGCGCCGCTCTGGTGCGCGCCGACAGCACCGGCACCGTGTTCGAGGATGTCCGGCTGGCGCTCGGCGGGGTCGGACCACGGCCCATCCGCCTGCGCGACGCCGAACGGCGCCTGAAAGGCGAGCGCATCACGCAAGAGCTGATCCAGCGGGTGGCGGAAAGCGCCGCCGACTCCGTCGGGTCACGCAGCCGCAAGGAATACCGCCGCGACGTGGTGGTGAATTTCGTGCGCGCCGGGCTGGAAGAGGCGCTCGCCAACCAGCCGGAAATCGGCGCCAAGTTCAAGAATTTCGGGGAGACCGAGAATGCCTAAGATCGACCTGACCATGGATGTGAACGGCCGCAAGGTCGTGAAACAGTCCGAGCCGCATAAACGCCTGCTGGATTTCCTGCGCGAGGATCTGAACCTCACCGGCACCAAGGAAGGCTGCGGCGCGGGCGAATGCGGCACCTGTTCCGTCTTCGTCGACGGCAAGCTGGTGAAATCCTGCCTGATGCCTGCCGCCAAGGCCGATGGCGCGAAGATCGAAACCATCGAAGGGCTGGCGCGGCCCGGCTCTCTCACCCCGGTGCAGCAGGCCTTTCACAAGACCGGGGCCAGCCAGTGCGGCTATTGCATCCCCGGCATGGTGATGGCCGCCACCTCGGCCTTGCGCGAAAACCCCGATGCGGGGATCGAGGAGATCAAGGAACGCCTTGGCGGCAATATCTGCCGCTGCACCGGCTACACCAAGATCTTCGAGGCGGTCGAGATCGCCCGCGACGTGATTGCGGGCCGATTGCCGGAAACCGCGCTGGACGAGGATGCGACGGGCGAGTCCTTCATCGGGGCCAATGTGCGCCGTCTGGATGCGCCGTCGAAAGTGTCGGGGCGTCTGAAATATGCCGCCGACATGAAGATGGTCGACATGCTGCAAATGCAGGTGCTGCGCGCGCCGATGCCTCATGCGCGGATCGTCTCCATCGACACCAGCGAAGCCGAGGCGATGGAGGGCGTGGCCTGCGTGATCACCTCTGCCGATGTGCCCGGCACGGACGGGTTCGGCGTCTTCGTTCATGACCAGCCGGTGATGGCACGCGGCAAGGTGCGCCATTTCGGTGAGGCGGTGGCTGCCGTGGCTGCCGAAGACCTGATCACCGCGCGCCGTGCGCTGGCCAAGATCAAGGTGGAATACGAGGAACTGCCGGGCGTCTACGCGCCCGAGGATGCCCTTGTCGACGGTGCGCCGGTCATCCACGATTACGCGCAGGACAATGTCATCAAGCATATCCCGATCCGCAAGGGCGACATCGCCAAGGGCTTTGCCGAGGCCGACCTGATCCTGGAGGACGAGTTCCGCACCCAACAGGTCGAACATGCCTATCTGGAGCCGGAAGCGGGCATCGCCTATGTGGATCACGATGACGTGGTGACGGTGCTCTCGCCCTCGCAGAATATCACCCATCACCGCCACATGCTGGCCGAAATCCTTGCCCTGCCGATCAATAAGGTGCGCTTCATCATGAGCCCCGTGGGCGGCGGCTTCGGCGGCAAGGAGGACATGATCTACCAGGGCATGCTGGCGCTTGCCGCGATGAAGACGCATCGCCCGGTGCAACTGAACTTCACCCGAGAAGAAAGCCTTGTGGCGAGCGCCAAGCGGCACCCGTCTCGGGTCAGGTACAAGATGGGCCTCAAGTGGTCCGGCGAGATCACCGCGATCGAGTTCGACATGCTCAGCGATGGCGGCGCCTACGGGATGTCGAGTGAAGGCGTGATGCGCAAGGCGGCGATCCTGTCCTGCGGGCCCTACGAGGTGCATAACCTCAAGGTCGATACCAAGGTGGTCTACACCAACAACACCCCCTCGGGCGCGTTCCGCACCTTCGGCGGCATGCAGGCGCAATTCGCAACCGAGAGCATGATGGACATGGCCGCCGAAGCGCTGGACATGGACCCGTTCGAACTGCGCCGCATCAACATGATGCGGATCGGCTCGCGCACGCATACGCAGCAGGAACTGACCACCGCCTCGCTCGACAGGGTTCTGGACGCGGCGGAGGAAGCCTCGCGTTGGGAAGCGGGCGCACCCAAGGTGCGCGGCCCGCGTCGCAATGACCTCGGCGGGCCGGATACGCGCAAGCCCTGCACGCTTGGCGCCCGGATCGGAGAACCGACGGACACCCAAACGAAAGACGAAAGGGTTGCATCATGAACCGCAAGATGCGCGGACGCGGAATGGCGTCAAGCTGGTACGGCATCGCCCGGACCGCCACCATCGACCGGGCCGGGGCCTGGGCGGAACTGGATGACGGCGGCACCGCCAAGATCGTCACCGGCGTGACCGAGATCGGCGAGGGCATCCTGACGGTGCTGGCGCAGGTCGCGGCGGAGGAACTGGGCGTGCGGCCCGAGGACGTGACCATCGGCGACAACGATACTTCGCGCTCGCCCGAGGCCGCCCATGCGGGCGCCACGCGCCAGACCTACATGATCGGCAATTCCGTGGCTTTGGCCTCGCGCGACGCGCGCGCCAAGCTCTTTGCCGAGATCGCCGATCACTGGGATGTGCCGGTGGACAGCCTGCGCGCCTTCAACGGAGAGCTTTGGGCGCAGGACACGAACCTGCGCATGTCGATGGATGAGGCCGTGAAGACCTGCAAGGGGCGCGGCGTCGTGCCCGTGGGGTCCGCATCCTTCACCGCGCATGGCACCGGGCTCGATCCGGTCGATGGCTCCGGCAGCCCGTGGCAGGCCTATGTTTTCGGCACCCAGATCGCCGAGGTCGAGGTCGATACATGGACCGGAGAGGTGCAGGTTCTGGGCATCTGGGCCGCGCATGACGTGGGCCGGGCGATCAACCCGCGCGGCGTCGAGGGCCAGATCGAGGGCGGCGTTGTGCAGGGCCTCGGCCAGGCGCTGATGGAGGATTATCAGACCGAGAAGGGCTACACGACGACCCACGGGTTCGCCAAGTATATCCTGCCCACCTCGCTGGATATTCCGCAGATCAACTGCGTCATCGTCGAGGACCCCGATCCGCTGAGCCCGCTTCAGGCCAAGGGCATCGGCGAGCCGGCCCTGGTGCCGACCGCGCCCGCGATCATGAACGCGATCTACGATGCCATCGGCGTGCGCATCAAATCCCTGCCCGCAACGCCCGAAAAGATCCTCGACGCCCTGCGCAACCATGTGCCCGGGCGGGAACAGATCGCGCAATCCGCGCGGCAGGATCGTGCCGAGGCCCACAGAAGAGGCCTTTGACACGCGAAAGACCGCGTCTCCGGAGGAGGGGCGCAGACCATCAACCAACTGGGAGGAAAGACAATGACAAAGATCAAGACATTGCGCAGAGCCACAACCGGCCTGCTGGCCGCCGCAGCGATGAGCTTCGCCGGGACCGCTCAGGCGGAGTTCCCCGACCGGCCGATCGAGATGACCATCCTGTTCGGTGGCACCGCGAACTCCATCGCGCAGCTTCTGACCGACCTGATGTCGCAGGAAATGAGCCAGCCAATCGTGCCCGTAAGCCGGACCGGCGGCGGTGGCGCGGTCGGTTATTCCTACGTGGTGAACACGCCCGCGGATGGCTACAACATCGTCTGGAACTCCAATTCCATCAACACCGGCAATCACATGGGCCGGATCGACTTCAACTACGAGGCCTTCACACCGATTGCGCGGGTTTCGACCGAGATCCCGGCGCTGGCGGTGAATGCGTCGACCGGTTGGGAAGATCTCTCTGACATGGTCGAAGCCGTTCAGGCCTCTGGTGATGTGCTGCGCGTCGGCATTTCCGGGCGCGGGTCGTTCACCCACCTGACCTCGGCGGCGCTCTTCGATGCGCTCGGGATCGGCGAGCAGGTGGCCTATATCGCCTATGGCGACGGGCGTGCCCCGGTGGAACTGCTGGCGGAACGCATCGACGCCGCCATCCAGTGGCCCGGCCAGTTTGCCTCCTATGTCGAGGCGGGAGAGCTGAACGTGCTGGCCGTGACCGGCGATACCCGGGTCAACGTGCTGCCCGATGTGGCGACGGCGATGGAGCAGGGATATGACGTGAATATCTCGATGTGGCGCGGTCTGGCCGCCCCGGCGGGCACCCCCGATGACGTTGTTGCCGCCCTTCAGGCCGCGGCGGAAGCCGCCGTCATGAGCGACACCTTCCAGGAAGCATCGGGCAATATCGGCTTTACACCGGCCTTCCTGCCCGCCGCAGAATTCGGTGCGCTGATCGCCGAGGACGATGCCTTCTATGGCGCGTTGCTGACCGAACTCGGCATGGCCCAATAAGCCGGAACAGCAGGAGACGTATCAATGACCAACAGTGCAAAAGACGTGGCCCTGAGCCTGAGCCTGCTGGCGCTTTCGGCGGTCTGGACCTGGCTGGTCATTGATACGATCCCGACGGGCTGGGGGCATGGCGACATCGGACCAAGAGCCTTTCCCATGGTGCTCGGGATCATTCTCGGGGGGCTTTGCATCCTGCTGCTGATCCGAACCTATCTGCTGGGTCGAACCCCGGCAGGCAAGGCAGGCACGGGCGATGTGGATGCCATAGAAGAGGCGTCCTCCGAACGTTGGGGATCCATGATCCTCGTGGCTGTCGAAATCTCTGCCTACGGGTTTCTCTTGCAGAAACTCGGCTTCCTGATCGCCACCCCCATTCTCATCCTGTTCGTGCTGGTCATCCATCTGCGCCTGAGATCGTGGAAAACGATCCTTGGCATGACCCTTGGCATGACACTCGGCTGCTGGCTGTTCTTCGAGAAGCTTCTCGGGATCTACCTGGCCAATGGCAGCTGGTTCAATATCGGATAACCGCCATGGAAATCTTCCTTCAAGCTCTTGCGTCTGCCATGACGCCCATGGCCATTGCCTCGATCGGTCTTGGGGCATTGATCGGGCTGATCTTCGGCTCGATCCCCGGACTGACCTTCACGGTCGCCTTGGCGCTGGCCTTGCCGATCACCTTCAGCATGGACCCGGTGCCCGCCATCGGCCTGCTGTTGGGCACCTATATCGGCGGCATGACCGGCGGCTCGGTCTCGGCCATCCTTCTGGGCATACCGGGTACGCCCTCGGCCGCCGCCACGGTGCTGGACGGCCATCCGATGACCAAGCAGGGCAATGCCTCCATCGCGCTTGGGACGGCTGTGATCGTCTCGGTCTTCGGCGGTGTCTTCAGCCTGATCGTGATGATCGTCTCGGTCGACCTTGTGTCGCGCGTCGCCATTTCCTTCGGCCCGGCGGAGATCTTCGCGCTCGTCCTCTTCGGCCTGTCCACGATCTGTGGCCTGTGCGGTGGATCACTCATCAAGGGGCTGATCAGCGGGGCGCTCGGCCTGATGATCATGACCATCGGCATCGACACGATTGACGGTGTGCAGCGCATGACCTTCGGCAGCGTGAACATGATGCAGGGTGTGAACCTGCTGGTGGCCATGATCGGTCTCTTTGCGGTGCCCTTCATCATCGAGGCCTTCGCGGTCAAGACCTCCATGCCGGAGAAATCCCAGAGGATCAGCCGCGTGAAGGCGGAACTGCCCTCGATTGGCCTGCTTGGCCGCAACCTGTGGCTGATGATCAAATGTTCGGTGATGGGCACCGGCATCGGCGCCATTCCCGGAACCGGCGGCGCCATCGCCTCTTTCCTGGCCTATGATCACGCCAAGCGGTTCTCCAAGAAGCCCGAGAGTTTCGGCAAGGGCAATATCGAGGGTGTGGTCGCGCCCGAGACCGCCAACAACGCGGTCACGGGTGGCACACTGATCCCGCTTCTGTCGCTTGGTATTCCCGGCGATCCGGCCACGGCCATCGTGCTGGCGGGCCTGATGATCCACGGTATCACCCCCGGTCCGGCGCTGTTCATGAACCATGCGGGCGAGGTCTATGGCATGTATGTCGCCGTGGTGCTGGCCTATCTGTGGGTGCTTGGTCTGCAACTGATGGGCATCCGCCTGTTCGTGCATGTGCTGAAGATCCCCCGCGAACTGTTGGCGGTTGCCGTTCTGGTGCTCTGCGCCATCGGGGCCTTTTCGATCCGCAACAGCGTCTTCGACATCTACGCCATGGGGGCGATCGGGGTTGCGGCCTATGTGCTGGTCTCGTTCCGGGTGCCGATCACGCCGATCATCCTTGGCATGGTGCTGGGGCCGACGCTGGAAAACGAGTTCCGCACCGCGATGATGCTGTCCATGGGCGATCCCGAGATCTTCTACAGCTCGCCCACGGTGCTGATTTTCTTCTCTCTCGCCTTACTGGTGATCGGTCTTCAGGCCGTGAGCGAATTCAAGGCCAAGAAACAACCCAAGAACGAGGTCAAAGCCGATGCTTGACGAAACCGAAAAGAACGATCCCGTCGCCCGCGAAATCCGCGCCCGCGCCGTCCGGTTGGCAAAGGCCGACGTGGACATGACCTTTGGCGGGGGGATCGTCGAACTGACGCTGTCGGAGGCGTTGATCGTCGGCCTTCTGAAGCAGGGGGTGACCCAGTATTACGCGATCTTCGGCCATGGCTCGACCGATCTGGGCGAGGTGCTGCGCATCTATCACGAGGAAGGCGTCGTGAATGTCGTCAACTGCCGCAACGAGGTGGAGATGGCCCATGCCGCAACCGCCCATGCCTGGGTGACGGGCAACACGCCCGCAGTCGTTACCTCCATCGGGCCGGGGGGCTTGCAGGCGATGGCGGGCTCGCTCGCCGCCGCGTCGAACGGGGTTGGCGTCTACCACATCTACGGGGACGAGACGACGCGCGGCGAAGGCTACAACATGCAGCAGGTGCCGAAGCCCGAACAGGGGATTTTCGGCAAGATGGGCGCGCTGATGGGGCAATCCTACACGCTGCACACGCCCGGCGCGTTGCGCGAATGCCTGCGGCGGGGCACGGCCTGCGTGCATCACCCCTACAAGGCGGGGCCGTTCTACATCCTCTTGCCGATCAACACCCAGCCCGAGCGCGTGAAGGTCAACACCGGCACCCTTCCGGGGCGCAGCGCGCAGCCCGCGCTGGTGCCCGCGACCCCGGATGCCTTTGCTGAAGCCGCAGGTATTCTACGCACGGTCGAAAAGGTCACGATCAAGGCCGGGGGCGGCACCCGCAAACATCATGAGGCGCTGCGCGAGTTCGCCACGCGGATCGGCGCGCCGGTGGTGCTGTCGCCCGGATCGACCGGCGTGATGATGGATGCCCATGTGCAGAATATGCATGTGGGCGGGTCCAAGGGCTCGATCAGCGGCAACCACGCGATGGAACAGGCCGAGGCGGTGGTCATCATCGGCAGCCGGGGGGTGTGCCAGGCCGATTGTTCAGGCGCGGGCTATCCCAATGCCAAGGCCGTCATCAACATCAACGGCGATTTTGACGACCTCGATCACTACGCCAACACCGTGGGCCTGCCGGGTGACATCAGCGCCGTGATCGGCAAGCTGCTAAAGCATCTGGGTGATGGCACGGGGGCCGAGCTGCGCACCGACTGGTTACGCGCCTGCGAGGCCAGGAAGGACGAATGGACCCGCTTCAAGGCGGAACGGACCGGGGCCGCGCCGATCATGGACGCGGTCTGGAAGGTGCCCGTCCTGACACAGCCCGCCGCCATCCACACCGTGTCCTCCTTCGCCAACCGCGTTGGTGCGATCAAGTTCTTCGACGCGGGCGACGTGCAGGCCAACGGGTTCCAGATCGTCGAGGATGACATGCCGGGCCAGACCTACACCGAAACCGGGGCGAGCTTCATGGGCTTTTCCGGGTCCGCGCTGCTTGGGCTGGCGGGGGAAACCGATGCGCCCTACGGCATCGCCTTCACCGGCGACGGGTCGTTCATGATGAACCCGCAGATCCTGATCGACGCGGTGGAACATGGCGTTCGGGGCATGATCGCGCTTTTCGACAACCGGCGCATGGCGGCGATCACCGGGCTTCAGTACGACCAGTACGGGCGAGAGTTCAAAACCAACGACTCCGTTGCCGTGGATTACGCCGCGATGGCGGGCGCCGTGTCGGGCGTGCGGGCGATTTATGCGGGCACGACCAAGGCCAGCCTCAACGCCGCGCTGGACAATGCCTTCTCCCATGACGGGCTGTCACTGGTCCATATCCCGGTCTACGCGGGGCGCGATCCGATCGCGTCAATGGGGGCCTATGGCTCGTGGAATGTCGGCAACTGGGTGGATGACGTCCAGGCGGCTTACCTGAACTCGAAGATTTGAGGGACAATATGTATCAAGATCTCGACCTCTATATCAAAGGGGAATGGCGCCCCGCATCGGATGGCCAGACCAAACCGGTTACAGATCCCGCGACCGAGGACGCGCTTGGCACCATCGCCATGGCGACCGAGGCCGACGTGGATGCCGCCCTGAAGGCCGCGAAGGAGGGCTTCGCCGTCTGGAAACGCACCGGAACCTGGGACCGCGCCGCCAAGATCCGCCGCGCGGCGGACCTGATCCGCGAACGGGCGGATCAGATCGCCACGCTCATGTCGCTGGAAACCGGCAAGCCCAAGGCCGAGGCGCTTGGCGAAACCGGCGCGGCGGCGGATCAATTCGAGTGGTATTCCGAGGAAACCAAGCGTCTCTACGGCCAGATCATCGAGGCACGCACGCCCGACAGCCGCATGTCGGTGATCTACCAGCCCGTGGGCGTGGTTGCGGCCTTTTCCGCGTGGAACTTCCCCGCGCTTCTGCCCGCGCGAAAAATCGCGGCGGCGCTTGGGGCGGGCTGTTCCATCATCATCAAGCCCGCAGGTGAAACACCCGCCTCCTGCGCGGCGCTGGTGCAGGCCTGTCACGACGCGGGGATTCCGGCTGGCGTGGTCAACTTCGTCACTGGAAACTCCGGCGCAATTGCGGAGCAGTTGATCCGGTCCCCCATCGTCAAGAAGGTCTCGGTCACCGGGTCCGTGCCCGTGGGCAAGCAGATCCTCGCGCTGGCCGCTGAAGGGGTGAAGAAGGTCTCGATGGAACTGGGCGGGCATGGTCCCGTGGTGGTCTTCAAGGATTTCGATCCCGTAAAGGCCGCCGAGGTCTGCGCGCCCACCAAGTTCCGCAACTGCGGGCAGGTCTGCATCTCGCCGACCCGCTTCTATGTCCACGAATCCCGCTATGAGGACTTCGCGGGCCGCTTCGCTGACATTGCCAAGGGGCTGAAGATCGGCACCGGGCTGGAAGAGGGTGTTCAGGTCGGCCCGATGGCCAACCGCCGCGGGGTGGAGACCATCCGCAGGGTGACCGAGGATGCCGTGTCGAAAGGCGCCGATCTGCTGGCCGGGGGGCGCGTGCCCGATGGCCGCAACCAGGGCTATTTCTTCGAGCCCACGGTTCTGGGCCGGGTGCCGGACAGCGCGATGGTGATGACCGAGGAACCCTTCGGCCCCATTGCTCCGATCACCACTTTCACCGATTACGACGAGGTGATGGAGCGCGCCAATGCGCTGCCCTTCGGGCTCGCGGGCTATGTGTTCACCAACGATCTCGGCCTGGCCACGCGCGCCTCCGAGGATCTGGAGCTTGGCATGGTCGGGGTGAACGAAATGCTGCTGGCCACGGCAGAGGCCCCGTTCGGCGGCATCAAGGAAAGCGGCATGGGGCGCGAGGGCGGATCGCTCGGCGTCCATGACTATCTGAACCCCAAATACATCAAGACCAAGCTGCCGGAGTTGGGCGCATGAGCGACAAGAAGGACCAGGGCTTCGCCCGCGGGCTGACAAACTACGGGGACCGGGATTTCTCGGTCTACCTGCGCAACTCCTTCGCCGCCTCCATGGGCTATTCGAAGGAGGTGCTGAAGAAACCCATCGTCGGCATCGCCAACAGCTTTTCAGGCTTCAACAACTGTCACCGCCATTTCCCCGAACTGGTGGAGGCGGTGAAGCGGGGCGTTCTTCTGGGCGGCGGGTTGCCCATCGAGTTTCCGACGATCTCCCTGGGCGAGGTCTACCTCAACCCCACCAGCCTCAAGTTCCGCAACCTCATGTCCATGGACACCGAAGAGATGATCCGCGCCCAACCGATGGATGCGGTGGTTCTGCTTGGCGGCTGCGACAAGACCGTGCCCGCGCAGCTGATGGGCGCGGCCTCTGCCGATCTGCCCGCCGTGCAGCTGGTCGCCGGGCCGATGATGACCTCGCGCTACCAGGAAGAACGGCTTGGTGCCTGCACTGATTGCCGCCGCTTCTGGGGCAAGTTCCGCGCGGGCGAAGTCTCCAAGGCGCAAATTGACGATATCGAGGGGCGGCTGGCCACGACCTCGGGCACCTGCGCGGTGATGGGCACGGCCTCGACCATGGCCTGCATCGCAGAAACGCTCGGCATGTCGCTGCCCGGCACCGCCGCGATCCCGGCGGTTCATGCCGATCGCCTGCGTGCGGCCGAGGCCTCTGGCCTCGCGGCGGCGCGGATGATCGACAACCCGATCCGCCCGAGCGAGGTGATCACCGAGAAATCCGTCGAAAACGCGCTTCGGATGTTGCTGGCCGTGGGCGGGTCCACCAATGCCATCGTCCACCTCACGGCTGTGGCCGGGCGGCTTGGCATCAAGATCTCGCTCAACCGCCTGAACGAGCTGTCGGACACCACGCCGGTGCTTGTGAACCTCAAGCCGGTGGGTCAGCATTACATGGAGGATTTCTTCTTCGCCGGTGGCGCTGGCGCCGTGCTGCGCGAGTTGAAACCGCTTTTGCATCTCGACACGCTGACCGTTGCCGGCACGACGCTTGGCGACCGGCTCGAGGAGGACCCCGGCTATGTCGATCACCGCATCATCGCCAGGGCCGAGGAGCCGCTGGAACCCCAGGGCGGGCTGGTCGCGCTCTTTGGCAATCTCGCGCCGAGGGGCGCGATCCTGAAACGCTCCGCCGCCGATCCGACGCTTTTCGAGAAGGAAGGCCGCGCGGTCGTCTTCACCTCGCTGGAGGATCTGGCGAACCGCGTGGATGACCCTGATCTCGACATCACCGAGGATGACTTCATGGTGTTGCAGAATGCAGGCCCCAAAAGCGCCTCCGGCATGCCCGAGGCGGGCTACCTGCCGATCCCGAAGAAGCTGAGCTCCAGGGGCGTGAAGGACATGGTCCGCATCTCGGATGCGCGCATGTCGGGTACGGCTTTTGGCACCATCGTGCTGCATGTGGCGCCCGAGGCGTCCGTGGGCGGGCCGCTGGCCCTTGTGCGCGACGGTGACCGGATCCGCCTGTCGGTGGCGAACAAATCCATCGAGTTGCTGGTGGACGAGGACGAGCTTGCCCGCCGCCGCGCAGACTGGCAGCCGGTCAACGTCCCGCCCGAGAAACGGCGCGGCTATGACCGGCTCTATGCGGAAACCGTGCTTCAGGCCGATGCGGGATGCGATTTCGACTTCCTGCAACCGTTGGGTGAGACAGGCGGCAGAGCACCTGAATAGCATTGAACAACGTGCCCCAAGGCGATGATCCTTGGGGGCGTTCTTTCCGCGTGGCAAGGATGGGGGATTGCCCCCATGCCTTCAGCTTTCCGGTTTGCCTAGGCTCGGGTCAGACATAATGACTGACCCACGGAGCCCCTGACCATGACCCGCCTTCTTGCCGCTGCCCTGACCGCCTTGACCCTGGCCACCGCCGCCGCCCATGCCGAATGCAGGGTGATTGAATTCGCCCCCGGAACGAATTCCGCGCAGGTGCACGCAACCTCCTTTCACGCGCTGACCGAGTGTTTCTTCCTTCGCGTGCGGCCCGGTCAGGCCGCGCATGTGCGCATTATCGGTGGAACGGATACCACCTTTGACACACCAGAAACCGGCCCCGACCAGATCGACACGTCCTTCCTGCTGCAGTCCAGTTGGCTGGAGGTTTATATCAGCAAAGGGTCCGCATACCCGGATCGGGAAAACGTGATTGTCGAGTTTACCATCGACTGAGCCGCGCGGTCAGTCGCCCCAGATCGTGGCGAAGCTGGCTCTGGATCGGCCCGTCACGAGGCGCATCGCGCAGGGTGGTAAACCAGTGGTCCGGCGGGTTCTTCCCGCGCCGGGCCTTGTCCCATCTCAACGCGCGCAGAACCGCCTCAGCCTCTGGCGGCAGGCGGTCGGGGATCTCAAGACCGTTCAGGGTAGCCCAGACCCCGGTCCAGAGCCTGCCGACGGACCACGGGTTGTAGCCACCCCCGCCCAGAACCAGCAGGCGCGGGGCGTTCAGGTCCATGATTGCACTGACCACGGCCCAATGGGCGTTATTGGACAGAGTCAGGCGCGACAGCGGGTCTTCCTCGACCGCGTCCGCGCCGCATTGCAGGACGATGGCGTCAGGGCGGAAGGCGTGCAGCGCGGGCAGGATCAGGCTGTCGCGGATCAGGGCCATGTCGCTGTCATTCAACCCGCGCGGCACTGGCAGGTTGAAGCAGTTGCCACCGCCGTCGTCAGAAAGTGCGCCGGTGAACGGCCAGCGGCGGTCCTCGTGCACCGAGATCAGCAGCGTGTCGGGATCGCCGGCAAAGCCATGTTCGACCCCGTCGCAGTGATGGGCGTCGATATCGACATAGGCGATGCGCTGCGCACCTGCGCGTCGCAGGGACAGCATCGCAAGAACCGGGTCGTTGAGGTAGCAGAACCCGTTTGCCCGGTCGGGCAGGGCGTGGTGGGTGCCGCCGCCGGGATGGTAGATGACACCACCTCCAGCCAGCAGCTCGCCTGCCAGCAGGGATGCCCCTGCGGCGGTGGCGGGGCGGCGGAACATTTCGCCATAGACCGGGTTCGACACCGTGCCGATCCCGTGTCGGTCGCGGGTCTCCGGGCTGACCTCTTGCCGGGCCTCGGCCTCTTGCAGGGCAGAGAGATAGTCGGGTGTATGCCAGATCGTCAGCGCGGCGGGCTTGGCACGAGGGCTGTTTCGGTATTGGCCGGGTGGCAGCCAGCCCAAGGCGCGCGACAGGTCCATGACGGTCGATACACGCGGCACCCGCAGGGGATGATGCGCACCGTAAGAGGAATGCCGGTATATCTCGGAGCCGAAGAACAGCGGCCGGGTTTCCCCGTCGGACGGGCCTTGCGGGGGATCGGTATCGGTTATGCGTGATTTTCCGGCCATTGTCCGAAAAGACTTCGCGCCCAATGGCCGCAATTCAAGCCCTTCTGTTTGCGATCCCGGAATTTCCGCTTAGATTGATGGTTGAGCAGCATCGTCACGACAAGAGGCACCCAAGCGCAGATGGGAAGCTTTCGAACATATCAAGCGCCCATGCGACTGGACGGCGCGGGAAAGCGCGAGCCGCGAATGCAGTTCGCCGCGCTGCCGTTCCGGCGCAGGAAGTCCGAGGTTGAAATCCTGCTGATGACCAGCCGCGATACCGGGCGCTGGATCATTCCCAAGGGCTGGCCGATGGATGGCAAGACCCCGGCCGAGGCCGCCGCACAGGAAGCGTGGGAGGAAGGCGGGTTGCGCGGGGTGATCAGCGAAACCTGCGCGGGCTTCTATTCCTACACCAAGTCGCTGCCGGATGATGGCCGGACCCCTTGCATCGTTGCCGTGTTTCCGCTGGAAGTGCGCAAGCTGGAGCGAGAATTTCCCGAGGAAGGCATCCGCAAGCTGAAATGGTTTTCCCAACGCAAGGCCGCGGCCCGCGTCGATGAACCGGAACTGAAGAAAATCATTCGCAATTTCACTCCGGGAAAGTACTTGTGACACCTCTGTGACGTTGCAGGGCTTGATTCTGCACCCGCGAAGATTACTGTTTCGAGATCATGATCCGTTACACGCTCAAATGCGCCGATGGCCACAGCTTTGACAGCTGGTTCAAATCCGCCGAAGCCTTCGAGGCGCTCGAAGGGCGGGGGATGCTGTCTTGTTCCGTCTGTGGCGGCGGCGCTGTGCAAAAGGCCATGATGGCGCCGGGCGTTGCGAAATCCGCCTCGCAGCACGAAGGCACAGCACCGGTCAAGCTGTCTCAGCCGGACAACCCGATGGAAGAGGCTCTCAAGGCGTTGCGCAAACATGTGGAAGAGAACTCCACCTATGTGGGCGGCAACTTTGCCAGCGAGGCGCGCAAGATCCATCTGGGTGAGGCCCCCGACCGGCTGATCCACGGCGAGGCCAAGCCGGAAGAGGCCAAGGCACTGATCGAGGATGGCATTCCCGTCGCGCCGTTGCCGATCATCCCCAAGAGCCGGAGCACCTGACATGCGCGCAGTCGTGACCGGGGCGTCCCGTGGCATCGGATTGGAACTGGTCAGGGCGCTGTCGGCGCGCGGCGATGAGGTTATGGGCACCTGCCGCGATGGTCAGACCCATGGCGTCGGGGCGTGGCACGCACTGGATGTGACCGATCCGGGTTCGGTCGCCGCATTGGCAGACGCGCATCCTGCCCCGGTCGAACTGCTGGTGTGCAACGCGGGCGTGTATCTGGACAAGCTGCACCAGATTGATGACGGATTTCCGCCGGCGCTTTGGGCCGAGACCTTTGCCGTCAACGTGACCGGCGTGTTCCTGACGGTGCAGGCGTTGTTGCCACAACTGCGCGCCGCGTCGGGCGCGAAGATCGCCATCATCGGGTCACAGATGGGCAGCGATACACGCGCGCCGGGCGGGTCGTTCATCTACCGGGCGTCCAAGGCGGCGGCGCTGAACCTTGGGCGCAACCTTGCGGCGGAACTGCTGCCCGAGGGGATTGCAGTGGGCATCTATCATCCCGGTTGGGTGCAGACGGACATGGGCGGCACCGCGGCTGACATCACGGTGGCAGAGTCTGCAGCGGGGCTGTTGGCGCGCTTTGACGGCTTGTCTCTGGCCTCGACCGGCTGTTTCCTGACATGGGACGGGCGCGAGCACCCTTACTGAGCGGCCACCTCTGCCAGGCTGTCGCCTTCGACAAATTCGCGCAGTTCCGGGTCTTCCAGCTGCATTTCGATGGTGCGAAGCGCGCTGTCCAGCGTGGCGCGGTGCAATGCGGCCAGATCGCCATCCTGCAACATCTCGTCCATCCGGCCCTGCAGATCGCCCGACCGGATCGACGCATCTTCACAGGAATTGAGATCGAACTTGTCCCAGTAGCCCAGGTCGATCCGGCTTTTGTCCTTGGAATTGGCGGTGCCGCGCAGGCGTTTGAGCAGGAACTCCTCGCGGCTCTTGATCGCGTAGTGGTTCATCTGCGCGAAATCATAGGCCACGATGTTCTTGTTGGACCGCCAGCCGCCACGCAGGTATTTCTCGCCCATGGGCTCGCCACGGGCGTTGACCCAGTTGACCTGGTCGGGGTGGATTTCGACCTTCTTTTCAAACCTAGGCCGGTGCACCCCGAAATAGTCGAAACTGGCCGGGCGGAAGAGCGTCTTGAACCCCCAGACCAGCCCGCTTTCGGGGTCCTCGACGCGACAGGCGCGGGTGAACCGCCGTGTCACCGGTTCGGGCATCATGTGCCGCTGGCCGCCAGAGCCGAAGAGCCGCCAGTTGATCGAGATTGCCTCGGTACTGTCTGGGCAGGCGTCGAGCAGCGCGTCGACGGTGCCGTCGCCCACATGGACATTGAGGAACTCATCGGCATCGGCAATCAGCACCCAGGACGCATCGCGCACCACATCCATCTGGTTGGCGCGGGAATAGGCCCGGCGCTGCGGGTCCATGCGGGGGCCGAGCGGGTTGTCGTAATGATGCACGATCCCCATCGCATCGAGCCGGTTGAGCAACAGGTTGGTGCCGTCGGTGCAGTCGTTGGAAAACAGAACGAAATCATCGAAGCCCAGGTTGCGGTAATGGGCGATCCATTCCAGCAGATAGGGGCCTTCGTTCTTCATCGTGGACAGCACCACCTTGCGCCCGTTGCCGGGGAAAGGTTGCGACAGCTTGGGGCGGATGGCGGGGGCGGCGGGTTTGTCGTCTGGCATAGCAACAGGTTCCGGTTCGGATATAGCAGCCCCGCTCTCGTCGATTACATCGCCGGTCTTGCGGGCCTTCTGGATCAGCGCGATCAGCCGGGCGCGGGTTTCCGGGGCCAGGTTGGCGGCGGGGGGCTGTTCGGGTTCGGGTTGCTTGTCCTGCCGTTCACCGGTTTCGAGATCGACCCCGGTCATCTTGGCAAGCTCTTCCGCATCGGTGGCATCCTGCCGCTTCTCGGCATTCCGGATGCCGGTGGACCGCGCGATCATCTTGGCGATGGTCTTGTTGGGCACGCCATCGGCCTGCATCTTGCGCACCAGTTCCTGGGTGTCCTTGGGCAGATGCTGGGTGAACAGCACCTCGTCCAGCTGGTCGATCCTGACCGCGCCCGCCTCTCTCAGGCTTTCGACCCATTCGTCATATTCGCCGGTGTGTCGCAGCTGGTCGACGCGGGCGGCGTGATAGGCCAGCGCCTTGTCCTGCAATGTGGCGAGCTTGGAGTCTTTCAACATCTCCGCCATCAGCGCCTTGACCTTGGGCGCGTGGCGCGCGGCGCTGACATTGGGTTCCTGCTCGTTGCGGTCGAAGATCGAGAAATAGGAGGCGTTATACTTGTCCTCCTTGTTGTTCACGTTGCCCCGCAGGCGGCGCAGCAGGTAGGCCTCGTAGCTTTTGACCGCGTAGTGGTTCAGCTCGACGAAATCATAGGACAGCGTCGGCCCGGTCGACCGCCAGCCGCTTTTCTTGAAACTTTCGGTCATCGGCTTGCCGCCGCCATTCATCCATTTCAGCGCCAGCAGCTTTTCGACCTGCCCTTCCTTCGACGCCTTGTGCTTGATCGAGGGACGGTGGATGCCGAATTTCATGTCGGGGAAGGGCCGCACCATCGACTTGACGCCCCAGCCCTTGCGGAACCGGTCCGGCGCGCCGTGGGTATAGCTTTCGGTCACCAGGCCGGGCCGCCAGTCCAGGATGTTGTTGGAGCCATAGAAACGCCAGGTGATCATGATGCCTTCGGTGCCATCGGGCATGGCATCGACCAGTTCCTGAACGGTGCCGTCACCAAGCTTGATGTTGACGAATTCATCGGCATCCATCGTCAGAACCCAGTCGGACCCGCAAATCTCCGGGTTCTTTCCGGCAAGCCACAGCGCATGCGGCTGCGGTTTCTTGCCCTTTGGCACCTCGTTGCGGAAATGCTGGCAGTAGCCCATCTCCTGCAACCGGATCAGCATGTCGTCGGTGCCGTCCTGGCAGTTGTTGGTGTAGACGCAGATGTTATCGAAGCCGATCAGGTGGTGATAGGCCACCCATTCCAGAAGGCAGTGGCCCTCGTCCTTCATCATCGACAGGATCGTAAACCTGTGCTTCGGCATGAACTGCCCCCTGGGCGCGTGCCCGTTACTCGTATCCTCATGCCGGGCCGTCTGGCGGGGCCGGTCATTCGCGTTGTCGCGGATTAAAGCGCATATCGGGTTGAAATGCGAGGGGCAGCATGCGGTCGGTTCCAATTGGAACCATTTTTCCTGTCACAAGAGGTGGGATGATCACTCTCTCGTGATGAGCAAAAACTTTCCGTCGCGAAAAGTTGTGTGCGCAAATGCGCAGAACTCTCTGCCGGTTTCGCCGTTTTGGTCGGCTGAAACCGGGCCTATCTGCTTCCTCACAAGGCGGGTCGCACCGCCGCCACAACACCGCAAACAGACATATGACACTCGAAAGGAAAGACCCATGAAAACCCTCGCAATCACCGCTTCGCTCGTTGCCGCCCTGTCCGCACCGGCCTTCGCGAACGATAACCTTGCCGCTTCCGTCGGCGTGGAAGCAGGCCAGTATTCCCTGGCTGAACTGATCCAGCTGCGCGACGCATTGGAAAGCGATGACCGGGCCGAAGCAGCCTTTATCCTGAATGGAGCTGCAAACCACGTCGACGGATCGGTCGCCTATGAGGCCCGCCTGCGTCAGGCCGAGGAAGACGGCGACTTCGCCATCGCATCCTACCTGCGCAACAGCGGCACGGAAGTGATCTCGACCCAGAGCTTTGGCATGAACGAAACCGCCGCCCGCATCTTCGCGGAACTGGCAGCCGCCGACGACAACTAAGACCCGGGCGGGCCGGATCGGCCTGCCCTGACCGCCCCATCCCTGACCGTCCCCCTGTTCATGATCCGACCCCTCCCCAAGCGGATCACCCATGGATGCGGTGCGGTGAACCGGTCCCGACGCGAAAGCGCCGGGGCCGGTTTGCGTTTTGAAGCCGGACCCGGATCAGCCTGTGGACAGCACCGTGCGCGCCAGAGCCTCGACATAGTCATCGACCGTTCCGGCAGACATGCCGCAGCGCAGGCTGTCATGGTAGAGCATCCGAAGCAGCAGCTCGTCATGGCGGGTCAGTACGCCGAATTCCTCATCATCGTTGAAGATAGACGGCCACGCCTCGGGGCTGTCATTGGCAAGCCCCATACCTTGTGCCAGCTCCTCTTCAATACAGGACCGGCGCATCAGGGGCGGGTGTTCGGCGCGCACGATGGCGATGGCCTGCTGATAGCCATCAGCGGGATTGGCACCGGGGATGGCCACGACCATGCAGAACGTATTGGGCCGCATCCGCAGGATCGCCCCCTGGGCCGCGCGGCTGAGCCCCGGCGCGATCTGTTGCAGGACCGAACGGGCATTGGCACGTTCCTCGTCATTGAGGATCAACACGTGAAAATTGGGGTTGGACCCAACCACGCGGATCGGGTGCCCGCTGGCCCGTTGCAGCCGTTGCGCCACGCTTTGCACCGTGGACAGGTCGCGCTGCTGCTGCGGGCCGCTCACGGACGGGCCGAAATGCACGCCCAGGCGAATGGGCTGTTCCCACCGCCGAAGGGCCGATGTACCCCCACCCTGAGCCGTGCCGCCACCGCGAAGGGAGTATTCCGACCGCATCGCAATCACCATGAAGTTGCGCGCCAGGGTCTCTGCATCAATACCGACGATCCGTCGTTCCTGCCGCAAGCGCCCCTGCGACACCAGTTGATGTTCAAGTTGCTGGTAGTAGCTGGCCAGTTGGATGACTGATTGATGCTGTGCTGATGCGCCCGTCGCCCCAAGGGCGCAGGCCGCGCAAGCGGTGAGGCAAAGGATCAGTCGGGCAAGCGCGCCCCTGCCGGGCGTGTTGCGGGTAAAGATCATGTCTGTCTCCGGCACATGGGTCGGGATCGGCACCGGCGAGCGATCCGGGCCTTTGAAAATCAGTGTTCTGGGGCGCTTTCAGACTGTCAACCGCTGAGCGGAAATTGTGAACGCACGGAAAAGCGGCCTGTCTGCTCGCAGGAATGCTAAACCTTTGGTGGAAATCGAGAAAACGGATGATATCGGCGCAAACCGCTTATCATCACTTTTTGGGGTTTCTCTGGAAAAGACGTAGATGGGGAAGAATCGGCGGGGTGCGGGTTATAGCGACGTCGTCACCCCGGCGCTTTGCAACTGGTGCAGACGCGCATAGGCCCCGCCCGCCTGCATCAGTGCTTCATGAGTGCCCTGTTCCACGACCCGGCCCTTGTCCATCACGACGATCAGGTCGGCGTCACGGATGGTGGACAGGCGATGTGCGATCACCAGCGTGGTGCGCCCCTTGGACAGGCGTGAAAGCGCCTCACCCACCAGTTTCTCGGATTGCGCATCCAGCGCCGAGGTCGGTTCATCGAGCAGCAGGATCGGCGCATCGCGCAGCATGGCGCGGGCGATGGTCACGCGCTGGCGCTGTCCGCCGGACAGACCGGACCCGCGCGGCCCGACGGGCGTGTCCAGCCCGAGGGGCAGGGTCTTGGCGAAGTCCAGAACAGACGCGGCGTCGGCAGCGGCGCGCACGTCCTCATCGCTGGCATCGAGCCGCCCAAGACGAATGTTCTGGGCAATGGTTTCGTCGAACAGCGCCTCGGCCTGCCCCACGAGCGCGATGGAATCGCGCAGGCGTTCCAGATCGGCATCGGTCGTGGTGGTGCCGCCAAGGGTAATCTGCCCCGATACCGGGTCCACAAGGCGCGACAGCAATGCGAAAACAGTGCTTTTCCCCGCGCCCGAAGGCCCGACAAGCGCGGTGGTCTTGCCCTCGGTGGCGGTGAAGCTCAGCCCTTGCAGAACCGGCGTGTCGCCATAGGCGAAATCGACCGCGTCGAACACCACATCGCCGGCGGCCAGCGGTTTTGGGGTAGCGGGCGACAGGATGGTCGGGCGCGCCTCTAGCACTTCGTAAAGCCGGTCGAGCGAGGCCATGGCGGCCTGCACATTTCCGGCCAGAGCGGACAGCCGCCGCAGCGGATCGAAGACCAGTGCCAGCGCGGTAAAGAAGGACATGAACTGCCCCACGGTCTTGTCGCCCGACATGATCTGATGCCCGCCATAGATCAGCACCGCCATGAAACCGATGGCTGCGATAATGTCGATCAGCGCCGGGTTGGCGGCCTTGCCCCGTTCCGCCCGCAACTGCGCGGCAAGGAAGCCGTTCACTTCGCGATCAAAGCGGTTGGCCTCGTGGCCTTCCAGCCGGTTGACCTTGATGGACACGATGCCATGAAAGATCTCATCAAGTTGCGTCGAGAGGCGCGAGGCGGCTTCGCGGGCGGCGCGGGTGGTCTTTCGGATCAGCTTTTGCAGGAAGGTCAGCGGGAAGATCAGCAAGGGCACGCCCGCAAGCGCCAGAAGCGCCCATTGCCAGTCCGACCAGATCATGACGGCCAGCAGCGATATGACCGAGATCGTGTCACGCCCGAGCGTCATCAGCGTGGCGCTGGCCAGTCCTTGCAGCGCCAGCGTGTCGCCGCGCACCCGTTCAATCAGCGCGCCCGGCGCGTTGTCCTGAAAGTACCGCGCGTCCAGTCCCAGCAGATGTGCCAGCAGCCGCGATTGCAGATTGGTGGTCACGCGCAGGCCGACAGTGACGATCAGCACCCGTTGCCCGAAGCCTGAAATTGCGCGCAGGATGAAAACGCCCGAGATCGCCATGGCGACCCAGGTGACCGCACCGGCGTCGCCCGCGACGAAGACCTCGTCGAACAGTGGCTGGATCAGGTAGGAAATCGCGCCAAGCGATCCGCCTTCGATCACCATCAGCAGGAAGGCCAGGACCAGCAGCGGCCAGAACTGCACCACGTGGTCCCGCCAAAGGCGGATCAGCAGGTTTGTCTTGGGCTCATTCACGGCGCAATACCCAGTCCAGCAATCGGTTTCCGCCACGGGTCTCGGTGAATCGAGCGGTCAGCGTTTCGGGATCATAGACCGTGTCGACCCAGTCCAGAAAGCCGATACCCGTCTTCTGGCGGGCATCCGCGTAGGCGGCAACAAACGCATCCAGAATGCCCGTGCGGGTGAACCGGAAATGCGCGTGTTTCCATGACAATTGCCGCGCGGCGTCGTCTGGCCCGGCCCCGTTGGACAGAAGATAAAGCACAGAGGCCAACCCGGCCCGATCGGCCCCGGATTTGCAGTGCATCAGCATCGGCTGTTCGGCTGTCTGCATCAGCGCCAGCGCTGTGTGGATCTCCTCTCGGGTCGGGGCGGAGTTGGAACTGAGCCGACCGTTCAGCAGAGTGATCCCATTGCGGGCACAGGCTTCGACCTCCAGCAGATAGCTGCCCCAGTGGTTGACGCCGCGAAAGTTCAGGATCGTGCGGATGCCCATATCCGCGAGCACGGCCACCCGTTCAGGCGAGGGCTGGTTCGACCGCCAGACGCCCGGCGCGATTTCACGGGCATTCGTCCAGAACCGCCGGACGAAACCATGATCCAGCACATTCATGTCATAGCGTGCGGCCGCGCGCGCCCCGGGGGCATCCAGATCCGCCGACCAACCTGCACGCCAACGGGACAGCGCTGCTCGGCGGCGGGCGCGGCGATTGCGCAGGGCTGTCTTGAGGGCGGGGATCACGGGGGCAGGCGCCTCGGGCTGGTTCGGGTAGAGGGCTGATTACGCTGGGCAGAGCCGTTTCACAAGCGCGTCACGGCAACAGCAACAGCCAGCCGGAGGCCGTCAGCACCGTGGCCGCGGTGCCGATCAGTACGGCCGAGGCCGCAACCCGCCGCGCCGCGCCATACATATTGGCGAAGAGATAGGCGTTGACTCCGGGGGCCATGGACGCGGTCAGGACCGCGCTGCGCAGCTGATCGGTGGTAAGATCGGTGACCACCCGCCCCATGCCATAGGCGATGGCGGGGTGAACCAGCAGCGACAGGCCGCAGACAAAGGCAATCACCTTGGCATCGCCCTCGGGCCGGTAGCGGTAAAGAACGCCACCCAGCCCGAACAGCGCGGCAGGCAGCGCGGCGCGGATCATCAGGTCGAGCGCGTCACCCACGACGCCGGGCATTTCAAGGCCGCTCAGATTGGCGGCAAAGCCCAGAAGGATGCCGATCATCAGCGCGTTGCTGAACACCGCCTTTCCGACCGTGGTGACCAGCCGCAGCGGATCCCGGCTGGCGGCCGTTGCGATTTCCATCGTGGTGATGCCGAGCACGTAGCAAAACGGCGCATGGATCGCGACAATCGCATAGTTCGGAACCAGCGCGTCGATTCCGTAGGCCCGTTCGGTGATCGGCAGGCCCAGAAGAACCGAATTCGCAAAGAGCGCCACGAAGCCGATGGCGATACTGTCGGCGATGCTGCGCCCGAACACAAAGCGCGCGCCAAGAATGCCCAGGACAAAGACGGTCGTGGACCCCGTGTAGTAAGACAGCAGCAGCCGCCAGTCGAAGCCTTGCCCGAGATCCAGAGTCGAGATCGCGGAAAAGAGCAGGCAAGGGATCGCGAATTTCTGGGTGAACACCATCAGCCCGTCAACGCCGGCATCGGAAAACAGCCCGCGCCAGACGGCGATATACCCGGCCCCCAGAACAAGAAAGACCGGCAGCACAATGTCGAGAAGCGCAGTCATTCAGAGCTCGTATCGGATCACCAGCCCGTCATGGGCGGGGGTGATGTGGTCGGGCGTTTCGTCGGCTACCGTCTGGTAGTCGAGGTCGATATGCATATTGGTCAGCACCGCGCGGCGCGGGCCAGCGCGCTCGATCCAGCCCAGGGTCTTGTCCAGATGCGCGTGGCTGGGGTGCGGCGTGCGGCGCAGGGCGTCGACGATCCAGCAATCGAGGCCTTCCAGCGCGGGCCAGGTCGCCTCCGGGATATCGGAGACATCCGGCAGATATGCCAGGTCGCCGATGCGAAACCCCAGGCTGTCGATATTGCCATGCTCCACCTCGAACGGGGTCAGACGGATCGGGCCGCCGGGGCCGTCGATCTCGATCTCGTCGTCGATGGAACAAAGATCGAGGATCGGCGGATAGGCCGAGCCTTCTGGCTGAACGAAGGCATAGCCGAAGCGGCTGAGCAGGTCGTTTTGCGTGGCCCCATCGGCATAGACCCGGATGCGCTGGCGCATGTTGAAGACGATCATGCGCAGATCGTCGATCCCGTGCACATGGTCGGCATGGCCGTGGGAATAGACGACGCCATGCAATTCCCCCACGCCTGCGTCCAGCAGCTGAGACCGCAGGTCGGGCGAGGTGTCGATCAGAACGCGGGTGATACCTGCGTCGGTTTCGCGCTCGATCAGCATCGAACAGCGGCGGCGGCGGTTTTTCGGGTTCTCCGGGTCGCAATCGCCCCAATGCCCGCCAAGCCGGGGCACCCCGCCAGACGATCCGCAGCCCAGAATGGTAAAGCGCAGCTCTGCCATCAGGCGGCTTGCCTCCAACCCTTGGCCTTCCAGAACAGCCGGTCGAAATTGGCGGTGGTCTGGGCGAAGAACTCCGCCTCGCTCATGCCAAAGGTTTCTGCCGCGCGCTTGGCCGTGTGGAAGGTGTAGGCCGGTTCATTGCGCTTGCCGCGATAGGGCGGGGGGGCGAGGTAAGGCGCGTCGGTTTCCACAAGGATGCGGTCCACCGGTGCGGCGGCGAAGATGTCGCGCAGATCGGACGAGCGCGGGAAAGCGGTGATCCCCGACATCGACAGGTAGAAGCCAAGCCCAAGCGCCGTTTCCGCCAAAGCGGGCGACGAGGTGAAGCAATGCATCACGCAGGTGAAGGTGCCTTTCGCGTGCTCCTCTGTCAGGATGCGGGCCATGTCGCCATCGGCATCGCGGGAATGGATGATAAGCGGCAGGCCGGTTTGCCGCGCGGCCTCGATATGCAGGCGCAGGCTGTCCTGCTGCACCTGGGCGCTGTCGGCAGTGTAGTGGTAGTCGAGCCCGGTTTCGCCGATGCCCACGAATTTGGGGTGCTTGGCCAGAGCCACCAGCTCCTCGACCGTGGCCATGGGCTCATCCGCCGCGCTCATCGGGTGGGTGCCGGCTGCCCAGAACACCGGCGCATGTGCGTCGGCGATGGCCTGAACCTGCGGGACATTGCGCAGCTTGGTGCAGATCGTCACCATCCGCGTCACGCCCTGATCAACGGCCCGTTGCACGACCTCCGGCAATTCCTCGGCGAAATCCGGGAAATCGAGGTGGCAATGGCTGTCGACAATATCCGGCAGGTCACTCATCAAGCGTCGTCCTTTGCGCCTTCCCGTGGATGGATCAGAGGGGCAGGCGCTCGGCGGTGCTGCCAATCCGCAGACACATATCAAGGAGAAGCGCGGCAGGGTCAAGGTTGACCGCCTTGCCGCGCCGGGCACGCGAGGTCAGGTCTGCCGAAAGATCGGCCCAGGCCCGGCCTGCCTGCATATTGGGCGCCAAACGGGTCAGCAGATCGGCCTCGCCGGGCAGGATTTCCAGCGGCGCTTGGCCAGTGGCCCCGGTGCGCGCAAGCCGCGACATCATCCGGTCCATCAGATCGAGCGTCAGGTCAAACCGCGCCTCGGCCCCGCGCGCGCCGCCGCTGTCGGCCAGCTTGGTCGCGCGGCTACGGTCCATGCGGGGCAGGGTGGCGAAAAGCTCCATAATCTCGGCGTAGAGCGTCAGGCCCTCTTGCTGGATCAGCGCCACCGCCTCGCCCGCCGATCCGGCGGCCAGTTCGGACAGCGCGGTACTGTCCGCCACTTCGATCCCGGCCTGCTGCAAGGCGCGGCCCATATCCTCGGGCCCGAGCGTGCCAAGCGTCAGGGTGCGGCAGCGCGACCGGATGGTGGGTAGAAGACGCGAGGGCTGATGCGAGACCAGCAGCAGCGTGGCGTTCTTCGGTGGCTCCTCCAGCATCTTCAGAAGGGCATTGGCGGCGTTCTGGTTCATCTCTTCTGCCGCATCGACGATGACCACGCGGCGGCCATTGCCCCCGGCGGACAGGCCGAAGAAATCCTTCATCTTGCGAACCTCATCGACCGTGATCATGGTCTTGAGGCGCTTTTTCTCATGATCCCAGGGGCGGCGGATCAGGCACAGCCCCGGTTCCGACAGAGCATGGATGCGATGCGCGACGGGGTTCTCGGGCGAGATATCCAGCCGGTCGGGCGGCGGGGGCGCACCGAACAGCGCATCACCCTCATCCATGGGCGTGGCCAGCAGGAACCGGGCAATCCGCCAAGCCAGTGTCGCTTTGCCGATGCCCTTTGGTCCGGTGATCAGCCATGCGTGATGCATCCGGCCTGAATTATAGGCCTCCAGGAACGCCTGCTCGGCCTTGTCGTGACCATAAAGGTCATGCGCCTCTCGCGGATGCGGGGCCCCTTCGGCGCGGTCGGCTTCGGGCAGATCATCGGCTTCGCCCAGAGTTTTCATGCCAGCGCCGCCTGAACGGTGGCCAGCACATCGGCGGCCACAACCTCCTGAGGCCGGTCGCCGTCGAACACGCGGAAGCGATCGGCAAATTCCTGGGCCAACCCAAGGAACCCCGCGCGCATGCGTTCCTGAAGCTCCAGCCCGAAATCCTCGAACCTCTCCTCGGTGCCGTTGCGACCCTTCGCGCGGGCCAGCCCCTTGGCCGGGTCCATGTCGATCAGCAGCGTCAGGTCCGGTTCACGCCCGATCATCAGCGAATGCAGCGCGTCCACCTGTGCGCGCAGATCGCCCCGCGACAGGCCCTGATACATGCGGGTGCTGTCGGCGAAACGGTCGCAGATCACCACTTTCCCGGCGGCCAGAGCGGGCAGGATCGTGCGTTCCAGATGGTCGCGGCGCGCGGCGGTAAAAAGCAGGATCTCGGTTTCCGCAGACCAGCGGTCGGGGTCGCCCTCCAGCACCAGCGCCCGGATTTCCTCAGCACCGGGGGACCCGCCGGGTTCACGCGTCAGAACCGTGTCGCGGCCCATTGCGCGCAGGGCATCTGACAGCAGGCGCGCCTGAGTGCTCTTGCCCGATCCGTCGATGCCTTCAAGGGAAATGAACATCAGCCGGCCAGAGGATCGCCGCCGCCGAAGACCATCTGCATGACCTGTTCGAAGGCGGTACGCAGCCGCAGCCTGATCCCGGCGGTGCCCACGTCCTGCGTGGCCAGCAATGGCACGCGGCGTTCCTCCATATCGGGCACGCGGATAACCAGCTCCCCCAGTTCCTGGCCCGCGACGATTGGGGCCTGAATGGGGCCGGTATAGATCACTTCCGCCTCCATCTCGCTGTCCAGAAGGGCGGGCAGCAGCATGGTGACGCTTTCGGCGGCGGCCAAGCCAACACTGGCGGCATCGCCAAGGAAAACCTCGGCCTGCGCCACTTCGGTGCCCTCGGTCACGACCTCGCGTTCGGCGAACTGCCGGAAGGCCCAGTTGACGATGCGTTCGCTTTCGCGCGCCCGCGCCTCGGCGCTGCCAAGGCCCGAGATCACGAAGGTGACCCGCCGATTGCCCTGCACGGCAGATCCGACCAGCCCATAGCCCGCCTCTTGCGTATGGCCGGTTTTCAGACCATCCGCACCAATCCCCAGCCCAAGCAGCGGGTTGCGGTTGAAGCGGTTGTCGGGCGCGCGCCCGTCAAAGGCGAACTCACGGACGTTGAAGTAGTGGTAATACTGCGGAAACTCGGTGATCAGACGTTCCGCCAGAATGCCCAGATCGCGGGCAGACATCACGTGGCCCGGCTCTGGCCAGCCATTGGAATTGCGGAAGGTGGAGTTCATCATCCCCAATTGCCGCGCCCGTTGCGTCATCAGCTCGGCAAAGCCGTCCTCGGTTCCGTCCGGTGACAGCGCCTCGGCCAGAACCGCCGTCGCGTCATTGCCCGAGAGCACGATAACGCCAAGGATCAGATCCTCGACGCTGACCCGGTCACGGGTGTTGAGAAACATGGTCGAGCCGCCGTAATCCATTGCGTGCTGGCTGACCGGCAGCATTGTATCAAGCGCCAGCCGCCCGTCCTCCAACGCCTCGAACACCATGTTCAGCGTCATCAGCTTGGACATCGACGCGGGTGGCAGGGGCACGTCGGCATTGAGATCCAGCAGAACCTGCCCGGTATTGTGGTCGATCACGTAGGCGGCATTGGCCTCGGTCTCGAACGCGGCGGCGGGCAGGGCCAATAGCCCGAGAAGGAAGACGATGACGAGGTGAAGCCGGGCGAACATGGGTCCTCTTTGCGCAGGTCAGTTGGTTACGAAATAGGCGTCGGTGAAGCCAAGTCCACGTACGGTTTCGCGCATCCGGTTGCGCTCTGCCGTGGTCTGGGCCGGGCCGATCACGACGCGCCAGAAGGTGCGGCCGCTGCTGGATTGCTCATGCACAATGGGCGAAAGGTCGGCGTCGCGCATCATCTGTGCGGTGCGGTTGGCATTGGCCTCAACGCTGAAAATGCCGATCTGGATATAGGGCCGGTCCAGGCTGCTGGTTTGCGGGGCAGGGGCGGGGCTGGCGGCCTCGGCTTCCGCCTCGTCGATCGCGGCGGCGGCCATACTGATCGGGTCGATGGTCGAGGTTTCGATATCGCCAGTCGGTGCGGCGGTGTCTGCGGCGGGGGCGATCTCGGGTTCGGACACTTCCTCGCGCCGCAGTGCGGTCACGTTCAGCTCGGTCGGCGCACCGGCCACCATGTTCAGCGCGGCGGCCGCATCGGAAGAGACCTGCAGAACCGGGCCAGGGTTGTCACGTTCGCGCCGGAACAGCGCCCCGATGACGAACCGGCCATTGGCCTCGTTGCGGATGATCACCCGTTCCGGGTCGGTTGCATCCGGGTGCGCCACCCAGACACCGCCAAGCGAAGGCCGCCCGTCCCAAAGGCCCTGGTCTGTTTCCTGGAAGACCTCGGGCGCTTCGATGTCGCGTTCCACCAGTCGGGTTGAACCGGAGCGTTCCGACGTGGCGCCACCGCCACCGCCCGCGCCTTGCCCGAAGGGCAATTGGAACCCGTCCTCGCAGCCCGTAAGCGCAAACACAAGTGCCAGCGCCCCAACAATCCGCACCGGCTGTCCGTAGCCCTTCAGAAAGCTCATCATCTTTCCCCTGCTCTGCCGCCCCATCGCGCCTTATATCCTGCGCTTGACCCGAGGCGTCGCCGTCCAAGTCGCCGAAACCCGTCCGGCCATTCGCGCAAAGGATACAGCTTCCCCCGCGCGCTGCAAACCCATCCGTGACGCAATCGGCAACATCCTGCGGTCATTGCCGTTTCCGTGGCCACTTTCAGAATCGCAAAAGAGGCGCTATCGGGGGCTTCCGACCCCCAACGGAGGAGTGGCAGAGTGGTCGAATGCACCGGTCTTGAAAACCGGCGTGCGTGAAAGCGTACCGTGGGTTCGAATCCCACCTCCTCCGCCACCCACATAACCCATTGATAATAATGTAGAATACCCGCGATTTCCCTTCGGAATTCCCGCGGGTTAGGCCTGTTTGGTGCTGGGAGAGACGCGTCTCCGGGGCGGGATCCGGCGCATTTCGACTGCGGGTCTCTGATGCAAGCAACCCGCGGGTCAGTTTTCGGGGTGATTTCCCTGCTCGCAGGGAATTTGCAGGGAATTTTTTCTGATTTGGGAGGTTTTCGGGGGCCTTGGTGGAATTTAATTCAGCGATACCAATGCCCTGGAAGAGAATTCCCTACTGGGCCAGGCTGGGAACTTGCAGGGAATTCGACCAAGCGATCCAGGACGTTTTGCATCCGCCCTGATGCGCGTGGTCAACGACTTTCTCTGAACCGATCAGGTGAAGCCGTAGCGGCGCTCCTGCTCGTCCCAATTGAGTGGAACCTGGTCGCGGATGATCCGCTCGAGACACAGCTCAGGCGGCTGGGTGGCATTGTCAGAAGAACTTCGCTTGAGGCGGGACAGAGCGCTAGCTAGCGTCCCTGCATGTCCAAACCCAGTCCCTTCAAGTACTTCAAAACCAGCCCGGAGATCTTCCGCCTGGCGGTGATGCTCTACGTCCGTTTTCCGCTCTCGCTCAGGAATGTCGAAGATCTCCTTAATGAAAGGGGTATCGATATCAGCCATGAAACGGTCCGATATTGGTGGCACAGATTCGGTCCGATGTTCGCCTCGGAGATCCGAAAACGAAGGATCGAAGGGATGAAATCCAGCCGATGGCGCTGGCATCTCGACGAAATGTTCGTGAAGATCAACGGTGAGCGTCACTACCTCTGGCGGGCGGTTGATCAAGAGGGCGAGGTGTTGGAAAGCGTTGTCACCAAGACGCGAGACAAGAGGGCAGCCCTGAAATTCCTCAAGAAGGCATTGCGGAAACACGGTCAGCCCAAGGTTATCGTGACGGATCGCCTCCGCTCCTATGGCGCCGCCTTGAGGGAGATTGGCGCGGGCGACCGGCAGGAGACGGGTCGCTGGCTCAACAACAGGGCGGAGAATTCGCACCTGCCATTTCGACGACGGGAGCGGGCGATGCTTCGCTTTCGGCGCATGCGAAGTCTTCAGAAGTTCGCCGCCGTCCACGCATCCGTCTTGAACCACTTCAACCAAGTCCGCAGCCTCTCGAGTAGACACCATTTCAAGATAAATCGCGCCGCTGCTCTGGCTGAGTGGCGCGCTCTCTGTTCGGCACAAGGGACAGGCCTACTGTCCGTGTGGAGACTGGTTAGAATTGGTCTGACAGCACCCTACCGCATGTTTGCGACAGGCAATCTCAGCTTCGGTCAGGCTGTCTGTTTTCAATGACCAGCGCCAGTGGTTCCTGCCAAGAACAGGGCGAACATCATCAGGTATGCGCCTGGAGAACTGGTAGGTGTTTCCGCGTTTGGCGAGGAATTTGACCTTCATCACTCACACTTTGACTCACAGTTTGTAGCACAGCGCGACTCACAACCTGCGCTCTAAGGCCTTGAAAAACAAAGCCCATACTGGAATCATTGGGTATTTTTCGTCAAGAAGAATGATTGGAGGCGAGTACCGGAATCGAACCGGTGTACACGGATTTGCAATCCGCTGCGTCACCACTCCGCCAACTCGCCGCCGGTGGTGTTGGCGCGTTTTGCCCCATTCTCGGGGTTTGTGCAAGCGGCTCTTTTGGGGGAGGTGACGCCTGCTCGCAAACGGGCGTCATGTGCGTCGGAACTGGCCGAGAGAACATGGCATTCCGGTCTTGACCGGGAGGCGGGTCCGGGATGCGAACCGGTGATGGGGTGCGATATTGCAAACCGCTGCGTTCGACCACTCCGCGAACGCGCCCGACCTTGTTCGATTCATCATCTCGCTTGATTGATCCCTGAGACGCACCTGGCGAATGCGCTGTTTCTGCATCGGCGAGGGGCGCACCGGATGCGCGCGGCGGCTTGTCCGTTGCCCCTGCTGGCCCACTGTGGCAAGAGGGGCGAAACAACAAGCTTCCCGGGTTCGAACATGCAAGATTTTGCCACCCTCCGCACCGTGATGGTCGACACTCAGGTCCGCACGCAGGACGTCACGAAGTTCAACATCATCGAAGCCATGCTGACCGTGGCGCGCGAGGCATATCTGCCCGAGGCGCTGCGCAACGTGGCCTATATGGGCGAGAACGTGACGCTGGAAGGCGGCCGTGTGGTGTTGGAACCGCGCAGCCAGGGCAAGATGCTGGATGCTCTGAATGTCGGTCAGGACGAGCTGGTGCTCGATCTGGGCTGCGGTCTTGGCTATTCGGCGGCGGTGCTGGCGCATCTGGCCGAGGCTGTCGTGGCCGTGGAAGAGGTTGCGGGCATGGCCGAAGACGCACAGTCCACGCTCAGCGCGCAGGGCGTCGACAATGTCGCCGTGATCGAAGGCGCGCTGGCCGAGGGCAGCGCCAAGCACGGCCCCTATGACGTGATCTGCATTGAAGGCGGGGTCGAGACCGTGCCCGATGCGCTGACCGATCAGCTCAAGGAAGGTGGCCGTATCGCGGCGATTTTCATGGATGGCCCCCTTGGCGAATGCCGGATCGGGCACAAATTGGATGGCAAGATGAACTGGCGCATGGCGTTTAACGCGACGGCACCCGTTCTTCCCGGCTTCACAAAGCAGTCGGGTTTCGTCTTATAAACTGTAACCCCGGGGTTCCCACCGGGGGGTGTGACCGGGGGAAAGAACATATGCGTGCGACGATCCTGAGACATCTGGCCGCCACGGCGATTGCCGTCGGTGCCGCGCTGTCCCCCTTCGCGGCAAGCGCCGACAGTCTGTCCGACGCGCTGGCCGATGCCTATCGGAACTCCGATCTTCTGGAACAGAACCGCTATCTTCTGCGCCTGCAGGATGAAAGCGTCGCACAGCAGGTTGCCGGGTTGCGGCCGGTTCTGTCCTTCGTGGCCTCATCGCAATGGGATATCCCGGCCGATCGCCAGACGGACCGTCTCAGCCTCGTGGCCTCGATGCTGGTCTATGACGGCGGCGGCCGTCGCCTGGCCCGCGATGCGGCGCAGGAAACCGTGCTGGCCACCCGTCAGGGGTTGGTGAACCTCGAACAGCGGGTGCTGCTCGATGCGGTGACGGCCTATATGCAGGTCTGGCGTGACATGCAGGTCGTTCAGGTCCGCGAAAGCAACGTGCGGGTGATCACCCAACAGCTGCGCGCGGCAGAGGACCGGTTCGAGGTTGGCGAAGCCACCCGGACCGACGTGGCGCAGGCCGAGGCGCAGCTGGCGCAGGCGCGTGGGGCATTGGTGGCCGCGCAAGGCGCGCTGATGATCGACCGCGAACTGTTCGAGATTGCCGTGGGGCGCGGGTCAAACGGGCTGTCCGGGCCCGGCGGGTTTCCGTCTCTGCCCGCCTCCGAGGACGAAGCCGTCGCCATCGCGCGGGTGTCGCACCCCGCGATCCTGGCCCTTCAGCATGAGGTCCGCGCCGATGAGCTGAGCCTTGCCGCTGCCCGCACCGACTACGGTCCCGAGGTCAGTGTTTCGGCCTCGACCGGCTTTGACCCGGCGCCGTCTGCGAATGGTGAGGGGTCTACGCGTTTGTCCATCGAACTGACGCAGCCTCTTTATGCGGGTGGGCGGCTTGCCTCTGCAGAACGGATTGCATTGGCCACGCTGCACGCGACCCAGGCTGAACTGAACTATGCCACGCGCGAGGTGTTGCAGGGTATCGGCAACGCCTATGCGCAGATTCGAATCGCCTCGGCCTCTATCCAGGCCTCGCAGCAGCAGATTCGCGCCAGCCAGCTGGCCTTCCGCGGCATTCAGGAAGAGGCATCGCTTGGCGCACGGACAACGCTCGATGTGCTGGACGCCGAACAGGACCTGCTGGAGGCGCGCATCGGCCTGATCGAGGCCCAGACATCGCTGTACACCGCAAGCTATGGGCTTTTGGCGGCCATGGGCCTGCTGACCGTCGACCATCTGGGGCTGGACGTGCCGGAATATGACCCGACGGCCTATTACAACGCGGTCAGCGGTGCGCCGATCCGGCCGATTTCACGGCAGGGTCAGCAACTGGATGCGGTGCTGGACCGCCTTGGGCGCGACTGAGCCCGCGATAGGCACAAGTTTAGCTATCCATTGCCCGAACGGCCCGCGGAGTCTATCCTGCCCGGAAAACAAACCCTTGTGCCCCGGGGCAGGTGCGGCAAGAGCGGAGTGGTCCAAATGGCAGACGCGGCGAAATCCGATGAGATCGAGGATGTCCTGTCCTCTATCAGGCGACTGGTGTCCGAACACCAGCCCCCGGCGCGATCCGAACCTGCCAGGGCAGAGGCGTCGGAGCCGCGCCCTGATGGTGTCGTGCAGCCCCCTGAGGACGCGCCGGCTGCGGGTGACCGCCTGCTTCTGACACCGGCCTTGCGCGTCACCGACCCGGAGGATCCCTGGGTTCCGATTGTCCCGCGCGCCGGGGAAGCGCAACAGTCAGAGAGTGCGGACAGCGCCCCTGTCGAAAACGCGGATATCGCGCGCGATGACGGGGCCGATTGGGCGCGCGAATTGTGGGCCGACGACTCTGCCGGCGACGTTGAGGTGCCGGAGGTGCAGGCTGAGCACATGCCGGATCCGCAATTGCAGGCCGACCAGTGGGAGGCGGGTGACCTCGCGGCAGCGGAAGGCACCCCGCTGGATGACGGGCTGACCGACCCGGTCGATGTAACCGAGGCCTTGTTGCAGGACGTGGCAGAGGCCGCCGCCGAGGTGGATGATGAGGAATTCGCCGATGTGCCCCTGTCCTTCATCCGCAGCACATCGAGCGTCAGCGATTACGAGCCGGGTGAGGATAACGATGCGCTTCCCGATGGGGACCTGCCCACGCCGACGCTGGAACTGGCCGAGGCCCGCGCAGCAAATGCCCCCCCGGCTGAAAACGCCCCGCGCGTGAAGGTGGAAATCCTGCGCGCGCAGGCGGATCCGGTTGAGGATGGCACCCTCGCCACAGGGGAAGGGTCTGAGCGGTCGGACGAGATCGCGGAACAGGTTGCGGCGGACCTGGTCCGGGAACAGGCTTTCGAAGCCGAAGCCGAAGCCGAAGCCGAAGCCGAAGCCGAAGCCGAAGCCGAAGCCGAAGCCGAAGCCGAAGCCGAAGCCGACGAAACCTCGGAACCGGTTGACGAAGACGGAGTCGTGACCGATTTCCTCGCGCGTGAAACAGAGGTAAAGGGCCCGTCTCCGGACGCGCTCGACGATGTGGAGGACCTGGGCGAAACCCCGTTCGCCTTCCCCGATGACGGGGACGGTTTCGTGGATGAAGAAGCCCTGCGCGAGATCATTGCCGAGGTCGTTCGCGAAGAGCTGCAGGGGGAAATGGGCGTGCGCATCACGCGCAATGTGCGCAAGCTGGTGCGCCGTGAAATCCGCCTGGCGCTTGCCGCGCAGGACATCGAATAGGGTCATGGCCCTTGACCTTGGGGCGTGAGAGTCCAATCTGGACCTCATGTTTCCATTGCGCGATCACAACCCGTCCGAACGGACTCCTTTCGTCACCTGGGCGCTGATCGCGATCAACGTCGTGGTGTTTCTGAGCTATTTTCCCAGCATCGGCGGTCAGGAACATCTGCTGATGGCCTTCTACATGGATTGGGCCCTGGTTCCGGCAGAAGCCTCTCAGGGGCTGGAGATGCATACGATCATCACCTCCATGTTCCTGCATGGCGGCTGGATGCATATCATCGGCAACATGCTGTTTCTCTATATCTTCGGGGACAATCTGGAGGATCAGCTCGGGCATATCGGCTATCTGATCTTCTACCTCGCCGGTGGTGTCGCGGCGGCCTTCGCGCAGATGGCGGCGGATCCGGGCTCGACGGTGCCCATGGTCGGCGCATCGGGGGCGATCGCCGGGGTGATGGGGGGGTATCTGATGCTGTTCCCGAGGGCGCGGGTGGACCTGGCGCTGATCATCTTCGTGATCATCAAGGTCATCACCGTGCCCGCCTGGCTGATGCTGGGTCTGTGGTTCGGGCTGCAGCTGGTCAATGGCGCGGCGATGGATGCGGCGGGTGGCGGTGTCGCCTACTGGGCCCATGCGGGTGGGTTCATCGCCGGTGTGGTTCTGATCCTGCCCGCCTGGCTGCGGCGGGGTGGGCCTGCTTTCTGGCGCCTCAATCACGGGCTACCACCGCATGAAGCGCGCAACAGCGAACCCAGATGGACCTACACAACCCGGTCGGGGCCGCGACGGTCTGAACCGGAGGAGATCGGGGACAACACCCGTATCCCCCGTGCGGGACAGCGCCGGGTGGATCGCCGGTCGCCCTGGGGTGGGTCCCGCTGAAACGCCTGCCGCCCGGTCCAACGTCTGGATCCGGGCGGCAAAGAATTTTGCAAAATTCTTGAAAGATCCTTCAAGGATCTTCCCCGCGCTTCGTCACGCGCGTTCGGAATATTCCATCGTTTCGGTGTTGACGACGATCATCTCGTCCTGGCCCACGAAAGGCGGCACCATGACCTTGACCCCGTTATCGAGGATCGCGGGCTTGAAGCTGTTGGCAGCGGTCTGTCCCTTCACCACCGGCTCGGTCTCGACGATCTTGCAGGTCACCTTCTGCGGCACGGTGGCGTTCAGGGCTTCGGACTCGTAGAACTCCACCACGATGGTCATGCCATCCTGCAGGAAGGGGCGGCGGTCGCCAAGCAGGTCGGCGGGCAGTTCGATCTGTTCGTAGGTTTCGGCATCCATGAACACCAGCATACCGTCGCTCTCATAAAGGAACTGCTGGTCCTTCTGTTCCAGCCGGACCCGTTCCACCTTGTCGGCGCTGCGGAAGCGTTCGTTCAGTTTGGAACCGTTGCGCAGGTTGCGCATCTCGACCTGGGCGAAGGCACCGCCCTTGCCAGGTTTCACATGATCCACTTTCACGGCTGCCCAAAGGCCGCCGTTATGTTCCAGCACGTTTCCCGGGCGAATTTCGTTGCCGTTGATCTTGGGCATGAGTCTTTTCCGTGGCGAAAGGTTGAGAAAATCTTGGCAGATCCTATATCTGCCGTTGGCAGAGGTGGCAATACACCTGAAATTGAGAGGATTGTGCACCAGGCATGCGGTACGTGCATACCTAGTATGCGAAGATTACACACCCGAATCGCTCATACTATGGGCATAAGGGACGCCACGCCGGAAATGCAAGAGCAATAAAAAGGACGACGGAATGAGAGATTTCGTTGATGGAACGGCATTCAACCACGAACAGGGCCAGCGGTCCCGCAAGCTGTTTGCGGCCGTGGTCCTTGCCGCTTTGGATGACGCCATCGCTGATGACAAGAAATACGGTAACGGCCCCGAGCAGATCGCCCGGTGGGCCCGGTCCCGTGATGGGCGCGAGGTTCTGTCCTGCGCCGGTATCGACCCGAATGAACGGGTGGTCGATGGCCTGATGGCATTCGTTGCCAACGGGGTGCGGACCTCTGTCGCGCTGTCGCGCGAGGAAAGCGAACGCCGGAACCAGGCCGAAGCCGCCTGACCAGATCTGACAAGCTGCCAGAAAAAGACGCGCCCTTTTGGGGCGCGTTTTTCGTTTTCGGCGGCAGAGGACATGAAGAAGGGCCGCCCGAACCGGACGGCCCTTCGGTCTCTTTGACCTGCGCCAAGGCTCAGTCTGCGCCCCGCACATCGAAGGTGGCATCGGGCGAGGGGTGGAAGACCTTCTGCACGAAGAAGATTGCCACAGCGCCCCCAAGGCCGATGATGTCAGACACCCATCCGCCTTCGATCATGAACAGCGCCGCCGCGACAAGACCCACGCGCAGGAACCAGGCGGTGCGCCCGCCCATGAACCAGCCCTGCATGCCGCAGGACAGCAGGAACACGCCCACGGTCGCGGTGGTTGCGGCGCGGATCACTTCGAACCACGTTCCGTCCATCAGGATGGCCGAATTGTAGAAGAACATGAAGGGCACCACGAAGGCCGAGATCCCGATCTTGAAGGACGCCACCGAGGTCTCCATCGGGTTTGACCCCGATATCCCCGCCGCCGCGTAGCTGGCCAGCGCCACCGGCGGCGTGATGGCCGAGACGACCGCGAAGTAGAAGACGAAGAAATGTGCCGTCAGTTGCGGGATGCCGAGGTTCACGAGGCCCGGCGCCACCACGGACGCCGCAACCGCATAGGCCGCCGTGGTGGGCATGCCCATCCCAAGCAGGATCGCGATGCACATGGCGAAGAACAGCGCCAGCAACTGCGAGGCCGCAGCGATATCCAGCAGCATCGAGGAGAAGCGCGCGCCGACGCCCGTCAGGCTGATCACACCCACGATGATACCCGCACAGGCACAGACCGCGATGATCTGGATCGACATGATCCCCGCCAGTTCGAACGCATGCAGGATCGAGCGCAGGCCCATCCGGTTGGGGGTCAGCCAGCTGACGACAGCCGCCGCCACTGTGGCCAGCGTGCCCGCCCGAATGACCGAGTAGCCGTAGAACAGCGCCACGATCAGGATGATGATCGGAACGAACAGATAAACCTGACGGATCATCTTGTTCAGCTTCGGCAGTTCATCCTCGCGCATGCCGCGCATGCCCAGTTTGGCGGCCTCCAGATCGACCATGAAATAGATCGACGCGAAGTAGAGGATCGCCGGGATGATCGCCGCGATGGCAATCTCCTGGTAGGGGATGCCGGTGATCTCGGCCATGATGAAGGCGCCCGCGCCCATGATCGGCGGCATGATCTGCCCGCCCGTGGACGCTGCGGCCTCGATCGCGCCAGCGGTCTTCTTGTGATAGCCCACCTTCTTCATCAGCGGGATCGTCAGCGACCCGGTGGCCACCACGTTGCCCGCAGAGGTGCCGTTGATCATGCCCATCAGGCCCGAGGCGAAGATCGCCACCTTGGCGGGACCACCGCGCGCGCGACCGGCGGCGGCGAAGGCGAAGTTGACGAAGTAGTCGCCCACTTTCGACGCCTGCAGGAAGGCCGCGAAGATGATGAACAGGATGATGTAGGTCGAGCTGACCGCCGTGGTCGGCCCAAGGATGCCCGCATCCGAATAGACATGGCCGAAGAAGCGCTGCCATGTGTAGGGCGTCTGCACGGCCAGGATACCGGGCAGCAGGTGCGCCGTGAAAGTATAGGTCAGGAACACCCCGGTGATGATCACCAACGCCAGACCCGCCACGCGGCGCGTCAGCTCCATGATCAGGGCCGTGCCAGCGGTGGCGGCGAAGGCCACGCCGATGGGAACGAAGGGCGTCCCGACCGAGTTCCGGGCGGCGGTGCCGTAGATCGCCACGAGGTAGACGGCGACAACCAGCCCACAAGCGGCAAGCACGATGTCCGAGGTGGCAAAGCGGTCGCGCGGGGCGTTTTCGAACCAGCCCAAAACGATGGCGCCGATTGTGGCCACCAGAAGGGGCAGACCGAACCAGTAGATCTCCTGCGCGTAAACCTCAGCCCCGGCAGGAATCTGCGGGCTGGAAATCCAGACCGTCAGGCCGCCCATTTCCTGAAGCGTGCCCGAGTTGATGAGCATGGCAAAGCCGATGGCCGTATAGGCCGCCACCGCAACAGGCAGCAGCAGAAGATAGCCCGCCTTGGACAGAAGCGGTGTTGCCGGACGCTCCTCGTCCCGGAAGAGCCGGGCAGAAAAGAGGAGGAACCCAAGAACAACGGCGCCCGCGATATGGACGATGCGGAAGTTCCAGGTTTCCAGCGGGAATTGCGGCAGGAAGGGAATGTCGATCCCGGTCCAGTCGCTGATGGACACGCCGTTCAGCGCCAGCATGTGGAAAGCGGCATAAAGCGTCGCCAGCGTGGCCAGCAGGATGGCGGATGTTCCGCCGAAAAGCCGCCGGTTCCGTTCGACGGGTTCTTCATCCACGCCCTCTGCGAGAATGATGTCCTCGTCTTGTGCAGTTTGGTTTGTCATGGTCCCCTCCGCTCCGCCCGGGGAGAGATGTCAGGCGGATCCCGGTTTGAAAAATGCCGCGCCCTGGGTTGGGGCGCGGCACGGGTTTTCAGGCCTCAGGCCGCGATTACATGTCGCCGTGGATCATGTCGGCGGGGATGTCCGCGCCGGCGTTTTCGGCGAACCACTGGGCGGCACCGGGGTGCCACATCAGAACACCGTTGCGGTCCCAGTTTTCCGGCAGGGTGGAGCGGGCGGCACGGTGGATGTTCACCATGCGCTCGTTATCCGACATCACCACATCGACGACGGCATAGACGAAGCTGGCCGGCAGGTCGCAATTGGCGATGGCGAAGTTCCACATCGAGACCGAGCGCGCAGGCGCTTCCAGCGTGGTGTAGGTGTCGGCTGCAATGTCGAACTGGCTGACCGGGAAGGCCTCCATGATCGTGGCCTGCTCTTCCTCGGTGAACTCGATGATGTTCACGTCGGTCTGCACTTCCAGCTGGCTGACGGCAGGAACCGGCACACCGGCAGCGAAGGCGATCACGTCAAGCAGACCGTCCTGAAGCTGGCCGCCAAGGTCGGACCAGCCGCCGTTACGACGCTCGAAATCGACGCCAAGCGTTTCCATCATCCGCGGGAAGTAGGTGTCCGAGGTGGAGCCTGCGGGGCCGAAGCCGATGCGGGCGCCTGCCGGGATGTCGGCGATGGACGCAATCCCCGACGAGGCCAGCGCGGTGACCGAGAACGGCGTCTGATACATCGGGAACATGGCGCAGGCGTTGGTCATCGGAAGGCCCGGCGCGATCGGGTTGGTGCCTTGCAGCGATTCCGCCGCCGGGCCCATGGTGGTCATGCCGAACTGCGCTTCGCCGGTGTGGACCAGCGCCATGTTCTGCATTGGGCCACCCGTGACTTCGCCGCCGCCGGTGATGCCAAGCTCTTCCGCCACAAGGTTGGCCCAACCGGAGCCATAGGCGAAATAGGTGCCGCCCTGAGACGCGGTGCCGACGGTGAAGCTTTCAGGCCAGCCTTCGCGGTCCATGTGGCCATCGGCGAATGCGACGGTCGTGGTCAGCGCGGTGGTCAGCGCGAACGCCGTGACTTTGGTGAATTTCATTGTGAGTTGTCCTCCGGTTCATGCCGGTCGTTTCCGGCTTTGTCCGAATGAAGCCTCCTCTCCATCCGGGGCCCTCAGGCGGGCCATGCACGGCGCAGTAGCGGGAAAGGCCGCTTCCGGTTCAACTGCCTTGCAAGCGGGAAATGGCTGCCATGCAAAGAAAACCTGACGGATGGGTCGCGCAGGGGACAAACCGGGCCTCCGGGTGTTCCGAAGGCGACACATCGCGCGGATAAGTCAGCCCTCGTCGGTGAATGACCCGCGCGACAGCCCGTGTTTCTGCATCTTCTCATAGAGCGCCTTGCGGCTCAGCCCGAGCGATTCATAGGTGTCTTTCAGGCTGCCCCCATGGGCCGTCAGGCTGGCGGCGATCAGGGATTTCTCGTGCTCCGCCATGCTGTCGGCGAGGCTGCGGCCCTCAGCGCCGGATGACGCCGGGTTGCCGATATCCAGATCGAGCCCCAATGCGAAGCGGTCGGCGGCGTTGCGCAGCTCGCGCACATTTCCGGTCCATTTGCGGGCGGCAACGGCGGTCAGCACGGCACCGGGAATTTCCGGGATCGGCAGCTTGTAGCGGGCAGCGGCCTCGGCCACCAGATGGGTGAACAGCCGTGGGATATCCTCGCGCCGGTCCTCAAGATCGGGGATGCGCAGGGTGACGACATTCAGGCGATAGAGCAGATCGGGGCGGAAGGTGCCAGCGGCGGCCTCTGCCTCCAGATCCTGCTTCGAGGCGGCGATGAACCGGACATCCAGCGCGATCGGGTCGTTGGAGCCAAGCCGTGTTACCGTCCGGTTCTGGATCGCGGTCAGCAATTTGGCCTGCACCGGCTGGCTCATCGCGTCGATCTCATCGAGAAAGACCGTCCCGCCGCGCGCATGTTCGAACTTTCCGAACCGGGCGCGGGTGGCACCGGGGAAGGCCCCGGCCTCATGCCCGAACAACTCGCTCTCGATCAGATCGGCGGGCAGGGCGGCGCAGTTGATATGAACGAAGGGCTTGCCGTCGCGGGCACTGGCGCGGTGGATGGCGCGGGCTGCGACCTCCTTGCCGGTGCCGGTGGCACCCTGGATCAGCACATCGGCCTCGGTCGCGGCAATCGCGCGGACCTGCGCGCGCAGCTTTGTCATCACCTCGGATCGCCCGGTCAGCCGCGCCTCGATCGTGTCGCGCGCGCCCACCTGCCGCCGCAGCGCCCGGTTTTCCAGCGTCAGCCGCCGCTTGTCCAGCGCCCGGCGCACGGTCGTCACCAGCCGGGACGGGGCATAGGGCTTTTCGAGGAAATCATAGGCCCCGTCGCGCATCGACTGTACCGCAAGATCCACGTCGCCGTGACCGGTGACAAGGATCACGGGAAACTCCGGGTCGATTTCCAGCGCCTTGGCCATCAGGGTCAGCCCGTCCATGCCCGGCATACGGATATCGGTGACCAGAATGCCCGGAAAGTCCCGCGCCACATGCGACAGCGCGGTTGCGGCATCGGAAAAGCAGGTGACGTCCAGATCCTCCAGATGCAGTGTCTGTTCCGCCGCCAGCCGCAGGTGGTCCTCGTCATCGACAAAGAGAATGGTTTCGCGGGTCATTGGGCGGCCACCGCCTGTTGATCCGGGGCCTGGGCCAGATCGACGATGAACACGGCGCCTCCTTCGGGATGGTTGCGGGCGGCCAGCGTACCGCCGAAATCTCGCACGATGTTGTACGAGATCGACAGGCCAAGGCCCAGACCCTTGCCGGGGCTTTTGGTGGTGAAGAACGGATCGAAGATATGGGTCAGCGTGTCTTCGGTCAGGCCCGGCCCCCGGTCGCGCACTTCCACCCTATGCCGGGAGCCGTCGCCCAGAACGGCAATCTCGATCTCGGGCCTCTCCAGCGTTTCCATCGCATCGAGCGCATTTGACAGGAGGTTGACCAGAACCTGTTGCAGCCGCACGCGCCCGCCCATCACCATAATGTCCTGCGCAGGCGGATCGTAGTGGACCGTCGCCTTCGCGGCCTTCAGCTTGGGGGCCATCAGGTCCAAAGCATCGCCCAGAACCGCCACCAGAGGGATCGGCCCGATCTTTTCCTGTGGCCGCCGGGCAAAGTTGCGCAGATGCTTTGAAATCGAGGCCATCCGGTCGGCCATCTGTGAAATCAGCCCGACATTCTTGCGCGCGTCCTCGGGGCGGTCGCGGTCGAGGAAGGTGGCGGCGTTTTCGGCATAGGCCTTCACGGCGGCCAGCGGCTGGTTGAACTCGTGGCTCAGGGCCGCCGACATCTGGCCAAGCGCCGCGAGCTTGCCCGCCTGCACCAGTTCCGTCTGGGTCTGGCGCAGACGCTGCTCGGTGGCCTTGCGCTCCTCAATCTCCTGCACCAGCTGCGCATTGGCGCTGTTGAGATCGGCGGTGCGCTCGGCCACGCGGCGTTCCAGTTGTTCGCGATGCTGGCGCTGCTGTTCCAGCCGTTCAACGAGTCGCGCGCGCCGTTGCAGGAACAGGACCGCGACCAGCCCGGCAAACAGGAAGACGAGCACGATCAGCGCCATGGTCTGGCGGGCCTGAAGCAAAGCCGGGCCGGTCGGCGTCAGAACCGACACGCGCCAGCCGACGGCAGCGATCAGCCCGGTGCTGGTGACGAACTCCTCGCGCCCGTCGCCCCCGGTGACGGTCAGCAGATCATGGCCTTGTGTCAGGGCGCGCCGTTCGGTTTGCAGCAGTTGCAGCCGGTCCAGCGGGTATTGCCGCGTGGCGACGATCGTGTCCAACGCCGGTTCGGGGATCGGCCCGAGGCTGTTGAAATGCCAATCGGTGCGGTCAGACAGGAAAATCACGTTGCTGGGGTCGGTCACGACGATGGTGTTGGGGCTGTCGCGCCAGGTGGCCTCGAACTCGTCCATCAGTATCTTGACCGCCACGACCCCCACGATCTCGGTTCCGTCCAGTATCGGGGCGGCGAAATAGTAGCCTCGTTCGCCAGAGGTGGTGCCAAGCGCGTGAAACCGGCCACGTCCTTCGGTCAGGGCGTCGGTGAAATAGGGCCGGTAGTCGAACCGCCGGCCAACGAAAGAGGTCTCGCGCCGGTAATTGCTGGCGGCGATGGTCAGCCCGTCCCCGTCCATCACCCAGATATCGGCGACGTTCAGCGTCAGGGCCGTCTGGCGCAGCTGTTCATTGGCATAGGGCACCAGCCCCTGATTGTCGGGGTCGCGCAGGATGCGGGCCAGAATTGGGCGTTCGGCCAGCAGCCGGGGCAGCACATCGGTGCGGTTGAGGGCACCGCGCAGGGATTCGGTGGCAAGCCGCAGGGTCGATTCCTCCCGCGCCGCCGCTTGCAGAAGGAAGTAGCGTTCCAGCCGGGGCAGGGCGGCAAGGCTGATCCCGACCGCCAGTGCCACGATCACCAGCAGTGATCGCAGGGCAGGCGTGCTACCGAAGCTTCTGGTCAGGCGTCGTCCCATGGGCGGCAATTATGCGGTGCGGCGCAGCGATTGCCCAGACCCCGCGTGATCATGGTTTTCATTGCCGCGCGCATCGCCCATGGTGAGGCGAAACAGGGAGGCGAACACATGGTCGGGACGCAGTTCACGGGGCCGGAAATCTGCGCGAAACCCGCGCATGAGGTCGTGGCGATGCTGAAAGCGGGCGAGGTCTCGCCCGGTGAGCTGATCGACGCGGCAATGGCGCGGATCGCGGCGGTGGAGCCAGCGGTGAACGCGGTGGTGACGACCTGCGAGGCGCGCGCGCGGGCAGCGGTGCCGGACCGGGGCCAAGCCGATCACCCCGGCTGGTTGGCGGGGCTGCCCATTGGCATCAAGGACCTGACCCCGGTCGAAGGGGTGCGCACCACCTGGGGCACGCTTGGCTATGCCGATCACGTGCCCGCCGTCAGCCACCCGCTGGTGCAGCGGCTGGAGGCGCGGGGCGGGGTCGTCCTTGGCAAGACCAACACGCCGGAAATGGGCGCGGGCGCAAACACGTTCAACGCGGTCTTCGGCGCGACCCGCAACCCGTGGGACACGTCGCGCAACGCAGGCGGCAGTTCCGGCGGCGCAGCGGTGTCGCTGGCCACCGGAGAGCTTTGGCTGTCACATGGCTCCGACCTTGCGGGCAGCCTGCGCACGCCTGCCGCCTTCTGCGGTGTCGTGGGCTTCCGCCCCAGTCCCGGCCTAGTCAGCCCCGGCCCCTCGGGCAACCGCTTCCACCCCGAGGCGGTGCAGGGTCCGATGGCGCGGTCCGTTCGCGATTGTGCGCTGTTTCTGGATGCCATGGCGGGCTTCAACCCCGATTGGGCGATCTCCTTCCCGCCGCCGGACGAACCCTTTCAACAGGCCGTGATGCGCGCCGATGAAAAGGTTCGCATCGCGTTTGCGCCCACACTCGGCGGCTTCGCCCCCTGTTCGGCAGAGGTGGAGGCGCATCTTCGACGCGCTTTGACGCAGGTGGCGCGCGCAGGTGGTGTCGTGGAAGAGGACTGCCCGGAGCTGCCGGGGCTGGACCGGGCCTACCGGACGCTGCGGGGCTTGCTGTGGATCAGCGGCACCGGGCGCGAGCCCGAGCATATCCAGCGCCATTACAAGCCGACGCTGGCGCAGAACATCCAGCAGGGGCGTGAGTTGACGGTCGATGACGTGACCCATGCCCATATGGTCAAGTCGGACCTCTTCGACCGGATGGCGGCCTTTCTGAAGCATTTCGACGTGCTGGCCTGCCCGGTCGTGGGCCTGATGCCCGGCCCGGTCGAGGAAGAATTCCCGCGCGAGATGGATGGCCAGCCACTGACCGACTATATCGACTGGCTGAAATTCTCCTTCCTGTCGCCAACGGTTGGTCTGCCCGCGGTGTCTGTGCCGGTGGGTCTATCGGAGAGCGGCCTTCCCGTCGGCATTCAACTGATCGGTTCACCGCGGGGCGAGGCGCGGCTCTTGCAGGTGGCGCGCGCGGTCGAGGCCGCCTGCGGCGGGCCGCTTGGTCCGATCGACCCGGTGGCGTTTCGGGGATGAGCCTCTTGCAGTCGGGGCCGGTTTCGCAGCATCAGAACAAGGTGACGACAGGAAAGGACCGGCCCGATGTATGATAGCAATTACCTCGCCCACAGGCTGCGCCGCGCTTCTGCCGGCAAAGAGGACCGGACCTTCCTGACCCATGCCTCGGACGGGCGGGCCGTAAGCTACGGGGCCTTCTTACACAATGCCGAACGCATGGCCTCGGCCCTGCGCCACATGGGGGTGAAGCCCGGCGACCGCGTGGCCGTTCAGGCCGCCAAGACGCAGGAGATGCTGGAGCTTTACGTGGGCTGCGTGCTGGCCGGGGCGGTGTTCCTGCCGCTGAACACGGCCTATACCCCGGCCGAGCTGCGGTATTTCCTTGGTGACGCGACCCCCGCGCTCTTCGTCTGCGACCCCGGCAAGCTGGAGGCGCTTACCCCGGTGGCACAAGAATGTGGCGTTGACCAGATCCGCACCATCGCCGCCGATGGCACTGGCACGCTGCGCGATGCGCGCGATGCGGAGGCGCCCGGCTTCGATCCGGTGCCGCGCGGGCCGCTGGACCTTGCGGCGATCCTCTACACCTCGGGCACAACGGGCCGCTCAAAGGGCGCGATGCTGACCCACCGGGCCTTGGCGTCGAACTCGGAAACCCTGCGCGACTACTGGCGGTTTACCGATCAGGACGTGCTGATCCACGCGCTGCCGATCTTCCACACGCACGGGCTGTTCGTCGCCACCAATGTGACGCTGATGGCGGGCGGGGCCTGCATCTTCCTGCCGGGCTTCGATGCCGCTGCGATCATGGCGGCGATGCCCGAGGCCACCGCGCTGATGGGGGTGCCCACCTTCTACACGCGGCTTTTGCAGCAGGAGGGGCTGGCGGAGGCCGCGAAGGGCATGCGGCTCTTCGTGTCGGGGTCCGCACCCCTGCTTGCCGAAACCCATGATCGCTGGCGCGCCGTCACCGGCCACGCGATCCTCGAACGCTACGGCATGACCGAGACCAACATGAACACCTCGAACCCCTATGAGGGCGACAGGCGGGCAGGCACCGTGGGCTTTCCGCTGCCGGGGGTGGAGCTGAAGATCTGCGACCCCGAAACCGGGGAGGCGCTGCCGCAGGGCGAGATCGGCGTGCTGGAGGTGCGCGGCGACAATGTCTTCGCGGGCTACTGGCAGATGCCGGAGAAGACGGCGGAGGAACTGCGCACGGACGGGTTCTTCATCACCGGCGATCTGGGGCGCATCGACGAGGACGGCTATGTTCACATCGTGGGCCGCGCGAAGGACCTGATCATCTCGGGCGGGTTCAACGTCTACCCCAAGGAAATCGAGGAGAAGGTCGACGATCTGCCCGGCGTGCTGGAAAGCGCCGTGATCGGCGTGCCCCATCCCGATTTCGGCGAGGCGGTGGTGGCCGTCGTGGTGCCAGAGGCTGACGCGGTGCTGTCCGAGGCGGGTCTGATTGCGGCGATTGCCGGGGAACTTGCGAAGTTCAAGCAGCCCAAGCGGGTGATCGTGCTGCCGGAACTGCCGCGCAACACCATGGGCAAGGTGCAGAAAGCGGCGTTGCGGGAAGAGTATAAGGCTTTGTTTGCATGAGAGAGATTGACGACGCGCTTGGCCTTGGCGGCGACTGGACGGAAACCGGGCAGGGCAGCCTGCCATCCTGTTTCGCGGTCAGCGATCTGGCTTCGGCCTCGGTCGCGGCGGTCGGGCAGGGGGTGGCTGCGCTGCGGTCTGCGCTTGGCGGGGATGCGACGGCGGTCACGGTGAACCGCCGCCTTGCCTCGCTCTGGTTTTCCTTCTCCATCGCGCCGCAGGGGTGGGAACTGCCCCCCGCCTGGGATGACCTTGCGGGCGACTACCGGGCTGCGGATGGCTGGATCAAGCTGCACACCAACGCGCCCCATCACCGGGCCGCCGCGATCCGCGCCCTGGGATGCGAGGAAACGCGCGAAGCGGTGGCCCGCGCCGTTGCCGGTTGGCAGGCGGCGGAGCTGGAGACGGCAGTTGTCACCGAGGGCGGCGTGGCGGCGGAAATGCGCAGTCTCGCGGCCTGGGCCACGCATCCGCAGGGGGCAGCGGTGGCAGCGGAGCCATTGGTGGCCTGGGATACGCCAAGACAGAGCCGCATCCGCGATTGGGGCGGCACGCCGGACAGGCCGCTGAAGGGGCTGCGGGTGCTGGACCTCACGCGCATTCTGGCCGGTCCCGTGGCAACCCGCGCGCTGGCGGGGTTCGGCGCGGATGTTCTGCGCATCGACCCGGTGGATTGGGAGGAGCCGAGCCTCGCCCCCGACGTGACGCTTGGCAAGCGCTGTGCGCGGCTCGACCTGCGCAGCCCGGAAGGGCAGGCGCGGTTCGCGGAGTTGCTGGCCGGTGCGGATCTGTTCGTCAATGGCTACCGCCCGGATGCGCTGGAGAAACTGGGATTGGGGGCAGAGTGGCGGGCCAGGGTCGCGCCGCAGGTGATGGAGATCCGGCTGTGCGCCTACGGCTGGACCGGCCCATGGGCGTTGCGTCGTGGCTATGACAGCCTCGTGCAGATGTCGGCGGGAATCGCTCAGGCGGGCATGGACTGGGCCGGGGCGGACAAGCCGACGCCCCTTCCGGTGCAGGCGCTGGATCACGCCACGGGTTACCTGATGGCGGGGGCCGCCCTTGCGGCGTTGCGCGATGCGGTCGCGGGAAAGGGGCTGCGGAATGCCCGCCTGTCACTCGCCCGCACAGCGGCCTTGCTGGCGCAATACCCGGCGGATGCGCGCGGGGGCCTTGCACCTGCCGGGGAGGCGGACTTCAGGGCAGAGCTTGAGGCCACCCACTGGGGACCGGCCCGCCGGTTGCTGCCGCCGCTTGAGTTGTCCGGGGTGCCGATGAGGTGGGACCGCCCGGCCTGTGATCTGGGAAGTTCAGCGCCGACATGGTGAGCAGAAAGGGCCGCAG
>NZ_JASHJX010000080.1 GCF_030732985.1 Nioella sp. MMSF_3534
CACCCAGAAGGGCGCGCGGGTGTCCAGCCCGGCCAGCAACCCGCCCAACATCGGCCCCAGCACAAAGCCGACCCCAAAGGCCGCAGATAGCAGGCCGAACCGCGCCGCGCGTTCATCGGGTCTGGTGATGTCGGCCATATAGGCATTCGCGGTGGCATGTGTGGCCGATGTGATGCCGCCCAACACCCGCCCCACCAGCAGCCAACCGATGGTGCCCGCCAGCGCCATGATCACGTAATCCAGCGCCAGCGCCCCCATCGAGATCAGCAGCACCGGCCGCCGCCCGAACCGGTCGGACAGGCTGCCAAGGATCGGTGAAAACACGAACTGCATGACGGCAAAGACCGCCGCCAGGATCCCGCCCCAGACCGCCGCGTCGGACAGGTCCACGCCCTGCACCTCGCGGATCAGGTCCGGCATCACCGGCATGATCAACCCGATCCCCATGGCGTCGAGCACCACGGTGATCAGGATGAAATAGAGCGGAAGGCGGTCAGTCACCGGCCACCGCTTGCGCGAAGGCCCGCGCCTCGTCGGGGGCGGTCCCCATTGCGGTCAGCGGATCGGTGACACCGGCCAGCGGCGCGCCGGGATGTGCGGCCTCCAGCAGGTCCAGCAGCGGTGTGCCCGTCGCTATGGCCTCCTTGCAGGCGGATTTTACCACGGCCTGCGCCTCCGGTCGCGGCATGTGTGCGGCCAGCGCGAAGGACAGCGCCTCCGCATGGATCAGGCCGAGCGGGTCGTTCAGACGCGCCGCCATGACCTCCGCCTGCGGCTCCAGCGTTTCGGCCAGATCGGCGGCAATGGACAGCCCCTTGGCCACGCCCATCACCATCGCGGGTAGGCTCAGCCATTCGGTGAACCACGCCGCCCCGTCCCGTTGCTGCCGGTGCAGCGCCGCGCCCTGCACGGCCCCGTTCAGCGCCTGCACATGGCGCGCCAGCGCAATCAGCACCGAGGCCCCCACCGGATTCTGCTTCTGCGGCATGGTGGAGCTTTCGCCCGCCCCCGCAAACCGGACCTCGCCCACATCGCTTTGGGCCATGGCCATCAGGTCTTCGCCCATCTTGCCGAGGCTGCCCGCCACCAGCGACAGCCAGCCCGCCAGGTCCGCCACATGGTCTCGCGTCGCGTGAACCGACCGCCCCGGATCGGCCAGCCTCAGCGCCTCTGCCAGGGCCGCCCGCGTGTCCGCCGCCTTCGGCCCAAGCGCCGCCCCGGTTCCCGCTGCCCCCGACAGCGTGACCACCAGCAGCCGGGGCTTCAGCGCCGCCAGCCTGTCCTTATGCGCCAGCCAGGGCCAGCCCCAGCCTGCCGCCACCGCGCCGAAGCTGGTGGGGTTCGCGGTCTGCCCATAGGTGCGCGCCACCATCGGCGTGTCGGCATGCGCCTCTGCCAGCCGCGCCAGCGCAACCGCCAGCCGGTCACCCCGCGCCTCGATCAGTGCCAGCGCCTGCCGCAACCGCAGGGCCAATCCGGTGTCGATGATGTCCTGCGACGTCGCCCCCCAATGGGCATATTGTGCATGCTCCGGCGCCTCCATCTCCTTGCGGAACGCCGCAACCAGAGCGGGCACGCAGACGCCATTCTGCCCGGTGGCCTCCGCCAACCCCGCCGGATCGATCTGCACCTCCAGCGAGGATCGGTGGATGAAGGCGGCACTGTCTGCCGGGATCACGCCAAGCGCGCCCTGCACCTTTGCCAGCATGCCCTCCACCACCAGCATGGCCCGGATCTCGGCCGTGTCGGTGAACAGCGTCGCCACCTCCCGGTCGGTGAACAGGTCACGGTAAAGCGCGCTGTCGAAGGGGCTGATGCTCATGCCGTCTCTCCATGTCCGATGGCGGTAAGGAACCCGGTTAGCTTTTCGGCGAAAAGCGGGGCAGAGTCCACGCAAGGCAGATGTCCGGCCCCGCGCAACAGCTCGAACCGCGATCCGGGGACCAGGTCCGCCAGGTCCCGGACCAGATCCGGCGGGGTAGCCCGGTCCTCTGTCCCCGCGATCACCAATATGGGCAGCCGCAGCCCGCTTGTCGGGGTGATGAAGTCGGTTCCCGCAATCGCCGCGCAGACACCCGCATAGCCCTCCGGGTCCTGCCGCGCGACCATGGCGCGGATCCGCGCATCGCCGCCACAAGCGCGGACCCGGCGCGAGAACCACCGCGCCATCAGGTCGTCAGACACCGCTGCCAAGCCGCCCGTCTGCACCGCCTCGATCCGGTCCTGCCATCCTGCCTTGGTGCCGATCTTGGGCGCGGTCCCCGACAGCACCAGCGCCCGCACCTGGTCCATCCGCTTCACCGCCAGCCCCTGCGCGATCAGCCCGCCGACCGAAAGGCCGACAAAGACCGCATCGCGCACCGCCAAAGCGTCCAGCAGCGCTTCCGCATCGCGCACCAGCGATCCCATGGAATAGGGCCCGGCGGGCACTTCGCTGCCCCCATGCCCACGCAGATCATAGCGGATCAGCCGATAACAGCCGGGCAGCAGGGCGCAAAGCTCATCCCAGATCGACAGATCCGTCCCGAGCGCCGACGCGAAGACCACCGGTGCCCCGTTCGGATCTCCCCCTTCAACCACATTCAGCGTCACATGCCCGATATCGACCTGCGCCATCTTGCAGCCTCCCTTTTCGGCGTCCTTCTCCGACACCGCCCCGCAAACTGCAACCCGCCCTTTCATCTTGGCCAAAATACCTCCGCCGGAGGCATCCAGACCCATCCACCCAAGCGACCGCCGGGCATTCAGGACCACCCGCCCCGATATTCCGTGGCAACGCGGCCCGAGGAGGCCCCCGCGAAAGCGGGGGTTGACGAGGGCCGCTCCCCGGTCGACGCCGCAGGCGGCGAAACCGCTTTCCGCCTGCACGCATGATGTACGGGGGGTGTACGGGGGGTGTACGCATGGCACCCCCCGATTTGGCCCCGGAAATGTCGCGACGGAACACGCGATTTGCCGCTCTCGCCTCTTGAACCCTGCCACCATGCCCCGCAGTCTCGTCCCAAAGCGCGAGGGAGGAATCGCCACATGACAAAAGTCAAAGCCGCCGTCTGCCACGCCTTCGGCGAGCCGCTGAGCATCGAGGAGATCGAGCTGCGGGCGCCGATGCAGGGCGAGGTCGAGGTCAGGCTCGATGCCGTTGCCATCTGCCATTCCGACATTTCCTTCATCGACGGCGGATGGGGCGGCGACCTGCCGGCGGTGTATGGCCATGAGGCGGCGGGCCGGATCACCTCGGTCGGCCCCGGCGTCACCGCGTATAAGCCAGGCGACAAGGTCTTGGTTACGCTCATAAAATCCTGTGGAACCTGCGGCTCCTGCGCCTCCGGGGCGCCGGTCTATTGCGATGGCAACACGCCCGTTGATCCGGCCATTCGCCTGCCCGACGGCACCGCCGTGACCAAGGCCATGGAATGCGGTGCCTTTGCCGAGGCCGCCGTGGTCCATCAAAGCCAGCTTGCCCCCCTGCCGGACGACATGCCCGCCGATGTGGCCAGCCTGCTGGCCTGCGGCGTGATCACCGGCATCGGCGCGGTGGTGAACACCGCAAAGGTGCGTCCCGGCCAGAACGTGGTGGTGATCGGCGCGGGCGGTGTCGGGCTCAACGCCATTCAGGGCGCACGCATCGCCGGGGCCGCGCGCATCATCGCGATGGACATGTCCGAGGATAAACTCAACGATGCCAAGGGGTTCGGCGCGACGGACGGCATTCTCGCCACCCAGTCCGAACCCTGGAAGGCCGTGGCCAGGATCACCGGCGGCAAGATGGCCGACGCGGTCTTCGTCACCGTCGGCGCGATCCCGGCCTATGAGCAATCCCTGCGCCTGCTGGCCCGAGGCGGCACCATGTATGCCGTGGGCATGCCCCACAGTGGCGCAATGGCGGAATATGAACCGGTGATCATCGCCGCCGTGGGGCAGGGGATGAAGGGCTCCAAGATGGGCGACGCGGTGCTGCCGCGCGACATTCCATGGATGGTGGACATGTACAAGCAGGGCCGTCTGAAACTGGACGAGCTGATTTCGAACCGCTGGACGCTCGACCAGATCAATGAGGCCATCGCCGACACCAAGACCGGCCACGCAAGACGCAACGTGATCCTGCTCGGCGAGGCGTAACGCCCCGTCAGTCCCAGGAGTAGACCACAACACCCGACTGCGCCCGCCCCCCAAGGCGGGCGTAGAGCGCGCGGGCCGGGGCGTTGTCATCCTCGGTCGCCAGCCAGATCGTTTCGCAGCCCATGGCGCGGGCTTCCGTCAGCACAGAGCGCCCAAGCGCAAGCCCGATCCCGCGCCGCCGCCAGTCTTCGTGTACGCCGATTTCGTCGAGGTAGAGGCTTGGAGCCTTGTCCGGCATCAGGACAACCGCACCAGAGGCCATCCCGACAAGCGCCCCATCGGCAAGCGCCCCGATCAGCAGCTGTCCCGATGCCCGCAGCTTGTGTCGCAACTGCTCGGGGCGAACCGGCCCGTCGAACACCCCGTCGCGGACAGACAGGACGAGGTCGGCATCTTCCAAGCCGAGGCGGCGAATCTCGATAGCATCCATTCCAGAGCCTCCTTGCCCAACCGTGCCGGGCGGGGCAGGGTGGCACAAGCACAGCCGAGGGAGCAGCCGCATGAAACTGGCCGATCTGGAAATCTTCGTCATCGCGCCGCCCAATCCCGGCATGGGCGGGCGCTACTGGATCGTGCCCAAGCTGACGACCTCCTGCGGGATTGTGGGCTATGGCGAGTGCTACGCCTCCTCGGTGGGGCCAGAGGCGATGCGCGCGGTGATCGCGGACGTGTTTCAGCGCTATTTCGAAGGGGAAAGCCCCGAGAATATCGAACGGATCTTCCGCCGCACCTATTCCTCGGGCTTCACGCAGCGGCCCGACCTCACCGTCATGGGCGCCTATGCGGGGTTGGAAATCGCCTGTTGGGACATCCTCGGCAAGGCGCGGAACCGGCCCGTATGGGCCCTGATCGGCGGCAGGATGAACGAGCGGCTGCGGGCCTATACCTACCTTTATCCGCTCGCCCATCACCACCCGACGGAATTCTGGATTTCACCGGACATGGCGGGCGAGGCGGCAGCCGATTGCATCGCGCGCGGCTACACGGCGGTCAAGTTCGACCCGGCAGGCCCCTACACCATGCGCGGCGGCCACATGCCCGCCATGTCCGACATCACGCGGTCGGTGGCCTTCTGCAAGGCGATCCGAGAGGCCGTTGGCGACCGGGCCGACCTGCTCTTCGGCACGCACGGCCAGTTCACCCCCGGCGGCGCGATCCGGCTGGGGCAGGCGCTGGAGCCCTACAGTCCCCTGTGGTTCGAGGAACCCACGCCGCCCGACAACCACGCCGCCATGGCCGAGGTCGCCCGCGCGGTGCGCATCCCGGTCGCCACCGGCGAGCGGCTGACCACCAAGGCCGAGTTTGCCGACGTCCTGCGCGCGGGCGCGGCCACGATCCTGCAACCGGCGCTTGGCCGGGCCGGGGGCATCTGGGAGGGCAAGAAGATCGCCACGCTGGCCGAAACCTTCGGCGCGCAGATCGCCCCCCACCTCTATGCTGGCCCCGTGGAATGGGCGGCGAATATCCATCTGGGCACCACCTGCCCGAACCTGCTGCTGGTCGAGACCATCGAGACCGACTTCCACCGCGACCTCATCGGCGGCACGATCCGGGTGGAGAACGGCTTTGTCCACGCGCCGGAGGGGCCGGGGCTGGGGATCAATTTCAACGAGGACCTCGCCCGCGCCCATCCCTGCGACCGCACCGGTCTGCACCTGGAAATGCAGGACGCAGCCTGCGACTGGCAGAACGGCAACGCCTTCGCGGGGGGCTCGCCGGACTGAGGCACACCGCCTGTCCGCCACGCGATATCCGGTTTCCGGAATTCGCGGCAATGTGGCCGCGCATGATCCCGGCCCGCTGAAAGAACGAAGAAAATGGCGATCCCGCGAGGACTCGAACCCCGAACCTGCTGATTAGAAGTCAGCTGCTCTATCCAGTTGAGCTACGGGACCGCTGTGCTCTAGATGCGCGACCCGGAGGGCGAACGCAAGGGACAAGCTGTGTCAAATCTCGCGGGTCATGAAGGTGGACAGGGGATCGTCCGCGTAACCTGCATAGGGGCCGCAGGGAATGAATCCTGCGCGGGTGTAAAGCGACCGGGCGGCTGCGTGATCTGTGCCCGACCCGGTTTCAAGGCTGATCCGGGCCACCCCGCGCGACCGGGCGTCGGACAGCATGCCCTCCAGCAAGGTCTGACCTGCACCGCGTCCCCGGGCGATGTCGCGCACATGCATGGATTTCAGTTCTTCATGTCCCGGACCGATGCCCACCAAAGCCCCGATGGCCAGAAGCCGGTCATTGTAACGCAGGGAAAAGAGCCGCGTGCCTGCGCCGGTCAGGTCATCGACCGATTTTACATGACAACTGGCATGCGGGGTCTGGGTCCGCATCAGTGCCTCGTGAATCTGCAACAGTTCGACCACATCCGCGTGACTGGTGTCTTCCAGCGTCACGGTCAGGCGGCCTTGGCAGGTCATCCTGTCAGTGGGTCCAGACCTGACGGCGGTTGGTGGCGAAGTTTTCACCATAGCCGCCCTTGCGGATATTGGCCTTGCGCTTCTGCGGCTGCAGGACGACGGCCTCGATCCCGTGCTCCCGCGCATAGGCCTGCGCGGCCTCAAGACTGTCGAAGCGCAGCTTGACCTGGCTGTTCATGTCGCCCGATCCGGTCCAGCCCATCAGCGGATCGACCTCGCGCCGTTCAGCCGGTGCAAATTCCAGCACCCAGGTCTTGGTCTTCCCAAGGCCGGACTGCATCGCGTTCCGGGCCGGCTGATAGATTCGTGCGCGCATCGGGCCACTCCTTGGCAGGTCACGGGGCTGTCTTATCATGAAACACGGTGCCGGATGCAACGGTCAATCTGGTCGCGGGAGGGGGAGAAGCAGGCTGCCGGCCGGGCTCGTGGAGCGAGTGTGGGGTGGGTGGTGCGAGGCCGACCGGCAACCGTTTTGCTGCTTGCCATGCGACCTTAGGGTGGGGAGGCATCGGGCAGCAAGAAAATACTCCCGCAGATTTCTTACGAAATCGTTTAAAATTCAGCGCAGTACGCGCCCGCGTGATTTTCTTTCGCGCAATGCACCCTGCTGACAGAATGCTGTCACGAGATGTCAGCTATGACACCGCCACCGGAAACGCCCGGCGAAATTCCCCGACGCCCCCTTGCAGGCGAACAAAAAGAGATCATTCTAAGGGGCAACTCAAGGATAAATGCATGCCCTATTCGACCACCGACCGCCGTGACATCGCAGAGGCCGCCGCCCCCCGTCCCAAGCTGGAGGGCGGCAAGCGCTTCGCCATGCACACCACCTTTCAGCCCGCAGGCGATCAGCCCACGGCCATCGCGGAACTGGCCGAGGGCGTGATGGGTGGTGAACGCGATCAGGTGCTGCTTGGCGTCACCGGCAGCGGCAAGACCTTCACCATGGCCAAGATCATCGAGGAAACGCAGCGCCCGGCGATCATCCTTGCTCCCAACAAGACGCTCGCCGCGCAGCTTTACGGGGAGTTCAAGGGCTTCTTCCCCGACAACGCGGTGGAATATTTCGTCAGCTACTACGACTATTACCAGCCCGAGGCCTACGTGCCGCGCTCGGACACCTATATTGAAAAAGAAAGCCAGATCAACGAACAGATCGACCGGATGCGCCATTCCGCCACCCGGTCCTTGCTGGAGCGCGATGACGTGATCATCGTGGCCTCTGTCTCCTGCATCTACGGCATCGGCAGCCCCGAGACCTACACGGCCATGACGCAGGATATCGAGGTCGGCAAGGAATACGACCAGCGCGCCGTCATGGCCGACCTCATCGCGCAGCAATACAAGCGCAACGATCAGGCGTTTCATCGCGGCACCTTCCGCGTGCGGGGCGACAGTCTGGAAATCTGGCCCTCTCACCTTGAAGATCGCGGCTGGCGGCTGTCCTTCTTCGGGGAGGAGCTGGAATCGATCACCGAGTTCGACACGCTGACCGGGGCCAAGACGGACGTTCTGGAGAAGGTCCGCGTCTACGCCAACAGCCACTACGTGACGCCCACGCCGACGATGAAACAGGCGATCAAGGGCATCAAGGCGGAGCTGACCCTGCGGCTGAAACAGCTAGAGGACGAGGGCAAACTGCTGGAGGCGCAACGGCTGGAACAGCGCACGCGGTTCGATCTGGAGATGCTGGAGGCGACCGGCGTCTGCAACGGGATCGAGAACTACTCGCGCTACCTGACGGGCCGCGCCCCCGGCGAACCGCCCCCCACGCTCTTCGAATACATCCCCGACAACGCCATCGTCTTCGCCGATGAATCCCACGTCTCCGTGCCCCAGATCGGTGGCATGTACCGGGGCGACTACCGGCGCAAGTTCACGCTGGCCGAACATGGCTTCCGCCTGCCCTCCTGCATGGATAACCGCCCGCTCAAGTTCGAGGAATGGGACGCGATGCGGCCGCAATCCGTCTTCGTCTCCGCCACCCCCGCCGCGTGGGAGCTGGAACAGACCGGCGGCGTCTTCACCGAGCAGGTGATCCGCCCCACCGGCCTTCTGGATCCAGAGGTCGAGATCCGCCCCGTCACCACGCAGGTCGATGACGTGATGGACGAGATCCGCAAGGTGACGGCGGCGGGCTTCCGCACGCTTGTGACCACGCTGACGAAACGCATGGCCGAGGATCTGACCGAATACCTGCACGAACAGGGCATCAAGGTGCGCTACATGCATTCCGATATCGACACGATCGAACGGATCGAGATCCTGCGCGACCTGCGGCTCGGGGCCTTCGATGTGCTGGTCGGCATCAACCTGCTGCGCGAGGGGCTCGACATCCCGGAATGCGGGCTGGTGGCCATTCTGGACGCGGATAAGGAGGGCTTCCTGCGCTCCGAAACCTCGCTGGTGCAGACCATCGGGCGCGCCGCGCGGAACGCCGAGGGGCGCGTGATCATGTATGCCGACCGGATGACCGGCAGCATGGAACGCGCCATTGGCGAAACCAACCGCCGCCGCGAGAAGCAGATGGCCTATAACGAGGCCCACGGGATCACGCCCGAGACGGTGAAGAAGAATGTCGAGGATATTCTGGCCGGTCTCTATGAGGGCGATGTCGACATGGCCCGCGTCACCGCCAAGGTGGACAAGCCCCTGCACGGCGCCAACCTTGAGGCGCATCTGGAGGGCCTGCGAGAGCAGATGCGCAAGGCCGCCGAGAACCTGGAATTCGAGGAAGCCGCCCGCCTGCGGGATGAGGTCAAACGGCTGGAAACGGTCGACCTGGTGGTCTCGGACGACCCTTTGGCGCGTCAGGCAGCGGTGGACGCGGCTGTGGAGGGGGCCGCGAAGGCCTCGGGCCGGTCAACGGCAGGGAGGCCCGGTCAGAGGGGCGGGAAGAGGAGGAGGGGGTCGCAAGCGTAGGGTGGGCAGGTCTGCCCACCACTCCGCCTATAGCGTGTCAAAAACGGTGGGCAAACTGCCCACCCTACGGGCATCGTTCTCCGAAATCGCCCTCGATCTCCACACCCACCCATTCCGGATCGCCCCGCCCGGCCCCGATGTCCC
>NZ_JASHJX010000081.1 GCF_030732985.1 Nioella sp. MMSF_3534
GCGGGGGCAGAGCCCCCGCGGATCGGATGGCCGAAGGCCATTCGACATCCCTTACAGCGCAATCGCTTCCATCACCTCCGGCTCGATCACATCGACACCGGGCAGGGCTGCGGCCAGAACCTCGGCGGATTGTTCCAGGATCGGGAAGGTCCGGTAATGGCAGGGGATCACGGTCTTGAAGTCGAAGAATTCTTTCGCCGCATAGGCCGCCCGCCTCATATCCATGGTGAAATGCCCGCCTGCGGCCAGAATGCCGATATCGGGCGCATGCAGGTCGGCGAAGACGCCCATATCCGCCATCACATCCGTATCGCCTGAGAAATAGATCACCCGGCCTTCGCCCGCGATCATGAAGCCGCATTCGGTCCCGCCCCATTTCGGGCCATCGGGCGTGCCAAAGCTCGACGAATGCACCGCGTTCACCATCGTCACCGCCACATCGCTCAACATCACCGTGCCGCCCTTGTTGAAGCCGACGGTCTCGATGCCTTCGTTTTCGGCCCAATGCCCCATCAGGTCATATTGGCCCACGACCGGCACCCCCAGATCCTTTGCTAGATCCAGCACATCGGCCACGTGGTCGAAGTGACAATGGGTCAGCAGGATATGGGTGGCCCCGGCAATCGCCTCTGCCTTGCGGTCCTCGGGGAAGACCGGGTTGCCGGTGAACCAGGGATCGACCAGCAGGACCTGTCCTGCGATCTCGATCCGGAAACTGCCATGCCCGAGCCAGATGATGTTCATTTGTCCTCTCCCCGATTTTGGATCATTCAGGGGGCAAGGTTAGCCGCTGCCGGAGCGTCGTCAAACGGGTTTCGCCGGAATTCGCTCATGCAGGCGCTTGCGGCCCTGCGCCTTGCCCGGTAAACCCGTGCCCGATCCAGATTGCTCAAGTCCGAAGGTGCAACGCCCCATGTCCATCGACATCGAAACCGCCGCCCGCGTCGCCAAGCTCGCGCGGATCAAGGTGGAAGAGGAAGACCTGCCCGCGCTGGCGGGTGAGTTCAACGCGATCCTCGGTTTTATCGAGCAATTGCAGGAACTGAATGTCGATGACGTGGAGCCGATGACCTCGGTCACGCCCATGCGCCTGAAACGGCGTGAGGACGTTGTGACTGACGGCAATCAGCAGGCCAAGGTTCTGGCCAATGCGCCCGATGCACGGGAAGGGTTTTTCGCGGTTCCGAAGGTGGTGGAATAATGTCCGATCTCAACAAGCTGACCATCGCCGAGGCGCGCGACGCGCTGCGCAAGGGTGAAACCACCTCCGTCGCGCTGACCGAGGCCTGTCTGGCCGCCATTGACGGCGCTGACGCACTCGGTGCCTTCGCGCATAAAACACCCGAGCTTGCGCTGGAGCGGGCCAAGGCCGCCGATGCGCGGGTCGCTGCAGGGGACGCCCCTGATATGTGCGGCATCCCCGTGGGCATCAAGGATCTCTTCTGCACCGAGGGCGTGCCGTCTCAGGCCGCGTCGAAGATCCTCGAAGGGTTCTTGCCGCAGTATGAATCGACCGTTTCGGGCCAGCTGAAAGACGCGGGCGCGGTGATGTTGGGCAAGCTCAACATGGACGAGTTCGCCATGGGCTCGTCGAACGAAACCTCGGTCTATGGCAACGCGGTGAACCCTTGGAAAGCTGGCAATGGCGACGACCTGCTGACGCCCGGTGGCTCCTCCGGTGGGTCTGCCTCTGCCGTGGCGGCTGACCTCTGCCTTGCTGCGACGGGTACCGATACCGGCGGTTCAATCCGCCAGCCCGCCGCCTTTACCGGCACCGTGGGGCTCAAACCCACCTATGGGCGCTGCTCCCGGTGGGGCATCGTTGCCTTTGCATCCTCGCTCGATCAGGCGGGGCCGATGACCAAGACGGTGCGCGACGCGGCCATCATGGGCCGCGCGATGATGGGTCATGACCCGAAGGACAGCACCTCCGCCGATCTGGCGGTCCCGGATTTCGAGGCGATGCTGACCGGCGACATTCGCGGCAAGGTCATCGGCATCCCCAAGGAATACCGTATGGACGGGATGCCCGAGGAGATCGAGAAGCTCTGGCATCAGGGCGCCGAGATGCTGAAGGACGCGGGCGCCGAGATCCGCGACATCAGCCTGCCGCACACCAAATACGCGCTGCCCACCTATTACGTGATCGCGCCTGCCGAGGCGTCCTCGAACCTTGCCCGCTATGACGGGGTGCGCTTTGGCCACCGGGCGAAGCTGGCGCAGGGCGACGGCATCACCGAGATGTATGAAAAGACCCGCGCCGAAGGGTTTGGCCCCGAGGTCAAGCGCCGCGTGATGGTGGGCACCTATGTGCTGTCGGCGGGGTTCTACGACGCCTACTACAACCGCGCCCGCAAAGTGCGCGCGCTGATCAAGAAGGACTTCGACGATGTCTTTGCAGCGGGTGTCGACAGCATCCTGACCCCCGCGACCCCCTCTGCGGCCTTCGAGCTTGGCAAAGAGGTCTCGGACCCGGTCGAGATGTATCTCAACGATGTCTTCACCGTCACCGTGAACCTTGCCGGTCTGCCCGGCGTGGCTGTTCCCACCGGACTGGACAGGCAGGGGCTGCCGCTTGGCCTGCAGCTGATCGGTCGCCCGTGGGAAGAGGGCGATCTGCTGAACACCGCCTACGCGCTGGAAAACGCAGCCCAGTTTGTGGCGAAACCCGCCAAATGGTGGTAAAAGCCTGACAAAACACGATCGAGGGTGGGCAGATGCGACGACTTGCGATGACGGGGCTGACGCTCCTGCTGCTTGGGGCCTGCGCGTCCCAGCCCGAGGATGCGCGCGGCGTCGGGTTCGGTGACTACAACCAGCATCTGGCGCAGGAACGGGCCGAACGCGATGCCGCTCTGGCGGGTCGCCAGCCACAGACCGTTCTGCCCCCGGCGCGCGAGGAGCGCACCGATATAGCGGCCCTTGCCGAAGGCGCGATTGACGAGGCCGAAGGCGTGACACCCGCGCCAGCGCAGCGCGTTGGCGGCAATTCCAGCATCTCGGACGAGCAGGATTTCGAAGCCGTCGCGGGCCGGGAATCCATCGAAAGCGACGCCGAACGCCTGCAGCGCATGCAGGAACAGCGGGTCGAGATTGCTCCCACGGCGGTGCCCGACCGCCCCGGCGCGACCGGCCCCAATATCATCGAATACGCGCTGACAACTTCGAATCCCGTGGGCAATCAGGTTTTCCGTCGCTCTCCTTTCGGGCAGGGGCGGCATGAGCGCAATTGCCTGGCCTACCGGTCCGACGACCTGGCGCAGGAGGCATTCCTGTCCATGGGCGGGCCTGAGCGGGACCGGCAGGCGCTCGACCCCGATGGCGACGGCTATGCCTGCGGATGGGATCCGACCGTTTACCGTGACGCCGCTGCGGCTGCCCGCAACCAGTGATCCGCTCGCCTAATTTCGGCCCCCGCCGCGACGGGCTGACGCCGGAACTGGTCGTTCTGCATTACACCGCCATGGAAAGCTGCGAGGCCGCGGCACGCGCACTCTGTGACCCCGCGCGCGAGGTGTCGGCCCACTACCTGATTTCCGAAGCGGGTGAGGTCATGGCGCTGGTCGAGGAAGACATGCGCGCCTGGCATGCGGGGGCGGGGGCCTGGGCCGGGCGCGGCGACGTGAATTCCCGGTCCATCGGGATCGAGCTGTCCAATACCGGGTGCACGCCCTTCGCTGCGCGCCAAATGGCGGCGCTGGAGGCGCTGTTGCCGGGTATTCTCTCGCGTTGGATGATACCCCCTGAGGGCATCATCGCCCATTCCGACATGGCGCCGGGGCGCAAGATCGACCCCGGCCCGCGCTTCGACTGGCAAAGGCTCGCCCGGCAGGGGCTGTCGATCTGGCCGGAGCCACTGGAAATCGCCGTGGATTGGCCCCGGTTTCGCGCTGATGCCGCGCGGTTTGGCTACCCCGAGATGGAGGATGACCTGTTGCTGACCACGCTCCGCCTGCGCTTTCGTCCCGGTCACCTGGGGCCGCTCGATGCCCGTGACATGGGGATCATGGCCGATCTGGCCACGCGTTTCCCTGCCGGACGGGCTTGACCTTCCCCCCGCACGCCCCTAGGTCGCGATGGCGCGGAGGGCTGGATGGCCGCGAGGGGAAACCTTCGAGGAAAGTCCGGACTCCCTGAAGCAACGGTGCCGGGTAACGCCCGGGCGGAGAAGGGCGGGGAAACTCACCCGAATCCGACGGAAAGCGCCACAGAAATGAAACCGCCTCCGGGCCGGTCGGGCAACCGATACCGCCGGCGGTAAGGGTGAAACGGTGGAGTAAGAGACCACCGCGGGACTGGCAACAGGACCGGCACGGCAAGCCCCACCGGGAGCAACGCCAAATAGGGACCTCGCGTGCCTGTCACAGGGTCGCTTCAGCCCGAGAGGTCCGGGTTGGCAGCTGGAGCCTGCGGGCAATCGCAGGCCTAGAGGAATGGTCATCGATCCGCGGGGAAACCCGCGGGGGACAGAATCCGGCTTACAGGCCCTCCGCGCAAATCTGTCACCAATGGTGTCGACGCCTGTCGGCGTCGATCCGGGTGCGGACCCAATAGGGCTAAGTTCCTGCCAACAGCCAAGAAGAAGCCCGAAACCGGGGCCGAGAGTTTCGTTGCCGATTGGCTTCCTTCCGGCCCGGACCGTTCAGCGTCAGCCAGATGACGGGGCGCACCCGACCGCCGCCTAGCCGCCTGCCAGTTTCTGCAACAGGAAGATTTCGCTATCTGGCTTGACCGGGTGATTGCGGCTATTGGGTACGATCTGCCCGTCCACCGCCACCGAGACGCCGCGTTTCAGCGCCGGTTCCAGCCCCGGATAGGCCGCGACCAGCCCGTCCAGAATCTGGCCCACGGTTGCGCCCTCGATCTCCACCATCTCTTTCCCGTCGGCCAGGGCGCGCAGCCCTGACCACAGGTGCAGCTCTGCCATCAGACCTCCTTGCCCTGGATCGCGGCCAGAACCCGCGACGGGCGCAAGGGCAGTTTGCAGATGCGTTTGCCGGTGGCATCGCGCACCGCGTTGGCCACGGCGGGCAGGGGGGGCGTGATGCCGGTCTCGCCCACGCCGCGCACGCCATAGGGGTGGCCGGGATTGGGCACTTCGACGATCACCGTGTCGATCATCGGCAGGTCCGAGGCGACGGGAACGCGGTAGTCGAGGAAGACCGGGTTTTGCAGCCGTCCGTCCTCGCCATAGACATATTCCTCGTTCAGCGCCCACCCGATGCCCTGTGCGGCACCGCCCTGGAACTGACCCTCGACATAGGCGGGGTGGATGGCTTTGCCCGCGTCCTGCACCACCAGATAGCGCAGGATCGTGGTGCGGCCGGTGTCCGGGTCGACCTCCACATCCACCACATGGGTGCCGAAGCTGCCCGAGAAGCCCGCGGGGCTGTCTTCATAGTGGCCAGAGATCGGACCACCGGTGCCACCCATTTCGCCCGCAATCTCGGCGATGGTCATCGGCGGGAACTCCCCGGCATTGGGGCCGGATGGTTTGGCGCAGCCGTCTTCCCAGACCACGGCCTCGGCGTCGATGCCCCATTTATCGGCGGCGCGTTTGCACATCTTGCCGATGCATTCCTCCGCCGCGCGGATCGTAGCCAGCCCCGACGCATAGGTCGCGCGGCTGCCATGGGTGGGCTCATTCACGCCGAGCGCGCCGGTGTCCGAGATGTTCACCCGCACGTTTTCGTAAGGAATGCCAAAGGCTTCTGCCGCCATCAGCGCCATGGACGCTCGGCTGCCGCCGATATCGGGGGTGCCGACCGACACGGTGACCGACCCATCCTCGGAAATCGCCACCGAGGCAGAGGTTTCGCCGCCCCAGTTCATCCAATAGCCCGACGCCACCCCGCGCCCCTGATTGGGGCCGAGCGGCTCAGAGTAATTCGGATGCGCCTTGGCGGCCTCCAGCGTTTCCACAAAGCCAATCGGCCCGTATTTCGGCCCGAAGGTCGCACGGGTGCCTTCCTTGGCGGCGTTCTTCAACCGCGTGTCGATCGGGTCGAGCCCCAGTTCCCGGCAGAGCTCATCAATCACGCTTTCCGTGGCGAAGGCCGCCATCGGAGCCCCCGGCGCGCGGTATGCGGCCTGACGGGGGCGGTTGGTGATCACGTCATATCCGATGTGATGCACATGCTCGATGTCGTAATTGGCGAAGGCGAGCATGGTGGTCACGTCGACCGGTGCACCGGCAAAGGCCCCGCCCTGCATGCGGAAGGTGCCGTGTGCGGCGGTGATCCTGCCGTCCTTTGTCATGCCCATCTTGACATCCATAGAGGCGGATGCGGTCGGCCCGGTGGCGCGCAGCACCTCGTTGCGGCTCATCACCATCTTCACCGGCTTGCCGCCTGCCTTGCGGCTCAGCGCCAGTGACAGGGGTTCGATGAAGATCGTGGTCTTGCCGCCGAAGCCGCCGCCGATCTCGGACGGGGTGACGCGGATATTCGTGGTCTCGATGCCCAGTACTGCGGTGGACATGCGGCGCATGAACCAATGACCTTGGGTGCAGACCCAAAGCTCGCCGCGCCCATCAGCGCCCATCTGGCCAAGGCAGGCATGGGGTTCGATATAGCCCTGATGCGCGGCCTCGGTGGTGAAGCTGCGCTCGATGATCAGGTCGGCCTCGGCAAAGCCCTTGTCCAGATCGCCCCGGCCAGAGTCGAAATAGCGCACCACGTTCGGGTGCATGCCTTCGGGGACGGAGAAATCGGCGGCCCCTTCACGGATGACCGGCGCGCCGTCCTTCATTGCCTCATCCACGTCAGTGACATGGGGCAGGATTTCGTAGGTCACCTCGATGAGCTTCGCTGCATCGCGGGCCAAGAGCGGCGTCGTTGCGGCGACGGCAGCAACGGCATGGCCGTCATAAAGCGCCTTTTCACCGGCCATGCAGTTTTCCTGCAGGTCCCAGTCCTCGCCTTCCAGCCCCTCGGGGAAATCGGCGCGGGTGATGACGGCCTTCACGCCCTCCATCGCCAGCGCCTTGGTTGCGTCGATCTTGACGATCTTGGCATGGGCATGGGGGCTACGCACCACTGCGCCGTGCAGCATACCGGGCACAGAGATATCCGCGCCATAGCGCGCCCGGCCCGTGACCTTGTCCAGACCGTCGGGGCGGTTGGGGGTGGTGCCGATATACTTGTAAGCGGTCTTTTGTCCGTCCAGAGCCATTACGATGCCTCCCGCATTTCCGCCGCCGCATCCATCACGGCGCGAATGATCTTGTCATAACCGGTGCAGCGGCAGAGGTTGCCCGCCAGCCAATAGCGCAGCTCGGTTTCCGTGGGGTCGGGGTTCCGCTCCAGCAGGGTCTTGGCCGCGACCAGAATGCCCGGCGTGCAGATCCCGCATTGCAGGGCGGCATGTTCGATGAACTTGCGTTGCAGCGGGTGCAGGACCTCGCCCGCGGCCATGCCTTCGACGGTGCCGACCTCTTTGCCCTCGGCCTCAACCCCCAGAACAAGGCAGGAGCAGACAAGCCGCCCGTCCAACGTGACGCTACAAGCGCCGCAATCGCCGGTGCCGCAGCCTTCCTTGACGCCCATTACGCCAAGATGATCGCGCAGGCAGTCGAGCAGGGTTTCGCGCGGGTCGCAGAGGAAATCGGCCTCGTCGCCGTTTACCGTTGTGCTGACATGGATACGCTTGCTCATGCGCTTTCTCCTTTCGCGCGGGCGTAGGCGATTTTCGCGGCCCGTTTGGCCAGAACGCCGGCCACATGGGTGCGGAACTCGATGGTGCCGCGCTTGTCGTCGATGGGGTTGCAGGCGGCAGAGGCCGCTGCGGCCAGCGCATCGAGCGCCGCGTCATCCAGCGTGGTGCCGATGATGGCATTGGCCGCTTCTTCTACAAGAAGGGCTTTGGGCGCGACCGCACCTAGGGAGACACGCGCCTCGGTAATCGTATCGCCGTCGAGCCGCAGGTTCACCGCACAACCCACAACGGCGATATCCATCTCGGTGCGCGGAATGAAGCGCAGATAGGCATCGCCGCCGTGTTCACCCCGCGCAGGGATTGTCACGCCGGTGATCAGCTCCCCCTTGGCCAGCACCGTCCTGCCGGGGCCTGTGGGGATATCCTCCACCGCGACCTCGCGGCTGCCTTCAGGACCGGTCACCGTGACGGTGCAGCCTGCCGCGATCATGCCGGGCACGCTGTCGGCAGCGGGCGAGCCGTTGCACAGGTTCCCAACCAGCGTCGCGCGGCCCTGCACCTGGGTGGAGCCGATGAGGTCCATCCCCTCGACCACACCGGGCCAGTCGGCGCACAGATCGGCGCATTCCGTCATCTCGGCTCCCGCCACGGCCACACCGATGCGCCAACCGCCATCCTCGGTGCGCGAAATCTCTTTCACACCGGGGATGTGCTTGATGTCGATAAGGTCGTCGGGCGTCACGATGTCGGCGCGCAGCTGTACCAGCACATCCGTTCCACCGGCCAGGAACCGCGTGGTCCCGCTTGCGCCTGCGGCAATGGCCGAGGCTTCTTCGAAACTCGAAGGACTATGATAGTTCATGTCATCTCCCTGATCTTCGCGCCGGGGCCTTGGCCGTTTCGGCGTCTTGGGGTCAGACTAGCAATGCATTTGGAAATGTCGATCCACCACGCGCGACTTTTCCGCGTCGCAGGCAGACCTTCGCGCGCCGGATCGTGGCGGAAAGGCGCGGATCGGGAACGTTCAGCCGCCTTCCAGCCCCTGCAGAATCGGGCAATCGGGCCGGTCATCGCCCGCGCATTCCCGTACCAGGTGGGACAGCGTATCGCGCATCGCGGCCAGATCCTTGATCTTCTGGTCGATCCGCGCCAAATGCCCTTGCGCGATCCGTTTCACATCGCTGCTGGCACGGGTCTCATCCTCGTAGAGCGCCAACAGGGCCCGGCAATCCTCGATGGAAAACCCGAGCGAGCGGGCATGGCCCAGAAAGGTCAGCTTGTGCAGGTCGCTGTCCCGAAAGCTGCGATAGCCGTTGGCGGCGCGTTGCGGGGTCACCAGACCGATATCCTCGTAGTAGCGGATCGTCTTGGGGGGCAGGCCGGACTGTTCGGCCACGTCTCCGATATTCATGGGGTGGCTCCTTATTCGGCG
>NZ_JASHJX010000082.1 GCF_030732985.1 Nioella sp. MMSF_3534
AGACTACCAACCACTCAGGATGTTCCGCGCTAACGGGGCTTTCGATGCTGCTCTGCGGCGAAGCCCTGGCGACTCGCATTCCAACATCTTGGGTTATCCCCCGACTTATCCCCAGATTCTGGATTCCACAGGGGTGAATCACCTCAGGATCGCGCGACTCGGCGGGTCAGCCAGAGGGCACGCATCGCCACGACCGCCACGGCAATCGCAAGATATGCCAGGGACTGAAGGGACCAGACCTTTTCCTGCATCACGAAATGCAGACCACCCAGGACCACCGCCACGTAGGACAGCCGGTGCAGTTTGTGCCAGCGCAGGCCCATCCGGCGGATGGCGGATTTGGTCGAGGTCAGCGCCAGCGGCAACAGCAGAAGGAAGGCGGCCATTCCAATTGTGATGTAGGGGCGTTCGAGCAGATCCTCGGCGATCTGGCCCCACAGGAAGGACATGTCCAGCGCCAGCCATGTCAGCAGATGCAGGCAGACATAGCCGAACCCCAACAGACCAAAGGCGCGGCGGAACTTCAGCAGGTTCAGCCCGGCATAGCGGCGCAAGGGCGTGACCAGCAGCGCGGCGATCAGGAATTGCAGCGCGATGACGCCAAGCTCATGTTCCAGCGCCTTGATCGGCTCCACCCCAAGCCCGCCATTGACGCCGAGCCAAAGCAGCCACGCAGCAGGCAGGAAGCCCAGGAAATAAAGCGGCCATTCCGGCAGGCGGCGCAGGGTCTGGTTCAGCGTGTCGATCATTGTGGCGCCTCAGAAATACTCGGACAGGTCCATGCCCTCGTAGAGCGAGGCGACCTCGTCCTCGTAGCCGTTGAACATCAGCGTCGGGATGCGACGGGCAAAGAGCCCGCCACCGACCCGGCGTTCGCTGGCCTGGGACCAGCGCGGGTGATCCACCTCGGGATTCACGTTGGAATAGAAGCCGTATTCGCGGCTGTTCTGCATGTTCCAGGTGGTGGGCGGTTCCTCATCCGTCAGGGTGATGCGGACGATCGACTTGATCGACTTGAAGCCGTATTTCCACGGCACGACCAGACGGATCGGCGCGCCGTTCTGGTTGGGCATCGGTTCGCCGTAAAGGCCGGTCGCCATCAGGGTCAGCGGGTGCATCGCCTCATCCAGACGCAGCCCCTCTCGGTAGGGCCAGTTCAGGATCGGGCTGCGCTGACCGGGCATTTCCTCGGGCCGCACCAGCGTTTCGAACGCCACGTATTGCGCGCCGTCCTGCACGCCGACGCGGGTCAGCAGATCGGCCAGTTCGAACCCGTTCCACGGGATCACCATCGACCAGGCCTCGACACAGCGGAAGCGGTAGATGCGCTCTTCTATGGTCATGCCTTCGAGGATCTCGGCAAGCGAATAGACACCGGGATTGTCGACCATGCCGTCGATCTCGATCGACCAGGGATCGGTGGTCAGCATATGGGCATAGGCGGCGGGGTCGGTCTTGCCGGTGCCGAATTCATAGAAGTTGTTGTAGCTGGTGATCTCTTCGAAGGTATTGGGTTCCAGCGCCTCTTGCGCGCGGGCCTGTCCGCCGATCAGACCGGCCCCCATGACAGCCCCTGCCCCGGCCATCCATTGACGGCGGTTCAGGAACAGACCCTTTGGGGTTACATCCGCATGGGTCAGGTCATTCTTCCAGCGATAGGCCATCGGGCTCCTCCTGCATTTGCTTGGCGCGACACTGCCAAAGAGATGGTGCGCAACAAAGCAAAAGCAGCGGGGCTCACGGCATTGTTGGAATCTCGTGACCGCGGGGAAAAACATCGTGCATGGGGCGTGAGGTGCCATCGGCCATGACCAGGCGCACATGGCGTCGCCGCATCAGGCGGGGCTCTGCCACCCCTACTGAATGGGCGATTGTCTCGACTTCCTTGATGATTCCCTTGGCATAGCGCGCCACCCGATCTTCTTTCACCTCAACGACCAGACCCTTCTGAAAGCGCGGATCATGGGTGGTGATGCCGGTTGGGCAGGTGTTTTTGTTACATTTCAGCGCCTGGATGCAGCCCAGTGCAAACATGAACCCGCGGGCGGATGTTACAAAATCGGCCCCCGCCGCCAGCGCCCAGGCCACATCGCCCGGGTTCACCAGCTTGCCCGAGGCCACCAGCCGGACCCGATCCTTCAGCCCGTGCCGGTCGCGCAGGTCCGACACCATCAGCAGCGCCTCGCGGATCGACATGCCGACAAGGTCCATCAACGGCATGGGCGAGGCCCCGGTGCCGCCCTCGCCACCGTCAAGCGTGATGAAATCGGGCGCGCTGTCTTCGCCGCGCTCGATGATCAGGCGGAAGAGGTCCTCGAACGGCTCCGCGCCCCCCGCGACGGTCTTGATGCCGACGGGCTTGCCGGTGACCTCGCGGATATGGGCGATCATGTCCAGCAGGTCGCCCCAGTCGTCGATCTCGATATGTCGGTTCGGCGACAGGCTATCCTCACCCGGCACGATGCCCCGGATCTGTGCGATCTCGGCTGTGATCTTCTCAGCCGGCAGAATGCCGCCCTTGCCGGGCTTGGCCCCCTGCGCGAGCTTCAGCTCGAACATCCTGACCGCCTCATGCGCTGCCACCTCGCGCAGCTTGTCGTCGTTCAGGCTGCCATCGGGGTTGCGCACGCCGTATTTGGCGGTGCCGATCTGAAAGACGATGTCGCAGCCGCCCTCCAGGTGGTAGGGCGACAGCGCGCCCTCGCCGGTGTTCATCCAGATCCCGGCCTTCTTGGCCCCCCAGCTGAGGGCCTGCACGGCGGGTTTCGAGATGGCACCATAGCTCATCCCCGAGATGTTGAAGAACGACGGTGCCCTATAGGGCTGCCGTGCCGTGGGGCCGATTATCATCGGTTCCGTCGAGGCATATTGGTTGTCCAGCGGCGGAAAGGCGGCGTTCACGAAAATCGGAGTGCCGGGAATGGTCAGGTCACGGGTGGACCCGAAGGCCAGAGTGTTGGACCCACCCTCGGCGGCGTGGTTCACCCAGTCCCGCTGCGCCCGGTTAAAGGGCAGCTCTTCCCGGTCCATGGCAAAGAAATACTGGCGGAAGAACTCTCCCAACGCGGTGAACAGCCCCCGGAAGCGCCCGATCACCGGGTAATTGCGGCGGATCGCGTCATGGGTCTGCAACCGGTCATAGATGGCCACCAGCAGCAGGATCAGGACGATCACCCCGACCAGGAACAAAAAGGCCTGCGCCAGAAACTCCACGAAACTGAACATCATCGCCTTGCGCCTTTCAGTGCTGTTGGGTTGTCCGGAACCTTGCCCGCCCCGGCCCCGTCAATCAATCGGCGGATGGTCACAATCGGGTCGGATCATCACCGCGTGATCACGAGGCCTGCACGATTTTGTGAGTGGACATCCAAAAACACCGTGGCTTAGCGCGGCCAATCGTTTCGGCAACCCAGGTTTTCAAGGATTTGATCACGTTGCGAGGTCATCCAGCCCCGCCCTGTTCCCGTAACCGAAGTCACATTCCTCAGGACAGGAGACCTACACAATGATCCGCCGTACTTTTCTTGGCACCGCTGCCGCAGTCATGCTTTCCACCGCCGCCTTCGCGGGTGGTCATTCCATGGACATCGTCGATACCGCCGTGGGCGCGGGCACCTTCAACACGCTTGTCGCTGCCGTTCAGGCCGCCGGTCTGGAAGACACCCTGCGCGGCGACGGCCCCTTCACCGTCTTCGCCCCCACCGACGAGGCTTTCGCCGCCTTGCCCGAGGGCACCGTCGAAAGCTTGCTGATGGAGGAAAACCTCGATCAGCTCGTGGCCATCCTCACCTATCACGTGGTTCCGGGCGCGGTCATGTCGGGCGATCTGTCTGACGGCATGATGGCGACCACCGTTCAGGGTGGCGAAATCGAGATCGGCACCATGGATGGCGTGACCGTGAACGGCGCCAATGTGGTCGCCGCCGATATCGAAGCCTCGAACGGCGTGATCCATGTGATCGACGCGGTGATCCTGCCTTCGATGTAAGCGCATCGGCCCGCCCTCACCGGCGGGCCCTTCCTTTGACCGAACCAGGGAGATCCCCCATGAACCGTCGTCAATTCTTCACCGCCACCGCAGGGGCCGCCGCCGCATCGCTGGCAACACCCGCGATCCTTTCCGCACAATCCGCGACCATCGTTGACCTCGCCGTCGCAACGCCCGACCTGTCCACGCTGGTCACCGCCGTTCAGGCGGCGGGCCTCGTCGACACGTTGTCAGGCCCCGGCAATTTCACCGTCTTCGCCCCCACCAACCGCGCCTTCGAGCATCTGCCCCATGGCGTACTGAACGGGCTGCTGCATGACATCCCCGCGCTAACCAATGTGCTGACCTATCACGTGTCCGGCGCTTACTACCCGGCCTCCGCCATCATCGGCCAAAGGGGCCGTATCCCCACCGTTCAGGGCGGATATATCCGCGCCAATGGTCAGGGTCATGGCGTGGTCCTGAACCATTCGGCCACCGTCACCACCGCCGATGTCATGGCCTCGAACGGGGTCGTCCACATCATCGACGCCGTGCTTCTGCCAGGCTGAGACCGTCCCCAACGGCTTACGGCAGAAAGAAGCGCCCCCGAAGAGCGGTCTCCGGGGGCGCTGATCGTTTCGGTCGGGCCCTTAGTGCACCACGGCATCGTCCGGCTTGGGCCGGTTCGAAGCCGACACCCGGTCACCGACGATCAACCCGTCGGTCCCGGCGCTGACATGCACCGTTTCGCCGTCCTTGACTTCGCCGGCCAGGATCATCTCAGCCAGCTGGTTCTGCAGGGCGTTCTGGATCACCCGCTTGAGCGGACGCGCCCCGAAGACCGGGTCGTAGCCCTCATCCGCCAGCCATTTCCGCGCGCCTTCGTCCAGATCCAGCGTGATCTTGCGATCGGCCAGACGCTTTTCAAGGCGACGCAGCTGAATGGCCACGATCCCATCCATATCGGCCCGCGTCAGGCGATCGAAGATGATGGTTTCATCCAGACGGTTCAGGAATTCCGGCCGGAAATGGGCGCGCACCGCGTCCATCACGTCCCGCTTGGCGGCGGAACTGTCGGCCCCATCGGGCAGCTGGCTCAGCGCCTGCGCCCCAAGGTTCGAGGTCAGCACAATGAGCGTCTGCTTGAAATCCACCGTGCGGCCCTGCCCGTCGGTCAGCTGACCGTCATCGAGCACCTGAAGCAGCACGTTGAACACATCCGGATGCGCCTTCTCGACCTCGTCGAACAGCACCACCTGGTAAGGACGCCGCCGCACCGCTTCGGTCAGCACGCCGCCCTCGTCATAACCGACATAGCCCGGAGGCGCGCCGATCAGGCGGCTGACCGCGTGTTTCTCCATGAACTCGCTCATGTCGATGCGCACCATCGCCTGATCGTCGTCAAAGAGGTACTCGGCCAGCGCCTTGGTCAGCTCGGTTTTCCCCACGCCGGTCGGCCCGAGCATCAGGAAGCTGCCCAAAGGACGGTTCTCGTCATTCAGCCCCGCCCGTGCCCGGCGCACGGCGTTGGATACGGCGGTAACGGCGGTCTTCTGCCCGATCACCCGCTTGCCGATTTCCTCTTCCATGCGCAGCAGTTTCTCACGCTCGCCTTCCAGCATCTTGGACATGGGGATGCCCGTCCAGCGCTCGACGACGCTCGCGATCTGTTCGGGCCGCACGGCCTCTTCGACCATCAGGTCATTGTCCTGCTGTTCGGACTCCGCCAGTTGCTTTTCCAGCCCCGGGATGACGCCATAAGACAGCTCCCCGGCGCGGGCCAGATCGCCCTGCCGCTTGGCCTGATCAAGTTCCGCCCGCGCATGGTCGAGCTTTTCCTTCAGCCCACGGGCCGATTCCAGCTTGTCGCGTTCCGACTGCCATTGCGCCGTCAGTTCCGCTGATTTCTGCTGAAGCTCGCCAAGGTCCTTCTGCAGCTTTTCCAGCCGATCCTTCGACGCCGCATCATCTTCTTTCTTCAGCGCCTCGGCCTCGATCTGCTTTTGCAGGATATCGCGGTCGAGCGCGTCGAGTTCTTCCGGCTTGGAATCCACTTCCATCCGCAACCGGCTGGCGGCCTCGTCCACAAGGTCGATGGCCTTGTCCGGCAGGAAGCGGTCGGTGATGTAGCGATGGCTGAGCTGCGAGGCCGCGACCAGCGCAGCGTCCGAGATTCGCACCCCGTGGTGCAGCTCGTATTTCTCCTTGATGCCGCGCAGGATCGACACGGTGTCCTCCACCGTCGGCTCCTCCACCATCAGCGGCTGGAACCGGCGGGCAAGGGCCGCGTCTTTCTCCACGTATTTGCGGTATTCATCGAGCGTCGTGGCGCCCACGCAGTGCAATTCACCCCGCGCCAGCGCCGGCTTGATCAGGTTCGCCGCATCCATGGCACCGTCGGTCTTGCCCGCGCCCACAAGCGTGTGCATCTCGTCGATGAAGAGGATGATTTCGCCCGCCGCGGCGGTGATCTCGTTCAGGACGGCCTTCAGCCGTTCCTCGAACTCGCCCCGGTATTTCGCACCAGCAATCAACGCGCCCATGTCGAGCGCCATCAGCGTCTTGTTCTTCAGGCTTTCCGGCACGTCGCCATTGACGATCCGCAGGGCCAGTCCCTCGGCAATCGCCGTCTTGCCGACGCCGGGTTCCCCGATCAGAACCGGGTTGTTCTTGGTCCGGCGGCTGAGCACCTGCATGGCGCGGCGGATTTCCTCGTCGCGGCCAATGATCGGGTCGATCTTGCCCTCGCGCGCCGCTTCGGTCAGGTCGCGGGCGTATTTCTTCAGCGCTTCATAGCTGTCTTCGGCCCCGGCACTATCCGCCGTGCGCCCCTTGCGCAGATCGTTAATCGCCGAATTCAGCGCCTGAGCGTTCACGGCGCCTGCATCCAGCGCGTCCTTGGCTTTGGATTTCACCATCGCCAGCGCGGTCAGGATCCGTTCGACGGCCACGAAACTGTCGCCCGCCTTCTCGGCCAGCTTCTCGGCCTCGGTCAGCACCTTCACGGTCTGCCCGTCCATGTAAAGCTGCCCGGAATCGCCGGTCACTTTCGGCAGCTTCGACAGCGACAGGTCGACAGACTCCGCCACCCGCTTGGCGTTACCGCCCGCCCGGGTGATGAGGTTCGAGGCCATGCCCTGATCGTCGTCGAGAAGTGCCTTCAGCAAATGCTCGGGAACCAGTTTCTGATGGTCGTCCCGCTGTGCGATGGTCTGCGCGGCCTGAAGGAACCCGCGCGCGCGGTCGGTGAACTTCTCCAAGTTCATGCCAAGTCTCCTTTTCACAAGCGCCCGTCCGTCGCCCCGCCCAGAATTCCGGCACGGAGGCATTTGCGGGCCTTGTCAGATAGATGGGAAAGGACACGACCCATCACAAGACCGCGACGAAGGATTCCCTTTCGAAAAAATCTTCCCATTTCTTTTGAACCGGGCGGCCACCCCGCCCGACATATGACCATAAGCCATAGCCGGAACCCGAAGCCATGACCCGCATCGCCCTGACCCAAGTCGCCTATGACGCCCGCCGCGCCTGCTTCCATGCCCGTGCCGTGCTGGACGACCGCGCCCCGGTCGACTGCCGCTGGCACGGCCCGCAAGGGGCCGCGTTCTCGCGCATTGCCTCTGGCCTCTCGCAGGCCGCCCTCCGCCACCGGCGGTAACAGTTTCCCCAAGGCGCAGCCGCCTGCCCCCGTCCCTCACTGGCTGCGCCCTCAGACAGGATGACCCCCGTCCCTCAAGGTCTCCTGCTGCCCGGCCCGGTCGCTTCCCCCCGTCGCGACCGGGCCGTTTTCTGTCTGACCGCATGGACAGCAGGCGCATCGCCCCCTAAAGCATCGCCCGAGCGCAACCGGAAGGACCCAAGCCATGAGTGATGACCGCCTGATCGCAGCCCTCGACGTGCCCAATGCCCTGCAGGGGCTGAAACTGGCCGAAGAGATCGGTGATGCCGTCAGCTTCTACAAGATCGGGCTGGGGATGCTGACCGGTGGCGGGTTGGCCCTGGCCAATGAACTGAAGCAGGATCACGGCAAGCGCATTTTCCTGGACATGAAGCTCTTCGATATCGGTGCAACGATTGAAGCCGCCGTGCGCGGGCTGGCGCAGTTCGATCTCGACTTCCTGACCGTGCAGGGCGACCCGCAGGTGGTGCGTGCGGCAAAAGAGGGCGCAGCGGGCAGCGGGCTCAAGATCCTCGCCGTCACGGTTCTGACCTCGCTCGACCGGGCCGATTTGGATTCCAACCTGATCAAGCCGGGCGATGTGCAGGATATCGTGCTGGAGCGCGCCGCCAACGCGTTCGAGGCCGGGGCCGATGGCGTCATCGCGTCCCCCCACGAAGCCGCTCTGATCCGCGCCCTGCCCAATGCCGCTGGCCGTCTGATCGTCACCCCCGGCGTGCGTCCGACAGGCAGCGCCAAGGGCGACCAAAAGCGGGTGGCCACCCCGGCGCAGGCCATCACAGACGGGGCCGATCATATCGTGGTGGGCCGCCCGATCTGGACGGCAACAGACCCCCGCGCCGCGGCACAGGCGATCCTCGCAGACCTGCCCTGACCCAACCCCGAGCCGAGGGGCGCAGCCCCCGCAGGCGAGATATCGTCTTGCGCCGTCAGGCGCGCAATTGGGTCAGCGGCTCAGTTGTCGTTGATATCGTGGTCGAAGGTCTTCACCTGGCCGCGATAAACGCCCAGGAACCGGCGCAGCAGCAGCCAGGCGACCAGCGACACCACGGCAAAGCTCAGCAGCAGAACGGGGACCGACCCGGTGATGAACGCGGCGGGCGCCCCGCCGATCAGCAGGATCAGCGCGATCACCC
>NZ_JASHJX010000083.1 GCF_030732985.1 Nioella sp. MMSF_3534
CCCAGAACGCTCCAGGTGGGCGTGCCACCCGACATGTCGAACATGCCATACTGGCCCGTCGTGCCGTTGCGCCAGAGGATATCGGAGGTGCCGTCGCCGGTCACATCGCTGGCCACGTCAGGCGTGGCTGCCCCGAGGATCCGGCCCTGAAGAACCGAGGCATCGGTGATGCCGTTCAGGGTCAGCGTGTTGCCCCCCCCGAAATCGAGCACAAGGTTGCCGCTGACAACAGTGGCGTCCGCGATCAATTGTGCGTCGGTCCCCGTCCAGATGGAGGACGAGATTCCGATCAGGTCACCGTTGAAATCGGTGATCACATCCGCGCCGCCATTGTAGATGAAGCTGTCCTCACCCGCGCCGCCGGTCAGCGTGTCGTTGCCGGTTCCGGTGTCAAAACGGTTATCCTCGGCATCGCCCGTGACCTGCGCGTCATAGCTGCCGCGCAGCATCAAGGCTTCGACATTGGAAATGGAGTCCGACAGGTTCGGGTTACCCAACTGCCCGGAATACCCCGTTGAGAGGTCGAGCTGATAAATGAAGCCTGCGGGCAGGGTGAACCCGTTCAGGTCGATTTCCAGCGTGTCGAACCCGTCACCACCATCGACCGTATCGCTGCCGGAATTCAGCCGAATCCAGTCATTGCCCCCGGCGGCATTGATCGAGTCGTCACCACCCCGGTCTTCGAAGTAGTTGTCGTTACCATCCCCGATCAGGGTGTCGTTCTGGTCGGTGCCGGCAACGCCCTCGATCCCGCTGAGGCTGTCGGTATCGCCGTAGCTGTCGGTCGCAACACCGGTCGCGAGGTTCACATTCACCCCGTTGGTCCCGCCCTCGAGCCAGTACTGGACCATGTCCCAACCGCCATTGCCGTTGATCGTGTCATTGCCCGCTTCGCCGACCCAGGATTCGTTGCCCTGCCCGGTGCCGGAGCCGCCGTTCGAGCCGTTGAAGACATCCGCGTCCTGCGTGCCCTCGAAGTGGTCGGCATAGGTGAAGGTATCGTTGACGACACCGGCGTTGTTGCTGGTGGTCGTCCCGGTGCCGTTCGCGCCCACGGTGATGACGACCCCGCCCGTGCCCTCGACGTTTTCATAGATGACGTCGATACCGCCACCGCTGCGGTCGGCGAAGGCCTGTGCATGTCCGATGATCGTGTTGTTGCCGGTGCCACCCTGGATGATGTCGCCATAGCCCTGGGACGCGGAATCGCCGCCGGATGCGTCGAGTGTATCGTCGCCGTCGCCGCCCCGAATGTTGTCGCGGCCTCCGCCACCGGCTATGGTGTCATTGCCGTCGAGGCCTTCCAGCTCGTTGTCCTGGTCGTCGCCGATGATCGTGTCGCCAGAGTTCGAGCCCATGACCCGTTCGAACCCGGACAGGGAGTCCGTATCGCCAAACCCGTCAATGGCAATGCCGGTCATCAGGTTGACGTTCACGCCAGCAGCACCGCCGTAATTGGCGTCCCGGTCATAGCGGACGCGGTCATTCCCGTCGCCGCCGATCAGCGTATCGTTGCCATCGAGACCGCGCACCTGGTTGCTACCAGAGTCGCCGGTTATGTGGTCGTCATGCATCGACCCGCGAACCATCTCGAAATTCGCGATCGTGTCATTGCCCGCGCCGCCCGTGGCGGTACCGGTCACAAGGTTGACGGTCACGCCGGAGGTGGCATCGTCATAGACGACCTGGTCGTAATCGTCACCGCCGTCGAGGGAGTCGTCGCCTGCGCCGCCGCGAATATAGTCATCCCCCGCGCCGCCGGTGATAGTGTCATTGCCCCCCTGGCCGGAAAGGTCGTCATCCCCTGCGCCGCCGTTGAACAGCTCGGGGTCGTCGTAACCGACCCAGTAGTCGTCAACGGTCACGGTTCCGTTCGGGAAGGTCAGCGGGTCGAATGCGGTGTTGGGCGCGTAGGTGCCGGTCGCATAGCTGGCACCGGTGAAGCTGCTGGTGATGACATCCCATTCCGCCTGGCTGGTCGGGATTGCCATGGTTCCATCTATGGGGAAAAAATACTCCCGCCCCGTGGCGGAGTTCTGAAGCACGAGAATCGTGGCGCTGGACCCGTTGCTGAAGCTGGCCTCGAACACCCAGGTGAGATCTACGCTGGTCGCCATCCCGTTAATATAAACATCGCCGGCGCCGTTAATGGGTACGATATCCGCTTCGAGGATTTGGCCGTTGCCGATCGTTTCGCTGTTCGGGATGATGCTGTAGATCAGGCTCGCGCCTTCCGAAATCGTAAGCGTCAGTGTCGACGTGCTGACAAAGGCATTGTCGCCGTTGACCTGGTTGATGTTGTCAGTCTCAAACCCTTGAAGTGTAATGCTAGGCATGGCGTTCCCCCGAACAGTTCCGTTCACAATGTCTCTTGCGGCCGATGGCTATCCATTTGCGCGCAGTTCAGACCAAAGATGTATATCTTTTTTTCTTTTGTCCAGTTCTTAGAACCACTTGGCGTCACTATCGCCCGTGCTGCCACCGAAGGGGGAGCTTTCGCCATTGCCCTGTGACCTGTCCGCTCGAACCGGACAGCCATTCATGGAGTCGCGAACCAGGCCCGAGGATGCCGGGTGGAAAGAAGGACTTCCCCTCGCAATCGCATTCGACGATGGCAATGCCTTGCCGAGGGCGGCCGGGCTTTCAGGAGGAAAGCTCGCGTTGACGGACGCCCGACACCGGGTCGGGACAGTTGCAAGGGCGGGTCAGCCCAAGCGGGGTATCAGGCCAGTCAGGGGCGGGAACCGCAGCAAGCGGCAGCGGCTCCCCTCCACGCAGGGCTCAGAACACGAACTCGTCCACGAACTGCCCCTCGACGTCCCAATCCAACCCGGCCTGGCCGATGGTCTGCCAGTTCGGCCCGCCATCCATGTCATACATGCCGACAGTCCCGGTATTGACGTTGCGCCACAGGATATCGTCGGTGCCGTCGCCATTGTAGTCGCCGGTTCCGACGATATCCCAGTCGAAGCTGGCTTGCCCTAGGCCCTGCCAGGTCGGCGTGCCGGAACCCATGGCGTAATATCCGACCGCGCCCGAGCTTTCGTGCCGCCAAAGCAGGTCATCCGTGCCATCGCCATCGAGATCCCCGGTGCCCACCAGTCGCCAGTCGGTCGAGACATTGGCAACGACGCTCCAACTGGCCGTTCCGCTGTCCGACATCTCGAACTGGCCCACCTGCCCGGTCGTGGAGTTCCGCCAGATGATATCGTCGATCCCGTCGCCGGTCGTGTCGCCGGTCGCCACGATCTCCCAAGGCGCGGATGAGCCGCCGATCGTCTGCCAGGTCGCCGTGCCGCCCGACATGGCGAACATGCCGACGCCGCCATTGCTGCTGTTCTGCCAGAGGATATCGTCGGTGCCGTCACCGTTGAAATCGCCGACGCCCACGATGCCCCATGCAGAACTGGCCTGCCCCAAGGCATTCCAGACCGGGCTTCCGCTACCCATAGCCGAGAAGCCGATGCCGCCGGAGCTGTCGTTGCGCCAGAGGATATCGTCGGTCCCATCCCCGTCGAAATCGCCAAGACCCGCGATATGCCAGGCGGTGTTTTCAGATCCGAGCACCTGCCAGGTCGCATTGCCATTCTGCATCCCGAACATGCCGAACTGACCGGTCGTTCCATTGTGCCACAGAATGTCGCTGGTCATGTCCCCATTGAGGTCGCTGGCCACAGATTGCGTGCCACCGGTAATACGGCCCGCAAGCGTCGCGGTACTTGTCACACCGTTCAGCGTCAGCGTGTTTCCACCGCCGAAATCCAGAACGAGATTGCCAGCCTGCACGACCGCGGCAGAAAGCACGCTGGCCAGGTTGCCCGACCAGAACGCGGGATCGATCTCGATCAGATCATTTGAAAAGTCCTCGATGACATCCGCGCCACCCGAGTAAATGAAAAGGTCTTCATCCGCGCCACCGTTGAGCGTGTCATCGCCGTAACCGCCGGACAGCGTGTCAGCCCCGTCACGTCCAACAAGCAGGTTGTCACCCTCGTTGCCAACCAGCGAATTGGCCCCGTCGTCACCACGGGCCGTTGCATCAATGGTGCCGATAAGTTGGACGGCCTCGAAATCGCCGAGGAAATTGCTGCCCAGGTTGGTCAGGTCAATCGTCGTTCGGGACACGATGGTATCCGTATCACCGGCCCCCCCGGTGCTTTCATCGACCAGATCGCTGCCATCGACATAGTAGACGTCGTCGCCAATCCCGCCCGTCAACGTATCGGCCCCGCTTCCACCGATCAGCGTATCGTTGCCACCATCTCCGAAGAGCCTGTCATCGTCAGATCCGCCATCGAGCAGATCATGGCCGGTGCCGCCAACCAACAGGTCATTGCCGCTTTCGCCCATGAGCGTATCGTTGCCGCCATCCCCATCGAGAGAGTCATCGCCCGCACCACCGACCAGCGTATCGTCCCCGACGATGAGGGTCTCGTTGGGAACGGTCAGCGAAACGGAAACCTCCGTTTCACTTGAATCCGATGCAACCAGAATGACCTCGATCGTGTCGCCTGCGGTTGTCGAGAGACCGTCAATGGTCGCGTTATACTGAAGGCCGAGCGGCGTGGAGGAGAATTCCACGCCGTCCACGGTCCGCACGAGCACCCCATTGACGTAGATTTCCAGCCTGTCGACCTCGCTTGTGTCCACCGGCGAACCGGTCAGGCCACCGGTCAGCGTCGACGGTTCAAGCACGCGAATGGCGCTGCCATTGCTTGTCCCGTCATCGACCAGATCGAGCTGATTGAGATTTGCAGAGGTGCCAAGCCCGAAGGCATTGATCGTGGCATTCAGCCCATTGCTGTCGATCAGCGTTGCGACCTCGTCGGCATAGGCACCGCCGTTATGGGCACCGTCCGATATGAAATAAACGACATTCTGGCCACTTCCCATCCCCTGAAGGGCCAGGATCGCCTGCTGAAGCGCATCTTCGAAATCCGTGCTCCCGCTCGCTCTCATGTCCTCCAGAACCGCATTCACACCGCCAAGCGCCGATCCGCTATAGGTGGTGACGGCACTTCCGGCAAACTCGACGACGGCAACGTCCGAACCGGAGAACCCCGCCGCGACAAGACTGTCATTCAGCGACTGGAATGCGGCAACGGTGCCATCCAGCAATGTGTTGGCCTGGCCATCGTTGTTGAGGTCGCCAACGGTTTCGGTTCCTGAAAAGCTTCCGCTCATTGAAGAGGACGTGTCGATCACATAGACGATATTGTAATCGCTGCCCTGGTTGGGAATCCTGTTCACGATCCCCGAGATTTCAATGCTCGTCCCATCGGAACTGTCGGGAATTGTCACCGAGAGCGCCAGATCCTGACCGGTTTCCGCAACCGTGACGACGTCCGAGGCCGTTTGGGTCAGATCCCCGTCACCTTCGATACGATCGTCGCCATCGCCGCCACTGACAAGATCGTTGCCCTCGCCTGCATTGACGGAATCGTCCCCTCCCCCGGCGACAATGGCGTCATCGCCTTGCAGACCGTCGATTTCCTCACCGCGATCGGTGCCGACAAGAAGATCGGCAGCCGCCGTGCCCTCGATGGTGACAGCGCCCATGTCCATCGAGAAGACGGAAATGCCGTCGTCGTTAAGGCCGCCCACCACCAGCAATCCCTGACCGTCGACCTCGACGAATTCCAGATAAGCGGCGCCATCCAGTTCCAATGCAGCGTCTTCGGAATCGAAAACGCTGTCCACCTGCATCAGGCTGCCATCGCCTTCGATGGAGAACAGGGTGATGCCATCATCAATTTCCAGCGTTGCGGCGAGGTAGGTTGTGCCCCCGAACTCGAAAATGTCCAGATCCTGGATACCGTTCAGGCTCAGCGTCGTTGAATCGCTGTAGTTGAAGACGTTGACCGCAGCCCCCCCTGCACTTACCGAAAAGACCGAAATGCCATCATCGCTGTTGCCCGCGACATACATGAAAAGCGTGCCGCCGATTATCGCCGCCTCGACCCCGTGTGCGCGGGAGAGTTCAAGAGTGCCCGTGTCGGTCAGGCTGTTCAGAAGGGTAAGCTGGCCAGAGGCCGACAGGCTGAAGATCCCGACACCACTTTCATCATGGCCGGTGGCAAAGACAAAAGACGTGCCCATGTATTCGATGAACGCGGTATCTGCGGGACCGTTCAGCACAAGAGCCGGGGAATCGGCATCGTCAATATTGTCGGTGTTGGTCAATTGGCCGTTCGCACCGATCTGAAACACGCTCAGGCCGTCATCGTAATAGCCCTGGGTGATCAGGAACTGGTTACCGCCGGATGTGGCAATGGTCAGCTCTCCGAGCGACCCGTCCAGTTGGAGATCCGTATCGTCGCTGTCGAAGACGGTCTGAACGCTGGTCAGCATCCCGTCCGCGCCGACCTGATAGACCGTGATCGCGTCAGAAACTTCCCCTGCCGCATAAAGATACGTGGTGCCATTCACCTCTGTGGACGCAAAACCGGAGACACCGTTAAGCCCGGCACCCGACGTCTGCGGCACGGTTCCGATCTCGGTCAGCGTTCCGTCCGCACGCAGTTCGGAAATGATGATCGCATCGGCGAAAGTTGCTGCGGTATAGACGAACGTCCGATCGCCGATTGTAACGATCTCAATACCGCTTGCACCATTATAGGCTGTTCCGCCGGCACTGTCCGTGAAATAGAGCTCTGTTAATGACATAGTGACCCCCCAATAAATTTAGGTCTTTGCTACTTCATCGAAGTTGCTTTGAGAAAAACACGGCTCTCTGAAATCAATGGCAGCACATTCGACCTGATTTCCGGAATTGGAAACCTTTACAGAAGCAGAATTGCGTGATTCCGGCACTGACTCAAGCCGGAATTCCTGGCTTCCGGGTTCGACGGGCGTTGGCCAAGACTGCCGAAGCCCTCCGCCACTCCTTGCAGGATGGCCCGCGCAGTAGCCCTGCCATCCGGCCCTGGACTGCCACGCTGCCCGATCGACTGGACAAAAAGCCCAGAACTGTAGGGATGTGCAGGAAATCATGGCGCACCCGAGAGGATTCGAACCTCTGGCCTCTGCCTTCGGAGGGCAGCGCTCTATCCAGCTGAGCTACGGGTGCCGCGTGCGCCGCGTATAGGACATCCCGACAGGCGCTGCAATTGCAAATCTTGCACCAAGCCCCCTTGTGTCGCGCCGCGTGCTGATGACAATTGCCGAAAGCTTTCAAGGACCCTGCCGATGACCCGCGCCATGCCGCTCTGGCTGCTTCTGACCCTGCAAACCGCTGTCTCGGCGGCCTCGCTTGTGGTGGAGATCGTGGCAGGCCGGATGCTGGCCCCGCATGTGGGGATGTCACTTTACACCTGGACCTCGATCATCGCGGTGGTTCTGGCGGGGTTTTCTGCCGGGCACTGGTGGGGCGGGCGGCTGGCGGAGCGCCCGGTGGAGAAGGCACTGGCCTGGACTGGCGGGGCGCTGATTGCGGCGGCGCTGACCACGGCCATCGCGGTGAGCCTGCTGCGCCTCGTGGCGACCCCGCTGCTCGAGGCCGTGGGCCATCCCGTCTGGGGCATCGCCGCCATCACCATGGCGGTCTTCTTCCTGCCCTCGTTCTTTGCAGGTGTCCCTGCCCCGGTTCTGGCCCATGTGTCCGTCACCCGCGCAGCCCCCGACCAGCAGGGCCGTACGCTCGGGGCGATGTTCGCGGCGGGTGCCATCGGCGCCATCGCGGGCACGCTGCTGGCGGGGTTTCTCTTCATCTCATGGCTCGGGACATCCGCCACGCTTGCCGTGGTGACCGTGACCTATGTCATCTCCGGGCTGCTGCTCTTCTGGCTCGCGCGGTCTGCCGCATTGAAGATCGCGTCCATCGCCGCGCTGATTGCCCTCGCGCTCTCCGGCCTCGCGCTGGCCACACCCTCCCCTTGCACGGTCGAAAGCAATTATTTCTGCATCCGCACCGTCGATATGTCCGCCGATCCCGAAAGCCCCGTACACCTGATGGTCATCGACCATCTGGGCCACGGGATGAGCGCCCGCGACGTCCCCACCGTGATGTTTACCGAACATGCCGCCATGCTGGATGAACTGGCCCGCCGCCGTGCGCCGCGTGCCGATTTCACAAGCTTTTTCATTGGTGGCGGCAGCTATTCCATCCCCCGCGCCTTCACCGAACACGGCACCGGCCCGATGGTGGTGGCCGAGATCGACCCCGCCGTGACCGCGCTGGCAGAGCGGGATTTCTGGTTCGATCCCGAGACCGTCACCATTCTGCATGAAGATGCTCGCCGCGCGCTGTTGACCCGCCCCGATCAGCACTATGACGTGATCATCGGCGATGCCTTCACCGATGTTGTGGTGCCCGTCCATCTGGTGACGCAGGAGTTTTTCGAACTGGCCCGGTCGCGCCTGACCGAGGACGGCACCTTCCTGATGAACGTGATCGACTATGAGGACCGGTTGCAGGCGCTCGGCTCCATCGTCCGTACCATGCGACAGGTCTTCCCGAGCGTCGAGGTCTGGACCCAGGCCACGCAGCCCGAGCCCGGCAGCCGCATGGTCTTCGTCATCGCCGCCGGAAACAGCTCCTCCGATTTCGATGAATTCAGCGCCCCCATGCCCTTCCGAATGACCTTCGGCGCCCTTGGGGACCGCTTCATCACGCGCATTTCCGAGGCGCGTGGTCAAGTCCTGACCGATGACTACGCGCCCATCGACCGCCTCATCGGCCGCCCGGACTGACCCTTCTTCTTGGCAGAAATACTCCAGGGGGGTGCGGGGGGGGG
>NZ_JASHJX010000084.1 GCF_030732985.1 Nioella sp. MMSF_3534
ATCAGACATGTTACCGCTCGTTTTTTCGAGCCGTGAATCATGCCGCCAGACGGAAATCAATGGGTCCTGAGCCTAGAGGCCGCACTGCAGTCGGACTAAGAAAGCAAAGCGGACGTTCAAAAAACCAAATGCGAATATCTGTAGAGGGCCGTTCACCACCGAGACATGCGATCTATTACCGGACCCCATGCAGCAATACTTTCATGCCAGCCCATCTCAGACAGAACCCACGAACCCGTTCCTCGATCTCCTCATCCGAGTTCAGCACGAAAAACGTCCTCGGACTGTATGCGGTCGCACGAACGGCGATACTGGGCATCCCGATCTCATCCAGCCAGTGATTGACCTCAGCGTCGTGGCCACCACGACGGCGGGTGTTGTGGTGGTAGATGACCGCGCACCGTCCACGGGCCAGTGTCTGGACCTCCGCCAGGGGCATCTGCTTACCGAACTTGGCCCGGCCCTTTCGCTGATCGTTGTCATCGATGATGCCATTATCAGGGTCTGCGAACACCAGGTCACACGCTGATAGATGATCCAATACGCGGTTGAACCAGGCGGTGCGCCAGTCGCGTCTTTGGCGTGGCGGTATCCTGCTGCTGTCCACGGCCTCATCAGACGAGATCGCGCCGTCCATGACTGGCAGCAGTGAGTTGATCGACCGTGCATCCCTCGTGATGTTTCGAAGATGGCGGAACAGAACCGGGTCGAGATGTTCGTATCGATCCGGCTGGTCGAGATAGCTGATGTGCCGCCCATCACTATTGTGGTCTTCGTCCGGGTATCGGTACCAGGCCACGCCGAGTTGCCGTCCAGGGGAGAGAGCCCGCAGCAGGCCGAGCTTCACGAAATCTCCCACATCTCCGGCGTAGCGATCCTGCATCTTGGTCCTCCGAAACTGTTTACCATTTGGGGGCGACCGTCGCTGCTGGCCCAGATTAGGTATCTGGCTGGTCAGGTCACCCCCAAAAAAGTCCACTCTTGCTCGCAATTCCAAACGGTCTGCTGGTAACCTCTAATCAGGAACACGGGCACGACATTAGATGAGCACCGACGAAAACCTCCGCCAACTCGACGAACTGCTGCTCTCCCTCCCTGAGGAGAACGAAGGGATGCTCATGAGCGAGTTCGATGGCTTCTGCGCAGGGCTGATCGTCTGTCCGGACATCGTTCTGCCCGGGGAATGGCTTCCCATCATCTGGGGTGATGAGGTCACGGCACCGTTCGAACGGATCGAAGATGTCCAGGCCGCGACCAATCTGATCACCGGCCATTATAACGCGGTCGCTCAGTCGCTCTCATCGCCGGTGCCCAGATATGGACCGGTCTTCGATCATGACCTTCGAACCGATGAGCTTTTATGGGAGGCGTGGGTCGATGGGTTCGAACAGGCCATGAGGCTGAGGCCGGACGCCTGGGAGCGGATCGTCGAGAGCCATGACGAGGAGGCTGCGGCATCAGTCAGTATGATACTGACCCTGCACGAGATTGCCGAGGGTCGATGCGATCTTCCCGACGAGAGTATCGATGATCTGACCGAGCGAGCCCCTGATCTGATTCACGACATCGTATTGAACCTGAACGCCTGGACCAAAGGTCAGTCCGGTTCCGGAACTGGTAGCGGAGGGTTGTTGTTTCCACCTGCGGCCAACTCGACCGAGGAACCATTTCGGGGCCGGAAGGTGGGCCGGAATGAGCTATGTCCATGCGGGTCAGGGCGGAAATATAAGCGGTGCTGTGGGGCGAACTAACTGGGTATCTCGGCGTGCTCGATTAGTGCTTGAAGACATGCTCCCGATGCCATCGAACGAACTCTGCTCGGGGTCGATCAGCCAGTCTCTGCGGAGCGATCAGCTTCGCGGTCACGTTGATCATCGACCGGACTGCATCTGGGTCATTGGCCTGACGTGACACCAGGACAGTCATGTCATCATCCAGCCCCACAAGACCCCGGTCGAACATCCAGTGCGCAGTGCCTGATAGGGCAATGCCATTGCTGACGATATCTGGGCCGTCATGTTCAACGGGTCGGATATGTGCTGCCTCGACTTCGGCCCTGCCTCCGCCGTTGATCAACCGTAGACCAGTGATCGCACATCGCTCCCCATAAGCTCGGAGTACGGTTTTGCGGAAGTTTCGATCTCGTATGGCCCGATTGGTAATCTGGGTGACCCGATCCCGTGCTGTCAGGTGTTGGAAGGGTTGGGGAGCTTCTGAGAAGCCCTCAAAGGGTGTGTCCGGGTCTACGCGAGGCAAGATGTCCTCATCGTGGCCAAGACCACGTTCGACGATCCTGGCAAAGTCCGCTGGGGACAAAGGTCGCACAGCAGCCTGGGCTCGGCCAGAGATGTTCCCCTGATCGTTGAGAAGGCCCTGCTCGATGACGGAGCCTTGGTCTCGGAACGGAACCTCATCTCCAAAATCCAGATAAGTTCCCGGTTCGATCACGTCCAGATACATTTCCTGGTTGCCAGGGTCCGGAATGATCTCTTGCACCTTCGCGACGGCAAAGGAGCCTTTGGTATCCTTCACCTTGGTCGGTTCGAGATAGACGACCCAATCTCCCTCACATTGCTGAGCACGTGAAAGGTATCGTTTCGGGAACTGATGCCGCTCTGACGGAACGTCGTCATAGATCGAGTCAGTCCGGTGGATGAATACGCAAAACGCCATGGATGAAAACATGACTGTATTTCAACGGCATGCCATGACGCGGGATGGCGGGGTTACCATGCTGCAATCGGCTCTATCGGATGGGATAACGCCAAAAGCTCCTAATGCATTGACGGAAAACGATTTTGCCAACATAAGATGAAAATCAAGAGATGATTGGCAAAAATGTATGATATCATTCAGTTAGACGGTGACAGTATCCGCGATTCCGTAGACGCACGGGACCGCTATGAGCTTCTTCGGCGGGCTCAAGCTGACGCCAAGCACAGCTATGGTGGCTCCATGAAATTCGAGCCACGTGGTGATGCTGAATACCTTATCCGCCGCCCGTATGCCAGTTCCACGAGGAAGTCCTTCGGTCGCCGCAGCCCGGAGACCGAGGCCAAGCTAGAAGCGTTTCTGGCCGGGAAGGCGCGGGTGGAAGAGCAAATCACAAGCCTACGAGGTCAACTGGAAGATCGAGCGCCGATTCTTCGGGCCCGTGGGCTGGGACGGGTCCCATTGCTGACAGCACGTGTCATTCGAAAACTGGACGATCTTGGCTGGCTGGGCACGTCCCTGATCGTGCTCGGGACCAATGCCTTGTTTGCCTATGAAGCCAAGGCGGCGGTACGTATCGAGTCCGGTATGCTGGCGACAGGAGATGTGGATGTCCTGTTCGATGCTCGCCGACGCCTTGTGATGTCAGGGAATACCAATCAACGCGGCCTGATCGGTGCTCTTCAAGCCGTAGACCGATCATTTAACAAGGCGAGGGGGCGGACATATACCGCAGCCAACAGGGACGGATACATGGTCGACCTGATCGAACCCCAGAATCACGGGCGGATCATGAACAGGGGACAAGCCCGCCTTTCTGATGATCCGGACTATCTGGTCGCGACGACCACGGATAGCAGCAAGTGGCTCCTGAACGCGCCAAAGTTTGAGGCCATCTCATTTGATGAGCGCGGCCTTCCGGTCCGGATTGTGACGCTCGATCCCAGGGTTTTCGCCATGCAAAAGCAGTGGATAGTCGAAAACGATCCGACACGTGACCCGGCGAAGCGTATTCGGGACGAGCAACAAGCCAAGCTAGTGGCGATGATCGCAATTCGGCACCTCGGCCTGAAATTTGATGATACTGCCTTGTCAGGACTGCCGAAATCGTTTCGTGACCTTTCGGATCGCTGGGATGGCGTTGCCGACGGTGGGGCGGCAGAGTGGTAATTTGCCCAATCGGATTTCTGGCAAAGACGTTATGAATGGCGGAGCATCGTGAAACGAGTAAAACCTCAGCCGCTGGTCGGATTTCTGTTGAACCCGCTTGGGCGACATGCGCGGTCTATTGATTTCCGGGACCAGGAACTCACGGTTCACGCCGGGTCCATTCAAAGGCTTCACCTGAAGGACCTTGCGGCAACCCCGTCAGTTGAAAAAGGACTGATGGGTAGCACATTGTCGATCACATCCGACGGCGGTAATCGCACCCTGATGCGAGGTGTCAGGTTCGACCAGGCAACCAGCTTTGCTAACACCGTTAGAGCGAGTTGGATTGCCTACAACACCGCCCAATTCGAAGAGGAACGCATTTCGATTGATGAGGTGCTACGCGCCCTCGCAGAGCTTTCCAATCCATCACGGTATCCATCAGCATGCATTCTGTCTCCGGTTTTGGAGCGAGCCCGAAATCTGGACGATGGCCTGCTTTCGAAGCTACCCAGCGGAGCGGTTGATGCGCATGTGCGGTCCCAGATTCAAGATATCCAAAATTTCATCAAAACCCCCGGGGTAATGCGAGCCAAGGCAATTGCGACGTTCGAGGAACGACAACTGTCAGAATGGCAGAGGTTCTTCGATACGTTCGAGAGTAACCCACTCACACCGGAACAGAGGATCGCAATCATTGCGGACGAAGACGCCACACTGGTGTTGGCCGGGGCGGGATCGGGAAAGACCAGCGTCATCACCGCAAAGGCTGGATACCTCATCAAATCCAGGACCCGGGCACCGAATGAGATATTGTTGCTTGCCTTCGCGAAGGATGCCGCGAAGGAGATGTCAGAGCGTATCGAGCAGCGGTGTGGTGAACCGTTGGAGGCCCGAACCTTTCACTCGCTGGCCTACGATATCATCGGGATCGTTGAAGGTAGCAAACCAGCACTGGCCAGCCACGCCACCGATGACAAAGCCTACCTGGCATTGATCAAGGACATTCTACTCGCGCTGGTACGGACCGCTGCCGAGGTTTCAAAAGCGATCATTGGCTGGTTCTCCTATGCCCGTCTGGAGACCAAGAGCGAGTGGGATTTCAAGAAGAAGCACGACTACTACAACTATATCGAGAAGCTCGATCTTCGGACTCTGCAAGGTGAACAGGTCAAGAGCTTCGAAGAGTTGATGATCGCCAACTGGCTCTATGAGAACGGCATCGAGTACGAGTATGAACCGAACTACGAGCACAAGGTTTCGGAAGGTGGCTACCGCGACTACTGCCCTGATTTTCGTCTTTCAAAGAGCGGTGTGTACATCGAGCATTTTGGCGTTCGCCGCCGAAAGCTGAACGATGGCAGGGAAGAATTGACCACGGCCCCATTCGTGGACCGCGACGAGTATCTCGAAGGTATGCAGTGGAAGCGCGGTGTTCATGAAGATCATGGGACCGATCTGATCGAGACCTATAGCTATGAACGTCAGGAAGGCCGCCTGCTGGAGGCCCTGGCCGAGAAAATTGCGCCCTACGAAGAGGTCTCGCCTCGCTCGCCCGAAACACTGTTCGACCAGGTTGTCGAACTGGGCCAGGTGGACAGTTTCGTCCAACTGGTTGGAACATTCCTCCGTCACTTCAAGGGTGGCGGCTACCAGGTGAAAGACTGTGAAGCCAGGGCAGCGAAACTCGACCTCGGCAAACGGGCCGGAGCATTCCTCGCGATCTTCGAACCAGTATACCGCGAGTATCAGTCACGTCTGGATGGCAGGATCGATTTCGAGGACATGATCCTCCGGGCCTGTGGCTATGCCGAGAGCGGACAGTATCGCAGCCCGTTCAAGCACATCCTGGTCGATGAGTTCCAGGACATCTCTCAAAGCCGAGGGCGTTTGGTTAAGGCTTTGAAAGCCCAACACTCTGACGGACGTGTTTTCGCGGTCGGCGACGACTGGCAATCGATCTACAGGTTCGCTGGATCAGACATCAACCTGATGCGACGCTTCGGCAAAGAATTTGGCGGCACGTTCGACGATCAGGGTGGTGTTCACCGAACCGTCGATCTCGGTCGCACCTTCCGATCCGTGGATCAGATAGCGGCAGCGGCAAAGAGGTTCGTCCTGCAAAACCCGGCGCAGTTAAAGAAGACTGTTATCCCCGCTGGTGTCGCAACTTCCCCCGCACTGAGGGTCGTCCCGACCTTCCTGCATGATGCGAATGCCAAGCTGAGGGACACGCTTCGAGCTATACCGATGGAAGGTGACGGGAGAAGGAAGCCCACAGTCCTGCTCCTTGGGCGGTATCGCCATCTCATGCCGAACAATCTTTCTCGGATGCGACATGAGTTCCCCGACCTCGACATTTCATTCAAGACAATCCATGCGTCGAAGGGTCTGGAAGCAGATCATGTCATCGTCCTTGGCTTGTTCCGAGGGCGGACGGGTTTCCCATCAGAGATCGTCGATGACCCGCTTCTGGGGCTCGTGTCGCCCGAAGCGGAGCCGTTCGAGAATGCCGAGGAGCGGCGGGTCATGTATGTGGCCCTGACCCGAGCCCGCCACACTGTGACCCTGATGTGTTCTGCCTCCAAGCAATCCGCGTTCGTGACCGAGATGCTGGACGACCCCGCTTACGGCTTGGTGGGGAATGACGGGCAGTCCGAACAGGTCCATACCTGCGGCGAGTGTGGTGGCCATCTCCTGGCCTTCCCCACCAAGGACGGTGGGATGTGGTATCGTTGCGAGCACGCAGACCTATGCGGCTTCTCAATCAACGCCTGCCCATCCTGTGGTATCGGTCTGCCTGAGAAACAGGACAAATCTGGGTTGATGAAATGCTCATGTGGTGCCGAGTACCCATCATGCCCGGAATGCGAGAACGGATGGCTCGTCGAGCGGAAAAGCCGGTATGGTCGGTTCCTCGGCTGCGTCACCTTCCCAAGATGCAAAGGAAAAGGTAAGCTGGGCTAGAGGCGATATTCCCTTCCCGGTCAGGCCCAGCACGGTGGGACAGTTTCGTTACATAAAGTGTAATATAGCGGGATTTCAGGCTGTCCCACTTTCATCTAACCCGTTGAAATTACAGATTAGGTGAGGTCCGCCCCCGGGCACCATTCAAACAAAAATAAAATAATATGATGGCCCCACTGGGGGATAAGCCGTGTGCAACAATTTTGGGCCGGGGTATCATTCGGGTAGCATCTGCAAGCTAGACCTGGGACCTTCGCAACCGAACTAAGAAGTCCTTCTCTGGTTACGGCAGCGTTGACGCCCACGCTTTCAACTCTGAGATCGCAACGGCGAACTGCTTTGTGGAGAAACACTCCCATCTTTTGCAACATAGGCTACCGGGCCACCTTTATGGATGATGCCCAAAACCTCATGATCCTCGTTCATCAACGGGCCTCCGGACATGCCCTGCCCAAGCATCTGAGAAACCTCAATTGATGGAACTGCGCTGACCTGCTCCCCTGAAAAGTCCCCGGTTTGAGGTTAGCCTGTTCTCCAACTGAGGAGACAGACGATGAAGAGAAG
>NZ_JASHJX010000085.1 GCF_030732985.1 Nioella sp. MMSF_3534
CAAGAAGAAGGGGGGGGGCGTTAACCTTAATGCGGGGTTAGCGGCCCGAGTGGCCCTTGCGCAAGGATTTCTCCACCTGGCGCAGGCCGAGCGAGAGGGTGATCGTCATCGTCAGGTAGATCAGCGCGACCACGTTATAGGTCTCGAAGTAGCGGAAATTGCCCGCCGCCGTGACCTTGCCCAGTTGGGTGATGTCGAGCACGCCCAGGACCGAGACCAGAGAGCTGTCCTTCACCATCGCCACGAAATCATTACCCAAGGGCGGCAGGATCACCCGAATGGCCTGCGGAAAGACGATATGGCGGAAGCGTTGGCGGCGGTTGAGGCCAAGGGCCTCGGCGGCCTCGATCTGGCCCTTGTCGACCGATTGCAACCCGGCGCGGAAGACCTCGGCCAGAAAGGCGGAATAGGCGATGGACAGCGCCAGGATCGCCCGCCAAAGCAGGCTGAAATCGCGGGTGCGGATCGGGTCGAGCCCGACCTCTGCCGCCACCCAGTTCCAGCCCGCGACCAGCGCCGGGGCCAGCACGAAGGCCACGTAGAGCAGCAGCACAAGGATCGGGATGCCCCGTATGACCTCCACGTAGAAGCGGGCGCACTGGCGCAGGATCAGCGACTGCGACTGGCTGGCCAGCGCCAGCCCAAGCCCCACCGAGGCCGCCGCGAAAAAGGCCACGAAGGTCACGAAGATCGTGATCCCAATGCCCCGCTGCAGGGTGGTCAGAACCTGCCGGTACTGATCATCGGCCAGCACCTGCCAGAAGGCAAACAGCCCCAGCCCGGCCACGGCGAGCAGCCACCAGGGGAAATCCTTGTCGCTTTGGGGGGAAGGGATCATGCGCGAGAAAGGCCCCGGCCCTATGCGAACCGGGGCAAGAGACGGCTTAGCCGCCAAAGCTGTAATCGACGAACCAGCGCTGGTTCAGTTCATCCAGCGTGCCATCCTCGCGCATCGACGCAATCGCCGCGTTCATCGGCCCGACCAGGTCAGACCCGCGCGGGAAGATGAAGCCGAAATCCTCGGTGCCAAGCGGATCGCCGATGATGGCCAGCCGATCGGGGTTGGCACGAACATAGCCCTCGCCACCTGTGGAATCGGTCAGCACCATGTCCACATCCTCGGTCAGGAGGCCCTGAACGGCGGCGCCAAAGGTTTCGAACAGCTGAATGCGCGGGTTCGCTTCGTTGCCATCCAGCACCTCGTAGACGCCCACATAGAAGGGTGTCGTCCCCGCCTGGCTGCCCATCAGGAAATCCTCATCGGCGGCAAAGCTTTCGGCATCCGTGAACCGGGTTTCCCCGGCCCGCACCAGCATGCGCATCTGACTGGTCATGTAGCTGTCGGAGAAATCGACCATCTCGGCCCGGTCCTCGCGGATGGTGATGCCGGTCATGCCCATGTCGAACTGGCCCTCGGAGACGGCGGCAATCATCGCATCCCAGCTGATGGTCTCATAGACCACGGTGATGTTCAGGCGTTCGGCGATGATCTCCATCGCGTCATATTCCCACCCGGCGGGCTGGCCGGTATTGGGGTCGACGAATTGCAGCGGCGGATAGGCGTTTTCGGTGACGATCACCACTTCGCGGCCTTCGAGATTGGGCATATGGCCGTCGGCAAGGGCCGATACGGGGACAAGCGTGGCAAGGGCCAGCGCGGCGGCGGCAAGGCGTTTCATTGGAAAGACTCCCTGTTTGTTATCGGGGCAGTATGGCGCGGCCTTGGCGACACGCAAGGGTCAGCCGCTGCAGACCGGGCAGTTTTCAGCGCGTTTCATGGTGATCAGCCGGGTTTCGGCATAGAGCGCGTCATAGATCAGCATGCGCCCGCGCAGCGGCTCGCCCGCGCCCGCGATCAGCTTCACCACTTCCCCCGCCATCATCGCGCCAATGACACCCGGCAGCGCGCCAATGACCCCGGTTTCGGAACAGGTCGCCGCCATGCCCGGCGCGGGCGCATCGGGGAAGACGCAGGCCATGCAGGGTGCGCCACGGGCGGGATCATAGATGGTCACCTGCCCCTCCCAGGCGGAAATCGCGCCAGAGACGACGGGCTTGCCCGTGGCGATGGCGGCGCGGTTGATCAGGTCGCGGATGGGCCAGGCATCGGTGCCGTCGACGATCAGGTCATACTCGGCGAACAGCGCCTCCGAGATCTCCGCCGTCAGCTTCCGGTCATAGGGGCGCACATCCACATGCGGGTTCAGCGCCAGCATCCGCTCACGGGCCGAAAACACCTTGGGCACGCCCTGTGACTGGTCGGTATGGATGATCTGGCGTTGCAGGTTGCTCAGGTCCACGTCGTCATGGTCGATGACCCCGATCCGGCCCACGCCCGCCGCCGCAAGGTAGAGCAGCACCGGCGATCCCAGCCCCCCGGCCCCCACGACCAGAACCTTGGCCTGCTTGAGCTTTTTCTGCCCCGGTCCGCCCACTTCGCGCAGGGTGATATGGCGGGCGTAGCGGTCCAGCTCCTCACCCGAGAACGTGCCCGTCTGTTTCGGCGCCTCCGCTTCGCGCGCGCCCTCGACCGCCTCTGCCCGCGCCCGCAACCGCCGCAGCCCCTCGCGATAGGCCAGCACCAGCGCCACGACCCCGCCCAGCATCAGCCAGGGCGCCGCCGAGCCACCCGTACCCTCCCGTAAGGGATGCGCCTCGGGCAAGGCCACCTGCACCAGCAGCACCGCCATGTAGAGCACGAGCAGCATCACCAGCCGCGCCCGTATCGGCGCGCCCATCAGCCAGCCCACGCCCCAAAGCGCCGCCGCCATGGCCAGAACCACCCCCATCAGCCGCGCCCCGTGGAACCGAACCCGCCCGCGCCCCTGTGGCTATCGGACAGGTCTTCGACCACGTCGAACACGGCCTGAACCACAGGGGCCACGATTGCCTGTGCAATCCGGTCGCCATGGGCGATCGGGAACGGTTCGGTGCCGTAGTTGATCAGCAGAACCCCCAAAGGCCCGCGATAATCGCTGTCAATCGTGCCGGGCGTATTGGGCAGCGAGATCCCGTGTTTCAGCGCGAGGCCCGACCGGGGCCGGATCTGCATCTCATACCCTTCCGGGATTTCCACGCGCAGTCCCGTCGGCACGATCCGCCGCTCCATCGGGGCCAGCACCATGCCCGCCGTCCGATCCTCTGGCCGAAAATTCGCGCGCAAGTCAGCCCCCGCCGCCCCCGCTGTCTCATAGCTTGGCAAGCCCACGGCAGGATCGGCCCAGTCCTCTCGCAGCACCCGGATCGTCAGCGTCATCCCCTGCACCTTCTTCTTGGCCCAAATACTCCCGCCGGAGGCAGCCTCACCGCGCCAGCGCCTCGGCAATGCGCACCGCCAGCCGCCGGGCGGTTTCCTCCTTCGACAGGCGCGGCCAGTCCTCAACGCCCTCCGCCGTGACGATGGCCACCTTGTTCTCCGACCCGCCCATGATGCCCGTGGCGGGCGAGACGTCATTGGCAACGATCCAGTCACACCCCTTTCGGGCGCGTTTCGCGGCGGCATTCGCCTCCACGTCATGGGTCTCGGCGGCGAAACCGACCACGAGGCCGGGCCGCCCCTCACACATTTGAGACACGGTTTTCAGGATGTCGGGGTTTTCCGCAAACTCCAGCGCGGGCGTGCCCGCCCCTTCGGTCTTCTTCATCTTGCGGTCGGTCGCGTTGGCCACCCGCCAATCGGCCACGGCGGCGGCAAAGACCGCGGCATCGGCGGGCAGCGCGGACTCAACCGCCTCCAGCATCTCCCGCGCGGTTTCGACCTTGACCACCTTCACGCCTGCGGGCGGAGCGACCCTCGCAGGCCCGGTTACGAACGTGACCGATGCCCCAAGATCGCGCAACGCGGCAGCGAGCGCCGTTCCTTGCGCGCCAGAGGACCGGTTGGCGATATAGCGCACCGGGTCAATCGGTTCATGGGTGGGGCCGGAGGTCACCAGCACATGCCGCCCTTTCAGCGGCCCATCCGACAGGGCCGCGCTCACGGCCGCCACAATGTCGGGCACCTCCGCCATGCGCCCGGGCCCGAATTCGCCGCAGGCCATCGCACCTTCATCAGGGCCGACCACCAGAACCCCGTCGCCCTGCAGCGTCGCCAGGTTGCGCTGCGTCGCCGGATGCTCCCACATGCGCACGTTCATCGCGGGCGCGATCAGCACGCGCTTGTCGGTGGCCATCAACAGGGTCGAAGCCAGATCATTCGCCAACCCATTCGCCATCTTCGCCATCAGATCCGCCGTGGCGGGGGCAACAACGACCAGATCGGCGGCACGGCTAAGCTCGATATGGCCCATTTCAGCCTCATCCGTAAGATCGAAGAGATCCCGATAGACCTTTTGTGCCGCGAGGGCCGAGGCGGAAAGCGGCGTCACGAACTCCTCGCCCGCGCGGGTCAGGACGGGCACCACCTCTGCGCCTTGTTCCCGCAAGCGGCGGATCAGGTCGAGCGATTTGAAGGCCGCGATACCGCCACCGATGATCAGAAGAATGCGCTTGTCCGCCAGCATGGGGCCTCCGCCCATTGTCATTTTCTGACGCTCAACCTAGTCGCCCCGTTCCCCCATCACAAGCCGACAGAAAGCCCGGTAGGTCGCGGCCCGGAACGGGCCGCGCGGGTCGATGCGCGATGCGCAGCGAAATCCCCGTCGGACAAACAGCGCCCCGGTTAATCCTATCTTCAGGAAGCTATGCCAGTCTGGCCACCGGTTAACCGACTGCAACAGCGTGGCCCGGTCCCTCCCGATGCCTCAGACCACCCCTGACAAGGGTGCAGGCGGACGGGGGAAAACCCGGAAGCTTCCACGAAGACCGACAGCCCGCGCGCCTTTTCGAGGCGGCGCCGCTTCACTTCCCTGCCCGTTCCGGCGCAATCGCGCCCTCGGCAGCACAACCTCCGAGACCCTCAGGCCCGTCACTGAAACGCCGCGCAGGGATCGTCCCGCTCGGCGGGTTCTGTCACGCGCCACAGGTCGAAGGGGATCTCGCCCTCAGGCCCCGATTCGAACTGCCCCACCGACACGACCGCCACCTCTGGCGCGGCCATTGCGATCATCGCGGGCACCGCCCAATCGGTGCGCGCATGGCCATTGCCGGTGATCAGCACCACCGGCCCGCCTGTCTCTTCCAGCGCCGCCAGCACCCTCGCGGCAAAGCCCGCGTCCCGTAGCCTCTGGGCTTCGACCATGCCCGGAAGCAGCGCGGCGGGAAGCGCATTGCAATGCGCTTCGGCCTGCATCTCTTCGCGCAGCGCCTGCTGATTTTCGGGAAGGGGCTGATCGAGCGAGAACGCCTGCGGGTCGCCCGCGAACCGTGCAGCCGCCCCCTCACTCACCGCCGCACGCACATCCTCATAGGGCAGCGCCGCGCCGAAGATCATGGCCTCCCCCAGGGCTGCAAACAGGGGCTGATACAATGCGAACTCTGGCCAGCCCGATTGATCCCACCCGATTTCAGCCGCCAATGCATCGGGAGAGGCCAGCAGATCGGGTGTGATCCGCGCCGCCTGGTCGGGTGACAACATCTCGAACACAACCGCCGCGGGGGCAAGGGCCTCCACGGCCTCGGCCTGCCACAGGTGATGGGCGGGATTGTCATGTACCTCGCCAAGGATCACTACATCCGCACCGCGGAGCTGGTCCAGCCCCGCCAAAGGGGCGGACCAAGCCGCGCAGGCTGACAGACACAGCACAAGGATCGCAAAACGCTGTTTCATGGCATACAGCAAACGCGCAAGGCCCGGCGCAGACAAGCGGACAGGCTGTCTCAGCCCATCATCCCGCGCAGTTCCTCTTCACGGGGGGCCAGCTTGCGGCGCATTTTCTGCAAGGCGCCTGCCTCGATCTGGCGCACGCGCTCTTTCGACAGGCCCAGTTCCTCGCCGAGGCTTTCCAGCGTCCGGGCCGGGTTGGTCAGCTTTCGCGCGGCAATGATCTTCTGTTCCCGCTCCGTCAGCGTGCCCAGCGCATCGCCCAGCCATTCGCGCAGGCGCGTGCCATCCTTCTCGCGCTCGAACCGCTCGCTCGCCTGTTCACCGTCATCTTCCAGCGTCTCGATCCACTCACGGCCCTCTTCGCCATCGGATTGCAGGGCGTTCAACGAGAAATCCGACCCGGCCAGGCGGCCCTCCATCAGTTCGACGTCCTTCAGCGCCACCCCGATCTCGGTTGCGATCTGCTCTCGCAGCTGGTGGGAATCCAGTTCCACACCTTCCGCCGCGGCATCAGCCTCCAGCCGGGCGCGCACACGCCGCATGTTGAAGAACAGGCTCTTTTGCGAAGATGTCGACCCGGTGCGCACCATCGACCAGTTGCGCATCACGAAATCCTGCATCCCGGCGCGAATCCACCACACCGCGTATGTCGAAAAGCGCACACCCCGGTCCGGGTCGAAACGATCGGCGGCTTTCATCAGGCCAAGCCCTGCCTCCTGGATGAGGTCGTTCATCGAGGCGCCGTAGCCCTTGAATTTCCAGGCAATGGAAATGGCCAGGCGCATATAGGCGGTGATCAGGCGATGCAGCGCTGCCTCGTCCCGGTGATCGCGCCAGGCGATGGCGAGATCGCGTTCCGTGTCGGCATCAAGCAGCTCCGCTGCCCGTGCGTGGCGGGAAAGAGACTGGCCAGGATCAAAGTCGAGTGCCATAACGCGCTCCTGTTCGCTTGCATTCACGAGGGTTACGGTCGGGAATTGCGGCCGGATCACTTTTGGGGAGGAAAAAATGTCTTTGCCCGGACTGACACTGGTGATCGGCGGGGCCGCGTCCGGCAAATCCGCCCAGGCCGAGGCGCTGGTGCGCGACCATGGCGGGCAGCGGGTCTATGTCGCCACGGCGCAGGCCTTCGATGACGAGATGCGCGCCAAGATCTCCGCCCATCAGGAGATGCGCGCAGGCGATGGCTGGCGCACCGTTGAAGCGCCGTTCGACGTTGTGGGGGCGCTGGATGGTCTTGGGTCGGGTGATGTCGTGCTGCTCGATTGCGCGACCTTCTGGCTGACGAACCTGCTGCTGTCCGAGCGGGATTGGCAGGCGGAGGCTGACACGCTGATTGCGGCGCTGAAGGCCTGCCCTGCGCCGGTCGTGGTGGTCAGCAACGAAACCGGCCAGGGCATCGTGCCGGAGAACGCGCTGGCGCGGGCGTTCCGGGAAGCGCAGGGCCGGTTGAACCAGCGGCTGGCGGCCGAGGCCGGACTGGTCGTGGCGGTGATGGCGGGGTTGCCGCTTGTGCTGAAGGGAGAGGCCCCGTGACCAGAGGGATTTCGCCGCCTTCGGCGTCGACCCGGGGGGGGGGGGGGGGGGGGGGGGGGGGGGGGGGGGGGGGGGGGGGGGGGGGG
>NZ_JASHJX010000086.1 GCF_030732985.1 Nioella sp. MMSF_3534
TGCCCCCCGGACCCCCCGAGGTATTTTTGCCAAGATGAAAGGGGGTTAATTGTTTGTTGCCGTGAGGGCCGCGTGTTAACCCTTTGAAAGTAATAAAGTTATTGACTTACCGAACGGTCCCGTGTACACCTTGTGACATGCTGGAAGAACTGGGCAAGCGGCCCCGGGGGTGACCTCGGAGGTCGCTTTTTCATTTCTGCTCGTGCGGGTTCATTTTTGAAAGCACGGGGATTTTCTATGACTGATCAATTGAACGAAGATCAAACGCCGTTTCAGGAGATGCTGGACGGCGCGCTGGAGGCATTTGCCACGGCGCGTCAGGTTCTGAGAGGGACGCTGAAGCGTCTGAAGGCCGAGGAACCGGTCGACGCTTCGGAGGTGTCCAAGCATGTCCGGGAGATGAACAACGCACTCATCTTTGCGATGGGTCTGGAAGGAAAGGCACGCGATGCGACAGGACAGCGGATGGGAGAGATCGGGGCAGGGCAGCTCGACCTCGATGCGGCCCGGGCTGAGATCGGGCTCCGCCTCGCTTGCCTGCGTGCCGCAGGAGGCGGTGGAGCGGTTCCTGACGGGGCTGAGTGACAACGCTCTGGCGGCGCTGCCCTGGCTCTTCGAGTTCTGGGCATTGCCGCACCAGTTGCCGCCCGAGGGGGATTGGCGGGCCTGGGTGGTGCTGGGCGGGCGCGGCGCGGGCAAGACGCGGGCCGGGTCCGAATGGGTGCGGTCCATGGTCGAGGGGGCAACGCCGCTGGCCCCCGGTCGCGCCCGGCGCGTGGCGCTGGTGGGCGAGACCTATGACCAGGCCCTGGCGGTGATGGTGAAGGGGGAGAGCGGGCTTTTGGCCTGCTCCCCTCCGGACCGGCGGCCGCGCTGGGTGGCGGGGGAGCGGATGCTAATCTGGCCGAACGGGGCGGAGGCGCGGCTCTATTCGGCGCATGACCCGGAGGCTTTGCGGGGCCCGCAGTTTGACGCGGCCTGGGCTGATGAGTTGGCGAAATGGCCCCGCGCGGAGGAGACATGGGACATGCTGCAATTCGGGCTTCGTCTTGGGGACCATCCGCAGGTCTGCGTGACGACGACGCCCCGCAATGTCGGGGTGCTGAAGGATTTGCTGGCGCGGGACAGCACGGGTGTGACCCACGCGCCCACCGAGGCGAACCGGGCGTTCCTGGCGGACTCGTTTCTGGAGGAGGTGCGGGCGCGCTATGGCGACACGCGGCTTGGCCGGCAGGAGCTGGATGGCGAGCTGATCGAGGAGGCCGAGGGCGCGCTGTGGACGCAAGCGATGCTGGATGGCGCGCGGGCGGATGCGGTGCCCGACGGCGCGCGGATCACGGTGGCGGTCGATCCGCCGGTGACGGGGCATTCAGGCTCGGACGCCTGCGGGATCGTGGTGGTTGGCGTGGTGCAGGTCGGGCCGCCACGGGATTGGCATGGCGTCGTCATCGAGGATTGTTCCGTGCAGGGCGTTTCGGCCTCTGGCTGGGCGGAGGCGGCGGCGGCGGCCTATCACCGGCATGGGGCCGACCGGATGGTCGCGGAGGTCAATCAGGGCGGCGACCTGGTGCTGGATGCGGTTCGGATGGTGGACCCAATGATCAATGTACACTCGGTCCATGCGTCGCGTGGCAAGATCGCGCGGGCGGAGCCTGTGGCGGCGCTTTACGAACAGGGGCGGGTGGCGCATTTGCCGGGGTTGGCGGTGCTGGAAGACCAGATGTGCCGCATGACGATCACCGGCTACGAAGGCCGGGGCAGCCCCGACCGGGTGGACGCGCTGGTTTGGGCCCTAACGGACGGGATGATCCTGCCCGCGCGAAATGTGCTGGCCAAGCCGGGCATCCGGCAGATCTGAATGTGTGACGCAAGGGGCGTTCATCCGCCCTTTTGGGAGCGTTTTCGCGGGCTTCGCGGGGGCGCTCTTTTGACATGGACCAAGGAGACAAGCGGATGGTGTTGGATTTCTTGCGGAGATCGCAGCCGGAGGTGCCGGAGGCCAAGGCCTCGGCCACGGGGCGGGTGGTGGCTTGGGCGGGCGCGGGGCGCGTGGCCTGGAGCCCGCGCGATACGGTGTCGCTGATGAAAACGGGCTTTACCGGCAACCCGGTGGGGTTCCGGTCGGTCAAGCTGATCGCCGAGGCGGCTGCGGCATTGCCGGTGATCTGCCAGGATGTGGAGCGCCGCTATGATGTGCATCCGCTGCTGTCGCTGCTGGCACGGCCCAACGGGGCGCAGGGGCGGGGCGAGTTCCTGGAGGCGCTGTTTGCGCAGCTTTTGTTGTCGGGCAATGGCTATGTCGAGGCGGTGAGCCCTGATGGGGGCATGCCGGGTGAGCTGCATGTGCTGCGGTCCGACCGGATGAGCCTTGTGCCGGGGGCCGATGGCTGGCCGGTGGCCTATGAGTATGCCGTGGGGACCAGGAAACACCGGTTCCATGTGCAGGGGGCGAGCCCCATTTGCCATGTGCGGCTGTTCCATCCGCAGGACGATCACTATGGGTTGTCGCCGATGCAGGCGGCGGCGAATGCGCTGGACGTGCATAACAGTGCCTCGCGCTGGTCGAAGGCGCTGCTGGACAATGCGGCGCGACCGTCGGGGGCGATTGTCTATCGCGGGGCCGATGGGGCCGGGACGATGACCGCCGAGCAGTTCGAACGCTTGCAGGCGGAGATGGAGAGCCACCATCAGGGCGCAAGGAATGCCGGGCGGCCGATGCTGCTGGAGGGTGGCCTCGATTGGAAGCCGATGGGGTTCAGCCCCTCGGATATGGAGTTCCAGAAGACCAAGGACGCCGCCGCGCGGGATATTGCGCTGGCCTTCGGGGTGCCGCCGATGATGCTGGGGATTCCCGGCGACGCGACCTATGCCAACTATGCTGAAGCCAACCGGGCGTTCTATCGGCTGACGGTGCTGCCGCTGGCCAACAAGGTGCTGGCGTCGCTGGCCCATTGGCTGGCCGGTTATTCCGGCGAGGTGGTGGAGCTGCGGCCCGATCTCGACCAGGTGCCGGCGTTGGCCACGGAACGCGACGCACAGTGGCGTAGGGTGGCTGAGGCGGAGTTTCTGACGCCTGCCGAGAAGCGCGCCATGCTGGGGCTGCCGCGGCTGGCGGAGGATGAATGAGCGACAGGGGGACGGCGGGCGGGTCGCGCTTTCTCTATGCCCCCTTCGACGCGGCCAATGCCCGGATCGAGGCCAATGAACGCGTGGCCGAGGAACGCTGGCAGGCGCTGGAATACCGGCTGAACGCAATCGAGACGGCGCTGGAGCGGGTCGAACGGCGGCTTTGGTTGGCCGTCTTTGGCGTGGTCAGCGTGGTGCTGGCGCAGGCGATCAACGAGATCATTCAGATGAGCTATGGTGGATAGGAGATTGGAATGTATGAACTTTCCTCAAGCGGTTTGGAGACCAAGTTCTGCCGCTTCGACGAGGCGCTGACGGTGAGCGACGGCCATGTGATCGAGGGCTATGCGAGCCTGTTCGGGGCCTGTGACCAAGGTGGCGACGTGGTGCAGAAAGGGGCCTATGCGCGCAGTCTGAAAGGGCTGTCGGCGCAGGGCCGACGGGTCAAGATGCTGTGGCAGCACGATCCGGCGCAGCCCATTGGCGTTTGGGACGAGCTGCGCGAGGACGGCAAGGGCCTGTGGGTCAAGGGCCGGATCCTCGACGCGGTGGAAAAGGGGCGCGAGGCGGCGGCGCTGATCGGGGCGGGCGCGATTGACGGGCTGTCCATCGGCTACCGCACGCTGCGCGCGACCAAGGATGACAGGGGCCAGCGGCTTCTGAACGAGGTGGAGCTTTGGGAAGTGTCGCTGGTGACCTTCCCGATGCTGCCGCAGGCGCGGGTGGGTGCCCACAAGGCCGACGAGGCCAAGGGCGACTTCCTGCATGAACTGGCGACGGTGTTCCAGGACGCCCGCCGCAAACTGGCGGCGCGTTAAGGCCCCGCATTTCTCTCAACAATCAGGACGATGTGATGACCGAGACCGAGACCAAGTCTTCGGGCGGCTCCGCTGTGCACAATGCACCGGATGCCACCACCGAAGTGAAATCAGCGCTGGCAGGGTTTCTGAAAGAATTCAGTCAGTTCCAGGACGACATGACCACGAAGCTTCAAAAACAGGAAGAGCGTATTTCCATGCTGAACACCAAGACCATGACCCATCTGCGCCCCGCGCTTTCCGCCACCACCGAAGACGGTGCCCCCCACAAGAAGGCCATCGGGGCCTACCTGCGCACCGGCGATGATGACGGGTTGCGCGGGCTGGAGCTGGAGGGCAAGGCGCTCAACACCGCTGTGAACGCTGAGGGCGGCTATCTGGTCGATCCGCAGACCGCCGAGATGATCCAGGGTGTGCTGCGGGGCGCGTCGTCGCTGCGGGCGGTCGCCAATGTGGTGAATGTCGAGGCGACCTCGTTCGACGTGCTGGTCGACCATACCGATGTGGGGGCCGGTTGGGCCACGGAAACCGCCGCGACCACGGAAACCGACACCCCGCAGATCGAGCGCATTTCGATCCCGCTGCATGAGCTTTCGGCGCTGCCCAAGGCGTCTCAGCGGCTGCTCGATGACACCGCCTTCGATATCGAGGGCTGGCTGGCGGGCCGCATCGCCGACAAGTTCGCCCGCGCCGAGGCGATGGCCTTCGTCAGCGGCGACGGGGTGGACAAGCCCACAGGCTTCCTGACCCATACGACGGTTGATGACGCGAGCTGGAGCTGGGGCAACCTGGGCTATGTCATCACCGGCACGGCGGGCGATTTCGCCGCCGTAAACCCGGCGGATGCGATTGTCGATCTGGTCTATGCGTTGGGCGCGCGCTACCGCGCCAACGCGTCCTTCGTGATGAACTCCAAAACCGCCGGGGCGGTGCGCAAGATGAAGGATGCCGATGGCCGCTTCCTGTGGTCGGACGGTCTGGCCGCCGGAGAACCCGCGCGGCTGATGGGCTATCCGGTGCTGATTGCCGAGGATATGCCCGATATCGCGACCGACGCCATGGCGATTGCCTTCGGCGATTTCGGCGCGGGCTACACCATTGCCGAACGCCCCGACCTGCGCGTGCTGCGTGACCCGTTCAGCGCCAAGCCGCATGTCCTGTTCTATGCCACCAAGCGCGTCGGCGGTGACGTCAGCGACTTTGCCGCGATCAAACTGCTGAAATTCGGCATCGCCTGATCCCTCGTCAGAGGCACGAAACCCGTCCCGGTTCCTCGGGGCGGGCGGCATGGGCGGGCCCTTGCGGCCTCCAGCCCTTTTGTCCTCCGCCCGAGCGGTGCGGGGCCCGGCCATGCCACCCCTTAAGAGGCAGTCCTTTGCGGAGAAAAAACAACATGATGATGGTCGAAATGTCTTCGGTGTCCAGTGCCCTTCTGCCGATAACCGAGCTGACCGATCACCTGCGCCTGTCCTCCGGCTTTGCCGATGATGGCAGCCAGGACGCGCAGCTGGAAAGCTGTCTGCGGGCGGCGCTGGCCGCGATCGAGGCGCGGATCGGCAAGGCTCTGTTCCGGCGCGGGTTCAGCTGGCATCTGAGCCACTGGCAATCGGTCACGGCGCAGGTGCTGCCGGTGGCCCCGGTCGCGTCGGTCGACACGGTCAAGCTGGTGTCGCGGGCGGGGGCCGAAACGGTGCTGGATCCGGGCAGCTATTCCTTGCGGGCTGACAGTCACCGCCCGGCCATCGAGGCCGCAAGCAGCCTGCCGAACCCGTCTTCAGGCGGGTCGATCGAGATCGAATTTACGGCAGGCTACGGGCTGGATTGGCACGGAATTCCCGCCGATCTGCGCCAGGCGGTGCTGTTGCAGGCAGCGGAGCTTTACGAGGCGCAGGGCACCGGAGAGGCAGGCATGGCCTGCGGCGTGGCGGTCCTGATCGAGCCCTATCGGTCGGTCCGCATGCGGGGGCTGAGCGGATGAACGGGCATCCGAAACTGACGCGCCGTTTGCTGTTGGAAGGGCCGGTTCGGGTCGCTGACGGGGCGGGGGGCTTTACCGAAAGCTGGTCGCCGCTTGGCACGGTCTGGGCCGAGGTGCTGCCGCGCACGGGGCGCGACGCGGCGGGGCTGTCGCGGGTGGGCTACAAGATCACTCTCCGTTCGGCCCCGCAAGGCGCACCATCGCGCCCCAAACCTACGCAGCGGTTCCGGGACGGGGCGCGGATCTTCACCATCGACGCAGTCACCGAGAGCGCCCCGGACGGGCGCTTTCTGATCTGCTTCGCCACCGAGGAGGAGGGGACATGAGCTATGGCATGACGGCGGCGCTGCAAACGGCGGTTTATGGGCGGCTGAGCGGCGATGCGACCCTTGCGGGGATCGTCGGAAGCAACGTGTTCGACGCATTGCCCCAGGGGCCGCTGCCGCCGCTTTACGTGACCATCGGGCCTGAAAAGGTGCGCGACCGGTCTGACGGCAGTTTCGGCGGCGCGCTGCATGATTTCAGCGTGACCGTGACCAGCAGCGCCGCCGGGTATCACCAGGCGAAACAGGCGGCCTCTGCCGTGTCGGACGCCCTTCTGAACGGCGGGCTGAGCCTGGCGCGCGGGCGTGCGGGACGGGTGCAATTCCACCGCGCACAGGCCGGGCGCAGCGGGGCGGATCGGCGGATCGAGATGTGGTTCAGGGCTCGCCTGGACGAGGATGACAGCTGAATACCGCTTCAGCTTTGACGTGCAATATTCTGATTTAACTGGAGAATGACATGGCAGCGCAAAACGGCAAGGACCTTCTGCTGAAGGTCGATCTGGATGGCAACGGGTCGTTCCAGACCATGGCGGGGCTCAGGGCCTCGCGGCTGAGCTTCAATGCGGAGACGGTGGATGTGACAAGCCTGGAATCGACCGGCGGCTGGCGGGAGTTGCTGGGCGGCGCGGGCGTGAAAACGGCGGCGATCAGCGGCTCGGGCATCTTCCGCGACGAGACCACGGATGAACGCGCCCGGCAGATCTTCTTCGACGGGGAAGTGCCCGATTTTCAGGTGATCATTCCCGATTTCGGCACCGTGGAGGGGCCGTTCCAGATCACCTCGATTGAATATGCGGGCACCCATGATGGCGAGGCAACCTATGAGGTCTCGCTCGCCTCAGCCGGTGCGCTGACCTTTACCGCCGCGCTCTGATCATGGCGAACCCCTATGCGGGCGAGGTGGCGCTGGTGCTGGATGGCGAAGCCCATGTGTTGAAGCTGACGCTCGGTGCCTTGGCGGAGCTGGAGGGTTGGTTGCAGGCCGACAGCCTTCCGGCGCTGGTCGAACGGTTTGAGGCCGGCGGTTTCAGCGCGCGCGATGTGCTGGCGCTGGTC
>NZ_JASHJX010000087.1 GCF_030732985.1 Nioella sp. MMSF_3534
GTCGACCGGGGAACGCGCCTCGTCAAGCCCCTGCGGGGCCCTCCTCGGCGCGTGCTGCCGCGGATGCGTGGAGAGGACGACGCCGGTTTCCGGGCTTTGCGCGTGTTGCGCGGGCGGGACGCCTCCGGCGGAGGTATTTGGGCCAAGATGAAAAGGCCGCCTGCGGGGTGCGGGCGGCCTTCTTGCGTGTGGTGTGTCGGCGGTTTTAGCCGATGATCGCGTTCAGCGTGGCCGAGGGGCGCATGACGGCGGCCTTCTTTTCCACCGAGGGCTTGTAGTAGCCGCCGATATCGGCTGCTGGTCCTTGCGCGGCCTTGAGTTCCGCCAGGATCGCCGCTTCGCCGTCGGCCAGGGCCTTGGCTACGGGGGCGAAATGGGCGGCGAGATCGGCGTCGTCGGTCTGGGCCGCCAGCGCCTCGGCCCAGTAGCGGGCGAACCAGTAGTGGCTGTCGCGGTTGTCGGGCTCGCCCACCTTGCGGGACGGGCTGCGGTTGTCGTCGAGGATGCCCTGCGTGGCGGCCTCGGCGGCGCGGCCCAGGACACCGGCCTTGGCGTTGCCGCGGCTGTCGGCGAGAAAGTTGAGGCTCTCGCCAAGGGCGCAGAATTCCCCCATCGAGTCCCACCGCAGGTGGTTTTCCTCGACCAGTTGCTGCACGTGTTTGGGCGCAGAGCCGCCCGCGCCGGTCTCAAAGAGCCCGCCGCCATTCATGAGCCCCACGATGGACAGCATCTTGGCCGAGGTGCCCAGTTCCAGGATCGGGAAGAGGTCGGTCAGGTAGTCGCGCAGCACGTTGCCGGTGATGGCGATGGTGTTCTCGCCCTTGGTGATGGTTTCCAGCGAGGCGCGGGTGGCCTCGCGGGGGGCCATGATCTCGAACTTGTCGGCGACGCCTGCGGCCTCAAGCGCGGGCTGCACGTATTTGATCAGCTCGGCGTCATGGGCGCGGTTTGCATCGAGCCAGAAGATCGACCGGTAGCCCGTGAGGCGCTGACGGTCGATGGAGAGCTGGATCCAGTTCTCGATCGGGGCCTTCTTGACGGTGCAGGCGCGCCAGATGTCACCGGCTTCCACCTCGTGGGCATGCAGCGTCTCGCCATTTGCCAGCACGATGCGGATGGTGCCGTCGGCGGGCGCCTCGAAGGTGGTGGGGTGAGAGCCGTATTCCTCGGCCTTCTGCGCCATCAGGCCGAGGTTCTGAACGGTGCCTGCGGTGGCGGGGTTCAGGGCGCCATTGGCTTTGAAGAAGCTGATCGTCTCGTCATAGACGGGCGCATAACAATTGTCGGGGATGACGCAGTTGGTGTCAGCCTCGTTGCCATCAGGGCCCCAGCCCTTGCCGCCTGCGCGGATGAGTGCGGGCATGGAGGCGTCGATGATGACGTCGGAGGGCACGTGCAGGTTGGTGATGCCCTTGTCGGAATTCACCATATACATCGGCGGGCGGTCTGCCGTGGCGGCCTCGATGGCGGCCATGATCTCCGCGTTGTCCGCGACACGGGCCAGCACGTCGCCGAGGCCCGAGTTGGGGTTCACGCCGAGCGCGGCCAGCTCTTCACCAAACTGGTCGAACACGGGCGCGAGCCAGGCTTTGACCGCATGGCCGAAGATGATCGGGTCAGAGACCTTCATCATCGTGGCTTTCATGTGCAGCGAGAAGAGCGTGCCATCGGCCTTGGTGTCCTCGATGGCATCAGTGAGGAAGGCGGAGAGTGCCTTGACCGACATGAAGGTCGCGTCGACGACTTCGCCTTCAATGAGTGGCCAGTTGTCCTTCAGCGTGGTGACGGAACCATCTTTGCCCACGAATTCGATCTTGGCGGCCCCGGCCTGCGCGGCGGTTAGCGTGGCCGAGACCTCATTGGCGTAGAAATCATTGCCGGGCATGGACGAGACCTTGGTCTTGCTGTCGGCGGACCATTTGCCCATGCGGTGCGGGTTCTTCTGGGCGAAGTTCTTGACGGCGGCTGCGGCGCGGCGGTCGGAATTGCCTTCGCGCAGGACCGGGTTCACGGCCGAGCCCTTGATCGTGTCGTACTTGGCGCGGACGGCTTTTTCTTCGTCGGTCGCGGGGGCCTCGGGGTAGTCGGGCAGGGCGTAGCCTTGTGCCTGAAGCTCCTTCACGGCGGCGACGAGCTGCGGGACCGAGGCCGACACGTTCGGCAGCTTGATCACGTTCGCTTCGGGCGTTTTCACCAGCTGGCCCAGTTCGGCCAGATCGTCGGACTGGCGTTGATCTTCGGACAGATATTCGGGGAAGGTCGCCAGGATGCGGCCGGCCAGCGAAATGTCCTTGGTGCCGACGGTCACGCCAGCGGCATCCGCGAATTTGCGGATGATCGGCAGGAACGAGGCCGAGGCCAGTTCGGGCGCTTCGTCTACAATGGTATACACAATGTCAGGTTGTTTTTGATCTGCCATGTTCCGTTCCCTTTTTCAAAGTTCCGAGGGGGTCTGGGGGCCTTGCGGCGCTGGCCATTGCGGTGCGCGTCGGCAGGTCCCCGGGAGTCGCCGTGGTTGCTTTCGCCGCTGGCCTAAATCAGGCGCGGGGAATGATCAACAGGACAAAGGCGCGCGTCTGCGACGCAACCGGCCCGCGTCAGGTGACGCGCGACCGGGTCTGGTATTCGGGCGCTTCATAGGCGCGGGTCTCGATCACCTCTTCGAGGATCTCAGCGGCGCGGATCACGTCGGCCTCATCCAGATAGAGCGGTGTAAAGCCGAAGCGCATGATGTTCGGAGCGCGGAAATCGCCGATCACGCCACGCGCGACAAGCGCCTGCATGGCGGCGTAACCGTGTTCGAACGCGAAGGAGACCTGGCTGCCGCGCGTTGCTGGATCGGCGGGGGAGGCGAGGCGCAACTCGGGGCAGCGTACGGTCACTTCACGGATGAAGCACTCCGACAGGGCCAGCGAGGCCCTGCGCAGGTCATCCATGTCGACCCCGTCCCACGCCTTCAGCGCCTCTTGCAAGACGGCCAGTTGCAGGATCGGCGGCGTGCCGACGCGCAGTCGCTCGGTGGCCATGGCGGGGCGGTAGCCCAGTTCCATGGCGAAGGGCGCGTCATGGCCGAGCCAGCCGGAGAGCGCCGGTTGCACCCCTTCGATGATGTCGGGGCGGGCGTAGATGAAGGCAGGCGCGCCGGGGCCGCCGTTGAGGTATTTGTAGCTGCATCCGACCGCGAATTCGGCGTTCGACCCGGCCATGTCGACCGGCACCGCCCCCGCCGAATGAGCAAGATCCCAGATCATCACGGCACCCATGGCATGGGCCTTTTCGGTGATGGCGTTCATGTCGTGCATCCGGCCGGATCGGTAATCCACATGGGTCAGCATGACGACAGCAACGTCCTCGGTGATCGCGTCGGCCACATCCTCGGGCGCAGGCGTGCGCAACTCATACCCCTTGTCGATGGTGCCGATCAGCCCCTGCGCCATGTAGAGATCGGAGGGGAAGTTGCCGTTATCCGACAGGATCACGCGGCGGTCAGGGCGCATCTTCAGCGCGGCGGCAAGCGCCTGATAAACCTTGATCGAGAGCGTATCGCCGGTGGCAACGGACCCCGCAGGCGCGCCGATCAGCTGCCCGATTCGGTCGCCCACCACGCGGGGCAGGTCCATCCAGCCCGCCACGTTCCACGCGCGGATCAGCTGCTGACCCCATTCCTGCTCGATCACTTCCGTGGCGCGTTTGGCGGCGCCCTTGGGCAGCACGCCAAGCGAGTTGCCGTCGAGGTAGATCACCCCCTCGGGAATCTCGAACAGGTCCTTGCGGGGCAGGGGTACACCCATCTTACAGCTCTCCTCTCACATGCCAGAGCTCCGGGAACAGTTCCACTTCCAGCATCCGGCGCAGATATTGCACGCCCGAGGTGCCGCCGGTACCCCGTTTGAAGCCGATGACGCGTTCCACGGTGGTCACGTGGTTGAAGCGCCAGCGGCGGAAATAATCCTCCAGGTCCACCAGCTTTTCGCCAAGCTCGTAGAGTGTCCAGTAGCGGTCTGTATCCTCATAGACCGATTTCCAGCGCGCCTGAATGTCCGGGCGGGCATTATGCGGCGTGTCGAGCTGCGGGGCTGGCTCGGGGTCCGGTCCGTCCACCTGCGCGAAAAGCAGCGTGACGACCTCATCGTAGAAACTGGGGCGGGCAAGCTCGGCCTCCAGCATCTCGGCTACGCCGGGCACATGGGCGTGCGGTTTGACCATGTTGGGGTTGCGGTTGCCCAGGACGAACTCGATCAGGCGGTACTGGTAGGACTGAAAGCCGGAGGACGGCCCGAGCGTCTTGCGAAAGCGCGTGTAGTCGGCGGGCGTCATCGTGCGCAGCACGTCCCAGGCGCTGTTGAGTTGCTCGAATATGCGGGAAACGCGCGCAAGCATCTTGAACATCTGCGACATTTGTCCCGCATGCAAAGCATTGCGCGCCGCAGAGAGTTCATGGATTGCCAGTTTCATCCACAGCTCGCTGGTCTGGTGCTGGATGATGAACAACATCTCGTCATGGGCATCCGACAGCGGGTGCTGCTGCTGCAGGATCCCGTCGAGATGCAGGTAATCGCCATAGGACATGGCGGCGCGAAAATCCATCTGCGCGCCGTCGCTGCCGGGGTTGAAAGGTTGGTCGCCCATGGCGGACCTCCTTGGAACGTGGTGATGCGAGTCTCCCTGCAATGGACCCTATGGCCGCCCTGATTTTGTTTCAAGCTTAAAATAGTTGAGCTAGCCCCGCCGCACGGCGGAGGGTGCCAAGCCGAACTCGCGGCGAAAGGCGCGGGTCATGGCACTGGCATCGCCATAGCCGCAGCGGGTGGCGATCTCGGCCACGGAAAGCGTCGTGCGCTCGGCCAGCAGCCGTGCCTGTCTCAACCGAAGCGCCGTGTAGACAGCGCGGGGCGACATGCCGGTTTCGCGCGCGAAATGCGCCTCAAGCCCCCGTTGGCTGAGCGACAGCCGCGCAGCGATCTCGCCCACGGGCAGGGGTGTTTCGATATTGCGGCGCATGATCGACACGGCGGCCTGCACCAGCCGGTCGCGGGGCAGGCGGGTCAGAGGATCGGCGCGCGGGTCGGCCTCGCCATGCATGAACAGCGCCGCCACCTCCAGCCGCAACATTGCCCCGTGATGGGCGTCGATCAGGTGCAGCATCAGCTCGAATGTCGTGGTAGTGCCGCCGCAGGTGATGCGGTTGCCGTCGATGACGAAGCGATCTTCGGTCACCGTCACATCGGGGAAGCGTTCGGCCAGCGTGTCCATCTCGTCCCAGTGGATCGTCGCCCGCCGCCCGTCGAGCAGCCCCGCCGCCGCCATCAGGTAACTGCCGGTATCGAGGCCCACAATGGTCCGAAACCGCCCCGCCGCCGCCCGCAGGGCGCGGGCAAGCGCCGGGGTGGCGTGGCGTTCGAAGTCATAGCTCGGCATCACCAGCAGGTAGTCGCCGCCCGGATGATCCGAGAGCCGCGCCTGCGGCTGCACCGTGAGGCCCGAGGAAGACGCCACACCCGCCCCGTCGAGGCTGAGGAACTGCCAGTCATACAGAGCCCTGCGCGACAGCATGTTGGCCCCGCGCAGGGGTTCCACCGCATTGGCGAGGCAGTGGTTGGAGAAGGACGGAAACAGCAGCACGCCGATGCTGCGGGGCGGCGTAATCTGTTGCGGATTCTGCATGGTCATCGGCTAATTCTGCATGATCGTCCAATGCGCATCTTCCATAGTCGGGCCAGCAGGACAAGGGAGAAGGCCCATGAATTTCGGTCTGACCGATGAACAGGAGATGATCGTCTCCACCGTGCGCAGCTTCGTGGAGAAGGAAATCTACCCCCATGAGGACGAGGTGGAGCGCACTGGCGAAGTGCCGAAAGAGGTGGCCGACGAGATCAAGCGCAAGACGATCGAACTGGGGTTCTACGCCTGCAACTTCCCCGAGGAAGTGGGCGGCGCGGGACTGAACCATCTGGAATTTGCCCTGGTGGAGCGGGAGTTGGGGCGCGGGTCCATGGCGCTCAACCATTTCTTCGGGCGGCCGCAAAACATCCTGATGGCCTGCGAGGGCGACCAGAAGGAACGCTACCTGCTGCCCGCTGTGCGCGGTGAGCGGATGGACGCGCTGGCGATGACCGAACCGGGGGCTGGGTCGGACGTGCGGGGGATGAAATGTTCCGCCGTGCGCGATGGCGGCGATTGGGTCGTGAACGGCACCAAGCATTTCATCTCAGGCGCGGATCATGCGGATTTCATCATCGTCTTCATCGCCACCGGCGAAGACATGACGCCCAAGGGTCCCAAGAAGCGAATCACGGCGTTTCTGGTGGACCGGGGCACGCCCGGCTTCACCATCCGCGACGGCTACAAATCCGTCAGCCACCGCGGCTACAAGAACATGGTGCTGGAATTCGACGATTGCCGCCTGCCCGATGCGCAGGTTCTGGGCGAGGTCGATGGCGGGTTCGAGGTGATGAACACCTGGCTCTATGCCACGCGGATCACGGTCGCCACGATGAGCGTGGGCCGCGCGCGGCGGGTCTTCGACTATGCGCTGAACTACGCGGCGGAACGCGAGCAGTTCGGGCAGCAGATTGCGAAATTCCAAGGCGTCAGCTTTCAGATCGCCGACATGATCACCGAGATCGACGCGGCGGATCTGCTGACGCTGAATTCCGCGTGGCGGCTCGATCAGGGGCTGCCCGCGAACCGGGAGATTGCCTCGGCCAAGGTCTATGCCACCGAGATGCTGGCGCGGGTGACGGACGCGGCGTTGCAGATCTATGGCGGTATGGGGCTGATGAGCGATTACCCGATCGAGCGGTTCTGGCGCGATGCGCGGGTGGAACGGATCTGGGACGGTACCAGCGAGATTCAGCGCCATATCATCAGCCGCGAGCTGTTCCGGCCATTGGGCGCATGATGAGGGGGATTTCGCCGCACGTCGCGCGTCGATCCGGGGGGGGGGGGGGGGGGGGGGGGGGGGGGGGGGGGGGGGGGGGGGGGGGGGGGGGGGGGGGG
>NZ_JASHJX010000088.1 GCF_030732985.1 Nioella sp. MMSF_3534
GGGCGGCGGCGATCAGAATTCTGGTGGTGGAAACTCCCATGGAAACAACGGATTCGGTAATGGAGATCAGGAGGCGCCGGGGAATTCCGGACCCAATAACAATGCCGAGAATGCTTCTGATGGTTCCGGTGGCTCTGGCGGGCAGGGCAACGGCAATGCCGGTGGTAACGGCAACGGCAACGCGGGCGGCAATGGCAACGCGGGCGGAGGGCTGACGATCACGTCCGGTTCCAGCGACAATGACGATCCGGTCCTGATCATCACGGACGGCTCCGGTGACGGGACCGGGGCAGAGCTGGTCATAACCTCCGGCGGTGGCTCGGGGCAAAGCGGCTCGGGCGGAGGAACCCTGATTTCCGGATCTGGCGGAGAATCTGGCGGATTGACGATCACGACTGGCTCGGGAAGCTCCTCCGGCAACGGCAACGGCAACGGCAACGGCAACGGCAACGGCAACGGCAACGGCAACAATGGCCATGGCAACGATGCGGATGGATGCGATGCCTCGAACCCAGGCAATGCGCCTCAATGCGTGGGGGACACGACTGATGACGATGGTCCCGCGGGTAACGGCAACGGCAACGGGAATGGCAACGGGAATGGGAATGGCAACGGTAATGGCCGAAATTGACCTGCCCCAGAACGCTGCATGGCTGTAACCCCTCGCCCTCGGGCATGAGCGGCCACGACTGATGGGAGCGCGGCGTCCGGCCCGAAAAAACGCTCCACATGACCGGAAATGTTTACTTTCTCCCAAATTGACCTAAGGTAAACCTCTGCAGGCGTCAGGGATTTCTTTTGACGTGTTCAAGGAATCCCTTAACCTTCTGGGGGTGAAGATATGGGGCCGACGGCGATGCTGGATTGGAACCAGACCAAGCGACTGGCGCGCAGCCTGAATCTGCCGAATGTGCACGAGGACATTCGCAGTGACGGGTTTGCATGTCTGCATGCCCATGGCCGCCTGTGGACCTGGTGGGACAGCCGGGTGGATGCGCCCGGATTTCGCCTGCCTGCGGGAGAACGCGACTTCCTGATTGCCGCCGATCCCGAGATCTTCTTCGTGACCGAGGCGGAGGCGCCGTACAATCACGTCCTCGCGCATCCCGCGCGGGTGAGCCCGCGATGGATTCTCGGCAATCTGAGTCTCAGCTGGCGGGCCCTGGCCCCCTCGATCTTCGTGCAGCTTTTTCCCGGCGAGGGGCCTCCCGTTCCGCATTTCATGGAACATTAGCGATCCCGTCAGGGAGCTTGGCAATTGCGCCGGACCAGCGGTTGCGGTAGCCCCTTGGGCAACAACAGCTTGAAACGGAGCGCTGACGCGGATGACACGAGCCTTCCTCTTCCCGGGCCAGGGGGCCCAGACCATTGGCATGGGCAAGGCCCTGGCAGATGAATACCCGGCTGCGAAAGCGGTGTTCGACGCGGTGGACGAGGCCCTGGGCGAGAAACTGTCGGCGCTGATCTGGGACGGCACGCAGGACGAACTGACCCTGACCGCCAATGCGCAACCGGCCCTGATGGCAACCTCCATGGCTGCGATGGCGGCGCTGGAGGCCGAGGGTGTGACGGTCGAGGCGGCGGCCTATGTGGCGGGCCATTCGCTTGGGGAGTATTCGGCGCTATGTGCGGCGGGGGCGCTGTCTCTGGCGGATACCGCCCGGCTGCTGCGCATTCGCGGCACGGCCATGCAGGACGCGGTTCCGGTGGGCGAGGGCGCGATGGCGGCGCTGCTGGGGCTCGACTTCGAGACCGCGATGCGCGTGGCCCAGGCCGCGAGCCAGGGGGCCGTCTGCCAGGCCGCGAATGACAACGATCCGGGCCAGGTCGTCGTGTCGGGCCACCGCGAGGCGGTGGAGCGGGCTGTCGAGATCGCCAAGGGAGAGGGCGCGAAACGGGCGGTGATGCTGCCGGTCTCTGCCCCGTTCCATTGTGCGTTGATGCAGCCCGCGGCAGACGCCATGTCCGAGGCGTTGAGCCATGTGGAGCTGAGCGCACCGCGCGTGCCGGTGGTGGCGAATGTGGTGGCGGCGGCGGAAAGCGCGGCCGCCGTGCTGCGCGGTCATCTGGTCGATCAGGTCACGGGATCTGTCCGCTGGCGCGAAAGCGTGATGTGGATGGCCGCCCATGGTGTGACCGAGACCTGGGAAATCGGCGCGGGCAAGGCGCTGACCGGCATGATCCGGCGTATCGACCGGTCGCTGTCGACCCGGCAGGTGGGCACGCCGGACGAGGTGCGCGCCGCGGCAGCGGCATTGGCCGAGGGCTGAGCGGGGCGGGAAGGCTCTTGCAAGAGCCTTGCAAATTTCTTCGAAGAAATTTGGCGCCCCTGGCGGGCGTCACGACATCAGGGAAGGACGGGACATGTTTGATCTCACAGGGAAAAACGCGCTGATCACCGGCGCATCGGGCGGCATCGGCGCCGATATCGCGCGCGCATTGCATGCCGCGGGCGCCACGGTCGGCCTGTCCGGCACGCGGGTGGAGCCGCTGGAGGCGCTGGCCGCAGAGCTGGGCGAGCGCGCGCATGTGCTGCCTTGCAACCTGTCGGACCCGGAGGCGGTCGAGGCGCTGCCCAAGCAGGCGGCCGAGGCAATGGGGTCGGTCGATATCCTGGTCAACAACGCGGGCATCACGCGCGACAACCTGTTCATGCGCATGTCCGACGAGGAATGGCAGTCGGTGATCGACGTGAACCTGACCTCCACCTTCAAGCTGTGCAAAGGCGTTTTGCGCGGCATGATGAAAGCGCGTTGGGGCCGGATCATCAACATCTCGTCTGTCGTGGGGACCACCGGCAATCCGGGGCAGGGCAACTATGCCGCCTCCAAGGCCGGCATGATCGGCATGTCGAAATCGCTGGCCTATGAGGTGGCCAGCCGGGGCATCACGGTCAATGCGGTTGCGCCCGGTTTCATCGAGACCGCGATGACCGACAAGCTGACCGACGATCAGAAGTCCAAGATCCTGACGCAGATTCCGGCGGGCCGCATGGGTAGCCCGGCAGAGATCGCCAGCGCGGTTCTGTTCCTGGCCTCACCTGAGGCGGGGTACCTGACGGGCACGACGATGCATGTGAATGGCGGCATGGCGATGGTCTGACCGGCCGAACCGTGCCGTTACGATCCGCCACAGGCGGCGGCCGGGATGCACCCCGAGCCGCCGTGCGGCGCGTGCCAGGGCGATTCCCATCAGGAACGCACCGATGCCGAAGATCAGTGCCTGCAGCCCGGACATGTGTTGCAGGGCGCGCCAGAGCAGCGCGATATAGCCGATGAATTCTGTCAACGTATCCTCCAGCCCATTGTTTATTCGGGTCATCCGGGGCCAGTGTATCGAGCGGATCATTCCGAAAGGTTAAGGCGGCGGGCTGCGGGAAATGGCAAAAACGGATCAAACCCCGTTGCCTTCGATTGCGGATGTGCTATAGGCGGCGCAGATTTTGCCGGGGGGCGCTTGCGCCAGACGGTATGGGGCCTTTGCCGGTCCCGTCAAACCGCCGATACCGGCGCATTACAGATCGAGGGCTGGAAAATGGCTTTCGACCAAACTGGATGAGGATCGAAAAGATGAGCGACATCGCAGATCGCGTGAAGAAAATCGTTGTCGAGCACCTGAGCGTGGAAGAAGACAAGGTGACCGAGAACGCCTCCTTCATCGACGACCTGGGCGCAGACAGCCTGGACACCGTTGAACTGGTCATGGCCTTCGAGGAAGAGTTCGGCATCGAGATCCCCGATGATGCGGCCGAAACCATCCAGACCTTCGGCGACGCGTGCAAATTCATCACCGACGCGTCCTGAGCCCTTACGCTTCAGGTCCAGAATTCGCAGACGGCATCCTGATGGGGTGCCGTTTTGCATTGGCGGCAGGTCGCGGGGTCGGGGCAAAACCCCTGTCAAGGGATTGCCCAAGCCCCCCGCTTGACGTTATCAAACCGCGATAAGCTCTCATCCGGAAGGGGCAGGAATATGCGTCGAGTTGTTGTCACGGGTCTGGGGATCGTGTCCCCCCTGGCCTCTGGTATCGAGGAAACCTGGAGCCGCCTGTTGGCCGGGGAATCAGGGGCAGGGACGATCCAGCGCTTCGATGCCTCGCATCTGGCCACCAACTATGCCTGCGAAGTGCCGCTCGGCGATGGCTCTGACGGGACCTTCAACCCCGATGACTGGATGGCGCCCAAGGAACGGCGCAAGGTCGATGATTTCATCCTGTTCGGCATGGCCGCCGCTGCGCAGGCCGTGACGGACGCGGGCTGGATGCCCGAGGACGAGGAGAGCCGCCTGCGCACCGGCGTTCTGATCGGGTCCGGCATTGGTGGCCTCTCGTCGATTGCCGACACGGCCATTCTTCTAAAAGAAAAGGGCCCGCGCCGGGTGTCGCCTTTCTTTATCCCCGGCTCGCTGATCAACCTGATCTCGGGTCAGGTTTCTATCCGCTATGGCTTCAAAGGGCCGAACCACGCGGTTGTCACGGCCTGTTCCACCGGCGCCCACGCGATTGGCGACGCGGCGCGGCTCATTCAGTGGGGCGATGCTGACGTGATGATTGCGGGCGGGGCCGAGGCTGCGATCTGCGAAATCGGTATCGCTGGCTTCAACGCCTGCAAGGCCCTGTCCACCAAGCGCGCGGACGATCCCAAGGCGGCCAGCCGCCCTTATGATGCCGACCGCGATGGGTTCGTCATGGGTGAGGGCGCAGGTGTTGTGGTGCTGGAGGATTACGAGCACGCCAAGGCGCGCGGCGCGAAGATCTACGCCGAGATCTTGGGCTACGGCCTGTCGGGCGATGCCTATCATATCACTGCGCCGTCCGAGGATGGCGATGGGGGCTATCGCGCGATGGAAGCGGCGCTGAAGCGCGCGGGCCTGACGCCCGACGCGGTGGATTACATCAACGCTCATGGTACCTCGACCATGGCTGACACGATCGAACTGGGCGCGGTGGAGCGTCTGTTGGGCGATAAGGCGGGGCTTGCCACCATGTCCTCGACCAAATCCTCCGTCGGGCATCTTCTGGGGGCTGCGGGTGCGATCGAGGCCATTTTCTCGATCCTCGCGATCCGTGATCAGGTGGCACCGCCGACGATCAACCTGGACAACCCGGCGGTCGAGCCCAAATTGAACCTCGCCGCAAATGCCAAGCATGAGCGCGAGATCAACGTGGCGCTGTCCAACAGCTTCGGCTTTGGCGGCACCAACGCGTCGCTCGTTATGGGTAAGGTCACCGACTGATGTGGAAACATGTCGCTGCCAACGGGATGAGCCTGCTCATCGTCGGTTTCATCGCATTCGCGGGGGCCGTGGCCTGGGGGCAGCGGCAGTTCACCACTGCGGGACCGTTGGCGGAACCGACCTATTTCGAGGTGTCGCGGGGCGAGAGTCTGGCGTCGGTCTCGGAAAACCTGGAAGCGGCGGGGGTGATCTCCAGCGCGACCATCTTCCGGCTTGGGGCGCGCTATACGGAGCGGGCCGAGGATCTGCGCTTCGGGAACTATGAAATTCCTGCGGGCGTGTCGATGGATGAGGTGATGGAGATCCTGTCTTCCGGCGGGCCGTCCACCTTCCGCTATACGGCCACCTATGTGATCCGTGGCGGCGCGGGCGGCGGCGAGATGCGGCTGCGCGAACGGGTGCCGGGCACGGGCGAGCAGGTGGAACTGGCGACCTTCGAGGGCGGCGCGGAGCTGCCTGCGGACTATGTGGCGCTGGTCGAGGCGGGGACGCCGATTGTCTACCGGGTGTCGGTGCCGGAAGGGCTGACCGTCTGGCAGATCGTGGAAGGGTTGCGCGGTGCGGATTTCCTGGAGGATGACGTGGTTGAGCTGCCCGCCGAGGGCACGCTGGCGCCCGATACTTACGAGGTGTCGCGCGGCACCCTGATTTCCGAGATGCTGACCGATATGGCCGATGCGCAGACCGGTATCCTGCTGGCGGCCTGGGCCGGGCGGGCCGAGAACCTGCCCTATGACACGGTCGAGGAGGCGCTGATCATGGCCTCGCTCATCGAGAAGGAAACCGGGGTGGCCGATGAACGCGGCGAGATCGCGGGGGTCTTCGTGAACCGGCTTGAGGCGGGGATGCGGCTGCAGACCGACCCGACGATCATCTACGGCGAATCCGAGGGGCGGGGCTTCCTGGGCCGGGGGATTCGGCAAAGCGAGCTGATCAATGACAACAACCCGTGGAACACCTATCGCATCGACGGGCTGCCGCCGACGCCGATTGCGAACCCCGGTCGCGCGGCGATCGAGGCGGCGGTGAACCCGGCCAGCACGGACTATCTGTTCTTCGTGGCGGATGGATCGGGGGGCCATGCCTTCGCGACGAGCCTGGCCGAGCACAATGAGAATGTGCAGGCCTGGCGGGCGATCGAGGCGGCGCGGGCAGCGCAGGAAAACTAGGGGTTTCGCCGCCTTCGGCGTCGACCCGGGGGGGGGGGGGGGGGGGGGGGGGGGGGGGGGGGGGGGGGGGGGGGG
>NZ_JASHJX010000089.1 GCF_030732985.1 Nioella sp. MMSF_3534
AACACGAACATCTCGTCCTGTGGCGTGGGTGGTCGTGGCTATGCCAACCCGACCCCGCATTATTCCTACATGCTGTCGGGGATGGAGAACTATGGCCGCCTCGAGATCGAAGTGACCAGCGCGTCCTGTGACACCACTCTGCTGGTGAACACGCCGGATACCACCTGGTATTTCGACGATGACAGCCGGGGCAACCTGCAGCCGCTGCTGAACATCCCGTCCTCGGCGTCGCTCAATGGTCGTCTGGATCTGTGGGTGGGCACCTATAATGGCAACTCCTGCCCGGCCACGGTTGAGCTGGAAACCTGGCACAACGCCGCGACTCCGGCACCTGCCCCCGCTCCGGCACCGACCCCGACGCCCGCACCGGCCCCGCAGCCCGCTGGTGGATGCCCGACCTGGGCGCAGCCCGGCCAGATGGTCTACATCACCGGCCAGCAGCTCTACAGCCCGACCAGCTACAACGTGCAGGCCGGTGGCAACACGAACATCTCGTCCTGTGGCGTGGGTGGTCGTGGCTATGCCAACCCGACCCCGCATTATTCCTACATGCTGTCCGGGATGGAGAACTATGGCCGTCTGGAAATCGAAGTGACCAGCGCGTCCTGTGACACCACGCTTCTGGTGAACACGCCGGATACCACCTGGTATTTCGACGATGACAGCCGGGGCAACCTGCAGCCGCTGCTGAACATCCCGTCCTCGGCGTCGCTCAATGGTCGTCTGGATCTGTGGGTGGGCACCTATAGCGGCACGTCCTGCCCGGCCGTGGTGGAACTGGAGACCTGGCACAACGCCGCGACTCCGGCCCCTGCGCCGACGCCGACCCCGACGCCCGCACCCGCTGGCGGATGCCCGTCCTGGCAGCAGCCCGGTCAGATGATCTACATCACCGGCCAGCAGCTCTACAGCCCCACGAGCTACAACGTGCAGGCCGGTGGCAGCACCAACATCTCGTCCTGTGGCGTGGGTGGTCGTGGCTATGCCAACACCAACCCGCACTACTCGTTCATGCTGTCCGGTATGGAAAGCTATGGCCGCCTCGAGATCGAAGTGACCAGCGCCTCCTGTGACACCACGCTTCTGGTGAACACGCCGAACACCACCTGGTATTTCGACGATGACAGCCGCGGCAACCTGCAGCCCGAGCTGAACATCCCGTCCTCGGGTGCTCTGAACGGTCGTCTCGATCTGTGGGTGGGTACCTATAACGGGACCTCCTGCCCGGCGGTGGTCGAGCTGGAGACCTGGTACAACTAAGACCAGGCACAGATAAGGGCAGGGGCCACCTTTCGGGGTGGCCCTTTCCCCCTCAGGGCTCCGACGCGGTTTTCATGCAGATCGGGGCAGACAGACACACCGGGGCAATTATTGCCTGCCATACCCGGAGATTGACGATGAAACCTCTTTTTCTAGCCGCAACCCTGACGCTTGCCGCCGCCGCTGCCGCGCAAGCCTGTCCGGATTATCGAATGGGGGGCGATGTGGATTACGGCTATACCGGCGATATCCTGACCCGCGCGCGCGAATACAGCGTGCAGGTCGGCACCGACTATGCATTGGCAAGCTGCGGCATTCAGTATCCCGGATACGTTTCTGCCGCGCCGACCATGTCCTTCCGCCTGGCCCGAATGGATCACTACCCGCTGGAGATTCGGGTCGAGGCCCCCTGCGATTCCGTCCTGCTGGTAAATGCTGCGGACGGGAGCTGGCACTATAACGATGACGGCCCTTACGGCCACAATCCAGAGATCAACCTGCGCGGATCGGCACTGTTGAACGGGCGCGTGGATATCTGGGTTGGCAGCTATGACGGGCAGACATGCTATGGGGATCTGATCCTCGAAACCGATGGCTGACAAAAAAATCACCGGATCGGCAAAAAAAGTGTAGACACGACACTAAGACTGATCTATACAGACTGTGCATGACAAATTAAGGAGTTATCCAGATGCGCACCATTCTTTCAGCTTTCCTTGTATTGATCTCGCTGACGGCAGCCGCCTCGGCGTGTCCGACCATCACCCAGGGCCGCCAGTCCTTCTCGGTGACCGGTCAGTACCTGTACACCCCCCGCTCCTACGGCGTGATCGCCGGCGGTGGCCAGTACCTCCGCAACTGCGGGTTCAACCACACCGGCTACGTGATCTCGCAGCCCGACTTCTCGTTCTACACCTCGGGCATGGCGCCTTATGGCCGTCTGGAGATCGAAGTGTCCCAGGCAGCCTGTGACACCGTCCTGCTGGTGAACTCGGCCAACGCCTCCTGGTTCTTCGACGATGATTCCGGCGGCTACCCGAACCCCCGCATCAACCTCTACGGCACGTCCAACACCCAGGGCCGCATCGATGTGTGGGTTGGCACCTACGGTCCCTCGACCTGCTCGGCCACGCTGGAAATGGAAACCTGGTACAACTGATCCAGGCTCTCCTCTGAATTGAGATTGGAAAGGCCGTCCCGCTGCGGCCTTTCCGCTTTCCCTGGCCCGCGCCCCGTTCGACGCCCGGCCATTTTCCCAAGCCCCGTTCACTGCCGATATGGGAGTTTCCCGACATGAAAACCCTGCTGACCTCTGCCGCCATCCTGCTCGCTGGAAGCGCCGCTGCGCTGGCTTGCCCCAGCTTCATGCAGCCCGGCCCGTCCTATGAATTCACCGGCGACATGCTGACCACGCCGCAGACCGCCCCGACGATCGCGGGCGGCCAGTTCTCGGTCCAGGCCTGTGGCCTGCCCGGTCTGGGCTATGCCAATGCCGTGCCCACCTATTCGCTGATCCTGAGTGGCATGGACAATTACGCGCTGGACATGAGCGTCGTGTCCGAATGCGACGCCACTCTGCTGGTCAACACCGTCAACACCACCTGGCTCTTTGACGACGATTCCAACGGCAACCTCGATCCGCGCATGACCGTGTCCGGTGCTGAAAATCTCAATGGCCGCGTGGATGTCTGGGTCGGGACCTATGGCGGCAACAGCTGTAACGCTCAGCTGACCATCCAGACGATGCCCGTCGCAGGCGGCGCTGCCCCCGCACCGGGTGGCGGCTTTGCCCCGGCCGATACGCCTGCACCGGCCCCTGCGCCCGCACCGGCCCCTGCGCCCGCTCCGGCACCTGCACCTGCACCTGCACCCGCGCCTGCACCCGCGCCTGCACCTGCGCCCGCTCCGGCGCCTGCACCGGCACCTGCACCTGCGCCCGCTCCGGCCCCTGCACCTGCACCTGCCCCTGCACCGGCACCGGCACCCGCTCCGGCACCTGCGCCTGCTCCGGCACCGGCCCCGGCCCCCGCGCCTGCACCTGCACCTGCGCCCGCTCCGGCACCGGCTCCGGTGGACGACGGAAAATAAGCCCACGCGGCCACATCACATCGAAAGGTCCGCCCCGAAAGGAGCGGGCCTTTTTCTTTGCCGCGTCCGGCACAAAAAAACCGCGCCCCGAAGGGCGCGGTCATCACTGTCCCCGAAGGGGAGACGGATCAGGCTTCTTCCGAGCCGTCTTCCGATTCTTCGGTGGCGGGGGCTGCGTCGCCCGCGTCATCGTCCAGGGCGGCAGAGCCGATATCGTCGAACAGCTCGGCAATCTCGAACTCGGCAGCGGCTTCCGCTTCGGCAGCCAGTTCCTGGATCGACTTGCCGGAGGCCTGAAGTTCGGCTTCCTCGACCGAGCGGGCCACGTTCAGTTCGATCTCGACCTCGACCTCGGGGTGCAGGTTCACCAGAACGGTGTGCAGACCCAGTTCCTTGATCGGGCGGGTCAGGGCGACCTGCTTGCGATCGAGCGAGAAGCCGGCCTCGGTGGCGGCATCGGCAGCGTCACGGGTGGTGACGGAGCCGTAAAGCGCGCCGGAATCAGAGGCCGAGCGGATCACGATGAACTGCTGACCACCAAGGCGGCCGGCCAGATCCTCGGCTTCCGCCTTGGTTTCCAGGTTGCGCGCTTCGAGCTGCGCTTTCTGGGCTTCGAAAGCATCGATGTTGCTTTGGTTGGCGCGGAGCGCCTTGCGCTGCGGCAGCAGGTAGTTGCGCGCGTAGCCTTCCTTGACGGATACTACATCGCCCATCTGACCAAGCTTGGCCACGCGTTCCAGAAGGATAACGTCCATTGGTCAGCTCTCCTTACTTGACGGCGTAGGGCAGCAGCGCCAGGAACCGGGCGCGCTTGATGGCGCGGGCCAGTTTACGCTGGTTCTTCGCCCCAACGGCGGTGATACGGGACGGCACGATCTTGCCACGCTCAGAGATGTAGCGCTGCAGCAGACGGGTGTCCTTGTAGTCGATCTTCGGCGCGTTCTCGCCCGCGAACGGGTCGGTCTTGCGGCGGCGGAAAAACGGTTTTGCGGCCATTTTGAAAGTCCTTCCCTATGGGTTAGCGGCGCTCGCGGCGACCGTCACGGTCGTCCCGCTTCTGCATCTGGGCCGAGGGGCCCTCGTCATGGGCGTCGACCTTGACGGTCAGGACGCGCATCACGTCGTCATGCAGGCGCATCAGGCGTTCCATTTCCTGAACGGCGGCCGACGGGGCGTCGGTGCGCAGGAAGGCATAGTGACCCTTGCGGTTCTTGTTGATCTTGTAGGCCATGGTCTTGACGCCCCAGTATTCGGAGCCGACGACAGAGCCGCCATTGTCCGACAGGATTGCGCCAAAATGTTCGATGAGCCCTTCGGCCTGCGCGTTGGACAGGTCCTGACGCGCGATCATCACATGCTCGTAGAGAGGCATGTCATCTCCAGTCTTGTTTCAAGGCGTGTTTCAAAGGCCGGGGCGTTGTCCTCCGCCCCCCGGACCACGAGAGACCACGCCGGTGCATAGGCAACGGCGGAGGAAGCCCGTCTTATAGACGGTTGCGGCAGGGGATCAAGGGGGATTCGGCTGCTGACGGCCCGGGGGTGTCCTGTCCGCGCGGCCAAGCCCGGATTGAGCGTCATTGAGCGTCCTGGCACGGAATGACCATCGGAGCGCCGCATTTTGTGCCCGGTTAGGCGGGTAAGTTCGACGCTACAAGTCCATTTCAGCGTTCAGTGGCTCGGATCATGCGTCGTGTGAAGCAGTTTGTCAGGAATGAAGGCGGGGCCGTGACCGTAGACATGGTGCCGCTGGTTTTCTTGACCGTGGCCCTTGCGCTGGTCGTTTCGGGCGAAATCATTTCCGGCGTTGCGGACGCATCGCGCGACACGGCGGATCATCTGGACGGCAATTCCATCATCGTGACCTCGTTCAACACGGGCGGGCAGGATCAGGGCGCAGGTGATTCCGACGGAACAGCGGGATCCGGCGGCTGGACCGGCGGGTCGAGCGCTGCGCAGGACGATGACACCGATGCGGAGGACGATGAGTCCGGTTCCGGGGAAGACGGGGCAGGGGGCGATG
>NZ_JASHJX010000008.1 GCF_030732985.1 Nioella sp. MMSF_3534
CCTATACGCTGACAGACGCTGCCGGCAACGAGAGCGATCCGAGCGGCATCCTGCCGATCACGATCGACACGGGGGCGCCTGCGGCACCCGCGGCGCCGACGAGCTATGCGGACAATGTCGGTGCGATCATCGATCCTGCGAGCACGGCGGCGACGACGGATGACAGCCAGCCTGGGATCAACATCGGCGCCGGCCTGACGGATACGCCGACGCTCTATGTGGACGGTGTTGCCGTTGCGGCGACCTATGACCCTGTGGCCGGGACGCTGACGCCCGACGCACCGCTGGCGGATGGGGCGCATGACTTCACCTATACGCTGACAGACGCTGCCGGCAACGAGAGCGATCCGAGCGGCATCCTGCCGATCACGATCGACACGGGGGCGGTTGCGGGGACGCTTTCCTTTGCGAACCTTGTTGACAGCGGTGTTGCGGGTGACGGGATCACCAATGACAACACGTTCGATCTGTCTCTGACCGGCCAGGAGGCCGGTGCGACGGTTGCCTATGAAGTGTCGACGGATGGCGGCACGAACTGGGTGCCGACGACGGCAGCGCAGGCGGGGATCGCGGACGGGTCGTACCAGTTCCGTGCGCAGGTGACGGATGCGGCGGGGAACACGGCCCCGAGCAACGTGATCTCTGTGACGATCGATACGGGGCCGCCAGCGGAGCTGAGCTTGGAGGGCACAGCCTTCGGCGGCCAGCTGATCAACCCTGTGACGGTCAGTGGGCGGACGTATTACTACTGGGACAGAGATAATTCGGGAGGATCTTCCGGGATTAGTGACGGTTCAGACCCTGATTTAGCAACTCACAACGAACTCGACGCTCTCTTCAACGGAGGCGCAGATACGACCAATTCGAGCAGTACCGTGATAGTGACCAATAGTTCAGGTCAGATCATTACATTGCGGTTGCCCGAACTTGGGGATCCGAGCCATGTGGAGGGGACCACGACGAGTATTGGTGGGTATGAAGCGGATAACAATCCTGGTTATACGGGCCTTCTGGATATCTGGGACGAACTCAATATAGGGTTCACTACCAATGGTATCCCCGCCGGCTGGCCATCGGCCGTGTTTTGGTCAGCATCGTCGACGGGTTCAGAGGTGCATGCTGCTCTGAGCCTTACCACCGGCGCCACGAACAGCACAAACGACGCATGGTCTAGATTTGTGGCGCTGGAGGTGGTGGAGGTGGCCACGCCCGTAGCGATCGACATGGACGGGGACGGGCAGGTGGCTTACAGCACCGCACGGTTTGATGTGAATGGCGATGGCGAGATTGACGAAACCGGATGGGTTGCTGGGAATGACGGCGTGCTGTTCTGGGACCGCGAAGGGGACGGGCAGCTGCATGACAGCGGTCAGTACATCTTCGGCCAGGATACGGGATCTGACCTTGCCGGGTTGCGTCAGGATTTCGACAGCAACCAGGATGGCCTGTTCAATGCCGAGGACGAACGGTTCGCCGAGTTCGGCGTCTGGCAGGACGTGGATCAGGACGGGATGCTGGACGATGGCGAGATGCGGTTGCTGAGCGACCTGGGGATCGTCGAGATCGACCTTTACGGCGATGGCGTGAGTTCCAACCCGACCGATAACGTCCATGTTCAGGGGAGCTCTACCGCGACGCTGGCGGACGGTTCGACCATCGTGATCCAGGACGCGGCGTTCCTGTATATCGGGACGAATGAAATGGTGAGCGCGTCGCATGACGGCGATCCGGTTGTCTCTGATAATCTGGGTGTGTTGAGCGATCTTATCATTGATCTGGACGACGAAGACGATACCGGAATTCTGGATGACTTCGGGAACCTGATCGAGGCAGCGCAGGAGGAGAGCACGGACAGCCCTGTTAAACAGCTCACCGATGACTTCGGAAACGTCATCTCGGATGTCGCATCTAATACTGCTGGCGTGACCGACGCACAGATTGACACATTGAGCGATCTGTATTTCGACACGCTGCCGATGTCTGTTGTCTAACGATGGCAGCATGAACAACGACCCCTTCCCGGTGGCAGCATGGGATGGGGTCGTTATGATGCATCAGTGCCTGAATCTATCGGCCGAGAGGAACTCCACCTTCGCAATTGAACGGATCGAGGGAGCAGGTTGCCCAACTGATGCGGGCTTTACTCACGGAGCCCAACTTGGCCCCTTTCCTCACACTTCGAGGAAAAGGGGCCACTTTTGTTTCAAGTGAAGCCTAACGGCAAGAGATTCAACGACACGGAAAATGTTTCGTCCGTCACACCAACGATCAACGCCGAGATAGGAGAGTAATCTTGTCCAACAATGATGCGACGATTTTGTCATTCAAGTTTCCATTTCAGTCTCTTGAGGCGGCAACAGTCGCATACTTCTCAGTTCTTGATGTTCCGGTCTCCGTCCAGGATCTGACAGACGGGCTGCCCATCAAAGACAGTGGATTAACCACTGATTTGCTGGAGAGAGCAACGAGGCGAGTTGGATATCTTCCTGTCTGGTTTCAAGCAAAAACCATTAGTGAACATGACTTGCCCTGCTGTGTCGCGTTCGGCGAAGATGAGTACCTTGTGGTTATTGAGAAAAACGGTGAAAGCCTATATGTCCTCGATCCAGAACGTCCAGAAACATTCAGAGCCGTGTCCGAGGAGTTCTTTCTGGGACGGTTCAGCGGACGCGCTTTTTCACTTCGCGCAACAGTAGATCAACTGCAGAAAAAACATGTGTCGCAGCCAGCGCCAAAGCATTGGTTCTGGGGACGTCTGGTACTGAAGAAATCGACACTCTTTGATATTTTCATATCCTCACTGTTCGCTAACGTTTTAGCGGTCGTAACATCCCTTTTCGCAATGCAGGTATACGACAGAGTTATTCCCGGGCAGTCTGAAGCTACTTTGTGGGTCTTGGCTGGTGGGGTCGGGATGGCAATTCTTTTTGAGGCCGTTTTAAGAATTTCTCGCTCAAAGCTGATTGACCGACTTGGCCGAAGTTCGGAACTCGAAATTTCGCAAGATGTATTTTCCAGAGTGATTGGAATGAAGTTGGACAGTCGTCCTGCATCTCCTGGCGCAATTGTTAGTATCGTGAGAGAATTTTCATCTATCAGAGAGTTCTTCACTTCGGCCTGCGTTGGAGTAGTATCGGATCTACCGTTTGCCTTTGTCTTTCTTGCTCTTATTTACTTTATAGCCGGCAACGTTGTCTGGGTCGTCATAGCTGGATCAATCCTCATTATTATTCCAAGCATCGTTTTTCGCAAGAGGATGGCTGAGATCTCATCGGAAAATATGGGCGGTATTTCAGCAGCATCTCGATTGATGACCGAAGTTAGCTATAGCTTGGAGTCAATAAAGGTTAATCGAATGGAGGGCTTTTTCCAGCGTCAATGGGAAGAGATTCTGGAGCTTAATTCAGAAAAGACCAGTATTCAACGCAATTTGGGGACGATTCTGAATCAATGGGGGGGCTCAATGCAGCAAGTTACTTATGTTGCTGCAATAATAGCCGGGGTTTACATGGTTTTTGCTGGGGAGCTTTCCGTTGGCGCAATCCTTGCAATTAGCATTCTCTCATCGCGAACGTTGGCTCCATTCACACAATTCTCTCAGATTCTACTTCGATGGCAGAATATGAAGATTGCACTTTCTGCGTTAGACACTGTCATGAATTCCACGCAAGACGAACAACCAGACAAGCAGTATGTTCGAAAAAGTCGTCTCGGCGATAGTGTAGAATTGGATCAGGTCAGATTCGCGTTCCCCAATACAAAGATTTTGGCCTTGACTGTAGACAATCTCAAAGTGCCTTGCGGGGATAGGGTTGCCCTTATGGGGGCAAATGGATCAGGAAAATCTACGCTTCTAAAGCTTATTGGCAAGATTCACGAGCCAATTGATGGTAGAGTTCTAATAGATGGAATAGATGCAAGACAGATCTCTACGAAAGATATAAGAGGAAGCATCGGATATCTCTCTCAAGATGTTAAACTTTATAGAGGTTCGCTTAGGGAAAACCTGATTGGGTATAGGTCTGCACACGATGATGTGAGCTTGCTGGATGCCTTATCATTTGTTGGGCTTGGTGATTTTATTCGTCAACATCCTGAGGGGCTTGATCTCGAGATCTTGGATGGAGGCGATGGCCTATCAATGGGTCAGAGACAGTCAATTGGGCTTGCTAGGATCATCCTGCAGGATCCTTCAATTATTTTGCTAGATGAACCAACTTCTGCGATGGATCAAAGTATTGAGTCAGTCGTTGTCGAGAGAATTGGTAAGTGGATTGAGGGAAGGACGTGCATAGTCGCGACACATCGTCCTAGAATACTCTCACAGGTTAATAGGGTTCTTGTGCTTCATAACGGGCGAATCGTATTGGACGAACCGCGCGAAATAGCACTTAGGAAGCTCTCGACGGGAAATCGCGGCCTGGTTGTACCCACGGCTACCACTAGCTGATGGACTATCCTGAATTTTTTGCGCTGACGTGGTAACTGCTCGAAGAGGAGACCCACGTATGAGCCTCAATAAAGACTTGCAGGACCGCCTGATGGAAGGGCGTTCACCCGGTGACCTGTTTGGCAAGACCAGCATCCTAGCAGAACTGACCAAGGCGCTAGCGGAACGTGCGCTGAGCACGGAGATGGATGTCCATCTCCATGAAGAGCGCACGGAGGAAGCGCCTGAGGGCCGGATCCAGCACCCCAATCACTGCAACGGGCGTAGCCAGAAGACTGTGATCACCGACAGCGGCAAAGTTTTTCTGGACATCCCCCGCGACCGGAACGGCACCTTCGATCCGCTGCTTATCGCCGAGTATCAGCGCCGCTTTCCCGAGTTCGACCGCAAGATCGTCAGCATGTATGCCCGCGGCATGGCCACCCGCGAGACCCGGGGCCATATCGAGGGAATCTATGGCGTCGAGGCCTCGCCCGGCCTGATTTCCGCGATCACCGACGCCGTGATGGAGGAGGTCACCGCCTGGCAGATCCGCCCTCTGGAACCCTGCTATCCGATCGCCTTCATGGACGCGATCCGGGTCAATATCCGCAGCAATGGGGCGGTCTCGAACAAGGCGGTCTTCGGGGCCCTCGCGGTTTTGCCAGATGGCACACGCGACGTTCTGGGCCTGTGGTTTCAGGCCAATGAGGGCGCCAAGTTCTGGGCCAAGGTTATCAGCGCCCTGCGCAACCGGGGCGTCCAGGGCATCCTGATCGCCCTCGCGGACGGGCTGAAGGGCTTTCCGCAGGCCATCGAGGCGGCACTTCCACGGACCCGGATCCAGACCTGCATCGTCCATCTGTTGCCCAATGCCATGAACTTCGCCAGCTACAAGGACCATGATGTGTTACCCAACGCGCCCTCGGCCGTTGTCAGAGTTTCCGCCCTAAAGTTACTTTAAGTCTCCAGTTCTAGATGCAACGCATCACAGGAATTAGGCGAATAAAAAGGCGGCAGAGATGCCATCAGAAACTAATAATGCGATCGGGTCAGGTATCGCCAACTCCTGTGAGGGTGAATCTAGAAGAGCGTGCGCTGTGTTTGCCGGAATGGATGTTCTTGCTTGCAAGGGCGTCCATCTTCAGGGAGATGGATTCGTCCTCTCTAGAAGTGAGGCTTATGAACTGCGGCAGATGAGGGCCGAATCACGAAAGCACATCCGCCCGTTTTGCTCAGCTCCAGATATTATTAAGCACCCTCAAGGTAGATGGGTAATAGATTTATTTGGGCTAACTGAAGCTGAAGTTCAGTATCGGTTTCCTAGAATATATTGGCACCTATTCAGAACGGTGAAGCCGGAAAGAGATGTTCGCTCTCGTAGAAGTCCTGTTAATAGTTGGTGGTTGCATTCAGATCCTCGACCGAAACTCCGTGAGGCTATAACAGGGAAAAAAAGATACATAGTCACTGCTGAGAAGATGAAACATCGAGCATTCCAGTTCGTCGATGCATCAACACTGCCAGATGCGAGGGTTGTGGCAATAGCATCAGAGAGCGCCGCTCTTCTGTCATTGTTGTCGTCCAAGTTCCACATCTTATGGGCATCACATGCTGCGCACTTAAATAAGCAAGGGGAATACTGTAGCTCAAGATGCTTTTCTGGATTTCCTTTCCATTCTGTGAGTAATGCATATTTCAGCCGATTGGAGGAACTCGGAGAACGTCTTGATGAGTGGCAGAAGGAACTTCAAATTCAGAATCCCAAGGCTGGAATTGGCAGAATGTACTCAGAAGTTGAAGCCTATCGCCAACGACGGCAATCCACCAAATTTACAACAAACAAACCAATCGGCCGCAGCGCGCTTTTACTTGCTGAAGTCTTGGATGAAATTGATGTGACAACCGCTGAGGCTTTGTGTGTACCGCGGCACATGAAGAATCGAGAAATACTCGATTTTCTAATTGACCTAAGCGGCTCTGATGCCAAATCTCGCACGGAATTTTTTTTGGATACTCGGGATGATTGCAGGATTACATGAGCAAGACTATATCCATATCCTGTAAGGTCAGAAACCGGTCCTCCAACAACGCAGTACTCAAGCGCAGTTGCAGGTTGAAAGTTTGGCTTGATCCCGAGGTGAGCTGGCTTGCCATACAGATAGACAACTTCAGTCTCCTGCTAACCTCCAGCTTTGCTACGATTCAGAGGCGACTTTTCATCTTGGTCTTTCTCGGCACAGCCATCACTCAAACGACTGGATTCGTCGAGAGCCTGTTGCGCTTTGTCAGTGTGGAATGGCCTGCATTCGAATTCAGAACGCTGAGCAGTGCAGAAGTTCGTCGCTGTTAACAACCCACGTAGCAGTTTTCAGGGGACAGAACATATGGGGGTAGCCATCAATACCCACGATTTCAACAAAGTGAGACCACGATGGCAGATTTGGTTGAATGCGTTTTCGAAAGCTAGGGTAAGAAATAGTGGCGCTTATAACTCTTACATTTCCACCGGGCACATGTGCTACGATATCGAAATCAGGATTAACCTGGAGTGTTGTTGCCGTTAACACAAACCCAGTCACCGTTACCGTGGATGATGCCAATAATGATGGCTTTGTGTCCGGAGTTGAATGGGATGCCGCTATCAGCGGGGGAGGTAATGATACCGGATCGTCAAACTACCTTTTCGATGGTAACGGTTCATCCGGACAGCTCTATGCCACTGACGGAACAACCACTTTTATAATTGGGCAGGATGTCACCATCCTAAAGGCGGGGCTTTCGAATACGTTCGAAGCGGATGTCACCGATGTCATTTGCCTGACCAGGGGCACGCTCGTTCTGACCGATACGGGCTGGACAGCTATTGAAGAGATTGCTGTAGGACGAGGTATCGCAACAGCTGAGGGCGAGATCGAAAAGGTTCGGTGGATCGGCCGAAACCTACTCGGACTGGACGAGCTTAAGCGCGCACCCAAACTCCGGCCGGTTCGGATCACTGCCGGAGCACTTGGTCAGGGTCTCCCCTGGCGGGACTTGCTCGTCTCGCCGCAGCACCGAATGCTGGTTCGCTCAGCGATCGCCCGACGGATGTTCGGATGTGCCGAGGTACTCATTCCTGCGATCAAGCTAACTTCGCTCCCGGGTATCTACATCGACACAAAGATCGAGTGGGTGGAGTACTTCCACATATTATTGAATCAGCATGAGATCATCTTCGCAGAAGGTGCCCAATCAGAAAGTCTCTATACGGGTCCGCAAGCCCTAATAGCTCTTAGCTCTGATGCACGAGAAGAGATTTTGAGTATCTTTCCCGAGCTTAAAGATCAGTCCCATGATCCGCGGCCTGCACGGCATATTCCATCAGGGACGCGTCAAAAAAAGCTGATTGCACGGCACCGGACTAACAGACAGCCACTGCTTCAAGAAATCGAGGACGAACACATGACATGCGAGGAACGCGCGACCGAGTATCGATCGTAATCGCTCTGTTTTTCTTGATCTCACACTCTGTGCCCCGGCATCGCGGGTGATGATCCGGTCACCGGGGTAGAGCGCCTCGACCGGCAGGGCCCCGGCCAGGGTCAGGATCTCGGTTCCCGGCGGCAGCGCCGCGGTCAGCCCGTCATCCGCAACCGGCCCCCCGTTCGGGGCGCGCCGTGGAATATCGCTCATGGAATCGTCCTGCTCATGCCCGGCGATGATGCCCGCCTTGTGTTTCAACAAGGTTAACCCGCCACGGTCACAGACCCAACCTCTTTTTGTTCCCCATCCTCCGGGTCGGCCAGCCGGAATCTCACCTCGAACCCGTCGGCCGCCCCCGGGCGCGGCGACGCGAGGGACAGGCTGTGTCCGCTCCGCACCGCGATGCAGGCGACGATATAAAGTCCGAGTCCGCTGCCCTGCGCCGCCGGAGCGGCACGCTGGAACCTCTCGGTCAACTGGGCGAGCCGGTCGGGGTCCACAACCGGCCCGGCATTCGACACCACCAGATCGCCCCCCGCAGTCAGGGTTACGCCGACCGCTTCATACTGGTCCCCGTGGCGCAGCGCATTGTCCACGAGGTTGCGGCAGACGATGCCAAGAGCGTCGGCATCAAGGGTCGTGGGCACCGGATCCTTCGGCAGGTCGAGCACCAGTGCGGGCGCCGCGGGGCTGCGCTGCATGTCCTCCACCACGATGCGCAGGGCTGTCCTTGCGTCATGCGCGTCATCCGAACGCAGCCGCCTGCCTTCGGCGCGCGCCAGTTGCATCAGCCGCTCGGTGCGTCGCGTCAGGCGCTTCAGCGTCTGTTCTATATCCTGCGCGCGCTGCACCGCGGCGGGGTCGTGGCTTTCCCGGCTCAGCCGCTGCGCCTGGGCGATCGCTCCTGCAAGGGGAGTGCGCAGTTCATGCGCGGCGTTGGCCGCGAAGCTTCGCTCGGCCTCGAAAGCGTCACGCAGACCCGCCAGAAGCCCGTTCAGCGTTCCGGCAAGCGGGGCAAGTTCCGCGGGCAGATCGTCGGCGGGAACCTGGGACAAATCGCGCGCGCCCCGGGTTTCGAGATGCCTGCGGAATCGGTTCAGGGGACCGAGGCTGAAGCGCACTGCAAGCGTGATCGCCACCAGTGCGACCGGCAACAGAACCAGCAGCGGCAGGCCAAGGCCCATCCGGATCTCGCGGGCGACCGCCGCGCGATGGGCCAGAGGTTCGGCCACGGTGATGCGGATCGTCCCCTGAACCGCCGCGTCGCTATAGAGCCGGTGGGTTTCGGTCTGGGCGAATCCCGGCCCGTCATAGGCGGGGAAGTCCTCGGGCAGAGCGCCATGCGATTGCAGCAGGATGCGCCCCTCGGCGTCGCGGACGACATAGGTGAAGAATTCGTCGATGTCCCGGATCGAGGCCAGCCGCTGTGTGCCCACGGGATCTTCCCGGCCCACGATATCGGTCACGGCGAGGGGCAGGATGCGTTCGGCGGTTTCGCGCAGGGCGCTGTCGAAGACCTCGTCCATTTCGCCGCGCACGATCAGCGCAGTGCCCGTCGCGGCCAGCAGCCACAGCACCGTCAGCACCAGCCCGACGGACAGGCCGAGCCGGGCCCGGAGGCTTGCGGGCCATTTCATGGTCGGCCCAGCCTGTAGCCCATGCCGCGCTCCGTCTCGATGATGCCGCTGCCCAGCTTCTTGCGCAGCCGGCTGACATGGACCTCGATCGTGTTGCTTTCCACTTCCGCATCGAAGGCATAGAGCTTTTCTTCCAGTTGCGGCTTGGACAGCAATTGCCCGGGCCGGGCCAGCAGCGCCTCGAACAGTTCCCATTCGCGGGCGGTCAGCACCACCGGCCGGCCCTCGCGGTGGATGCTGTGCGCGGCAAGGTCGATCACCAGCGGGCCGAGGGTGACGATGGGGTTCGGGTTGCCGCTGTAGCGCCGCGCGACGGAGCCGATGCGCGCCGACAGTTCCGCCAGGTCGAAGGGTTTGACGAGGTAGTCGTCGGCGCCCGCGTTCAACCCCTCGATGCGGTCGGATACCTGGTCGAGCGCGGTCAGCACGATAACCGGCGTCACGTCGCCCCGGGCGCGCAGGGCCTTGAGAAATCCGATACCGCGCCCGTCGGGCAGCATGAGGTCGAGCAGGATCAGGTCGAAGGGCGCCGCGCGAAGTGCATCGCCCGCCGCGTCAAGCCGCTTCACCCAGTCCACCGACCGGCCGTCGGCCGCGATCTGGTCGCGCACCGCGGCGCCAAGAACCGTGTCGTCCTCTATCAGCAGGATTCGCATGCCCGTCCTCGTCTGTTCCCGATGCCCCAGTTTTCCCTGCACCGGCTGACGTCAAACTGACGCCCCGGCGCAGGCTTCTTCAGCTTGCCGTAAGATTCGCCACGCAGGATGCGTCCAGGCAGGTGTTCCACGAGGAGTGTGGCCCATGAAAAAGACAGTGACAATTCTCGGGTTTCTCGCGCTCGTTCCGGCAGGGGCGGCGCTGGCGGATGACGACTGTTTCGTGCCGATGGCCGAGTGGCATCCGCGCGACGCGGTTGCGCAACTGGCAGAGGAAAACGGCTGGACCCCGCGCCGCATCCGGATCGACGACGGCTGCTACGAGATCGACGGCCGCGACGCGCAGGGGCGCCGGATCGAGGTGACGATCCACCCCGGCACGCTCGAGGTGATCGAGTTCGAGTATGAAGACGAGGACGACGACGACTGACCCCCCGTGTCCCGCTGGCCGGGCATCATGACCCCGGTTCCGATATGACCCCGCTCCTGCGAGCGGGGTTTTTTCTGTCAGAAGGGCGGTTTCCTGACAGCAAGCTGAAGCGGGAATCGCCCGGCCGTCAGGAAACGATCAGGTCGGGCCCGCAGGGTGCCCTCATCACAGGATAGGAGACCCTCACATGAAAACGACCCTGACCGCCCTCGCCCTTATCTCGGTCCTGCCCGCAGGGGCAGCGCTGGCTGACGACGACGACTGCCGCGCGCCCCGCGACCGGTGGCAGCCGCGAGAGGCGGCGATGCAGCTTGCCGAGCAAAACGGCTGGAGCGTGCGCGAATTCGAGATCGACGACGGCTGCTACGAGATCGAGGGCCGCGACGCGGAGGGACGGGCCATCGAAGTATCGCTCGACCCCGAGTCGCTGGAGATCGTCGAACTCGAATACGAGGACGACGAAGACGACGGCGGCTACGCCAACAGCCGCAACCCGGCCCCCGCAGGCAGCGCAGCCCCGCCGCAGAACGGCCTGTTCGGAAGCGGCGCCGCGCCGCAGGTGCAAGTGAACTGAGCCCCTGCCGAACGCCTCCGAGATAAAGGACAGATCCGATGAAATCGCTTCTTGCAACCCTTGCGCTGACCACGGCGCTGACCCTTCCCGGCCTCGCCATGGCGCGGCAGGTCACCCTGACCACGACCCTCGCCGCCTATGGCGGCGACGGGGCCTATCTTGCCCTCTACGTCACCGATGCCTCGGGGGCCTATGTCGGCAGCCTGTGGATGGCCGGTCAACGGTCGCGCTACTATGCGCATCTGGACGACTGGTATCGCGCTACCGGGGGCGACACGATGCATGTGGACGGCATCACCGGGGCCAGCGTCGGGGCCGGGCGCCAGCTGGAAATCACGCTCGACCTGGCCGATGCGCTGTTTGATGCGGGCTACACCCTGCACATCGACGCCGCCGTCGAGGACATGCGCGACAGCCCCAACGAGATCGCCGTGCCGCTGACCCTGGACGGGGCCGGAACGCCAGTGCGCGGTCGGCGCTACATCGCCAGCTTCGCCTACGACATGTAAGGGGAGGAGGGCCATGATCCGCGCATTTCACCGCTGGCCGGGTCTTCTGGCCCTTGCCCTTGTCACTGTTCTCACCCTCAGCGGCGGAGCGCTCTCGCTCTTCCCGGCCGCCGAGCGGCTGTCTACGCCGCAGGTTGAGGCCGGGCTGACCGTCGCCACGCTCGCCGGGCGCATCCGCGCGGTCTACCCGGGGGTGGAGCAGATCCGCCGCGCGCCCTCGGGCCGGATCACGGCCTACTGGTTCGAGGGCGGCACGCCGGGCGCGGCGGTGATCGACCCGGAGACCGGGGCGGGCGTGGCCTCGGCCGATCCCAACCAGACCCTGCGCTGGCTGACCAACCTGCACCGGTCGCTGTTCCTGGGCGATGGCGGGCGGCTGACCATGGCCGCAGGCGCGGCGGCGATGCTGGTGCTGTCGATTTCGGGCGCGGCGCTGGTGGCGCGGCGCACGGGTGGCTGGCGGCACTGGTTCGCGCCCCTGCGCGGGCCCCGGGCAGGGCGGCTGCACGTGGAAATCGCGCGGATCTCGGTGGTGGGGCTGGTGCTTTCCTCCGTTACGGCACTGTGGATGTCTGCCGCCACCTTCGAGCTTCTTCCCCCGGGCGACGCGGGTCCTGCCTTTCCTGCCAACGTCAGCGGGGAAACGGGAATGCCGCCTGAGCGGATCGCGACCCTGCGTCAGACGCTGGTGACCGAGTTGCGGTCGCTGAGCTTTCCCTATCCGGGCGATGCCAGCGATGCCTTCGCGCTGACCACCTCCCGGGGCAGCGGCTATCTCGATCAGGGCACCGGCGATCTGCTGTCCTGGGAGGATCTGGGCGGATGGGCGCGCGTGAATGAAACCATCTTCATGCTGCACACCGGACAGGGTGCGGCGGGGCTGGGCCTGTTGCTCGGGCTGATGGCGCTGGCGGTGCCGGTTCTGGGCCTGACCGGGGCGTTGGTCTGGCTGGCCGGGTGGCGCGCGCGCCCGCGCATCCGTGGCAACCGGCCCGCGGCGCAGGCCGACACGATCCTTCTGGTGGCCAGCGAGGGCGGCAGCACCTGGGGCTTTGCCGCGACCCTTCAGGTCGCACTGACCGCGGCGGGGCAAAGCGTGCATGTGGCGCCGCTGTCCTCCCTCGCGCCGGAGCGCTACCAGAAAGCCGAGCGGATCATCGTGCTGGCCGCCACCTATGGCGACGGAGCCGCGCCCACCCCGGCGAAAGGGGCGCTGGAGCGTCTGCGGAAGCTTGCGCCCGTGCCGGGTGTTGAACTGGCTGTTCTGGGCTTCGGCGATCGCAGCTTTCCGGCCTATTGCGCATTCGCCCGTGCGCTCGAGGATACGGCGCGGCAGGCCGGCTGGCCCGAACTTCTGCCCTATGACACCATCGACCGCCAGTCGCCGCAGGACTTCGCCCGGTGGGGCCGGGCGCTTGGTGCGCGGCTCGGCTGTGCGCTCGATCTCGTGCACCGGCCCGACCGGCCCGCGAGCGTGCCGCTGACGCTCGTCTCGCGCCGCAACTATGGCGCCGAGGTGCAGGCCCCGGCCGCGATCCTGCGCTTCGCCCTGCCGCGCCCGACGATCTGGCAGCGGCTGACCGGCACCGGCTTTGCCCGGTTCGAGGCGGGCGATCTTCTGGGCATCCTGCCCGAGGGCAGCCCGGTGCCGCGGTTCTATTCGCTGGCCTCGGCGCGCCGCGACGGGATGATCGAGATCGTGGTGCGCAAGCATCCCGGCGGCCTGTGCTCGGGGCTTCTGACGGCGCTGGAGCCGGGCGGCACCGTGCGCGCCTTCCTGCGCCGCAATCCCGGCTTCCGTCCGGGCCGTGGCAAGGCACCGCTGATCCTGATCGGCGCGGGAACGGGGATCGGGCCGCTGGCCGGTATCCTGCGCGCAAACAGGCACCGCAGGCCCGCGCATCTCTTCTTCGGGATGCGCCACCCCGGAAGCGATTTCTTCTATGGTGAGGACATGCCCGCCTGGCAGGCGGACGGCCGCCTGACCCGGCTGGTCACGGCGACCTCACGCGGGGGGAGGCCCTGCTACGTGCAGGATGCGCTGCAGGCCGAGGCTGCCGAGGTCGCCCGGCTGATCCGCGATGGGGCCCGGGTAATGGTCTGCGGCGGGCGGGGCATGGCCGCGGGCGTGGCCGAGGCGCTGACCGCGATCCTCGCCCCGAGCGGGCTGTCGCCCGCGCGTCTCAAGGCGGAGGGGCGATATGTCGAAGATGTCTACTGAGCGCCAGCGCATCGCGCTGAACGGCCCCACCATGGGCACCCGTTGGCAGGCCACGTTCTTCGCGGGACCGGAGGTCGATCCCGCCCCGATCCGGGTGGCGCTGCAGGCGGCGGTCGACGACATCGACGCGCAGATGTCCACCTGGAAGCCGGACAGCGCCCTGATGCGCCTGAACGCTGCCCCTGTGGGGGCGTGGGTGCCGGTGCCGGTGCACTTGTGCAACGTCCTGCGCCTCGGGCTCGAGATCGGGCGGCTCTCGGGCGGGGCTTTCGATATCGGCATGGGCGATGTTGTGACGGCGTGGGGATTCGGACCGGACGCCGCCGCGCCCGACCGCATCCGGGCGGCGATGACGGCCCCGCGGCGCCCGGCGCATGAGGTGCTGGAGATCGACGGAACCCAAGTGCGAAAAACCGCGCCAATCGCTCTGGACCTGAACGGAATCGCAAAGGGCTACGGCGTTGACCGACTGGCTGAAACCATGGGCGCGCAGGGACTCTCCGATGCCCTTGTCGGCATTGATGGAGAGCTTCGCGCAACCGGGCTGCGGCCCGGCGGCGAGGGCTGGACCATTGCTATCGAGGCGCCGGAGCATGGGCGCAGGACGCCCCGGTCGATCCTGACGCTGCAGGACGGTTCTGTTGCGACTTCGGGCGATTATCGCCACTGGATCGAGGTCGGGGGGCGGCGCCTGTCGCACACCATGGATCCCGCCCGCGGCGCGCCGCTGACCGAAACGCCATCCTCCGTGACCGTCGTGGCCCGCAGCTGTGCCGAGGCAGATGCCTGGGCCACGGCGCTGATGGTTCTGGGGCCTCTGCGCGGTGCCGAACTGGCCGGGACGCGGGGCCTCGATGCCCTGTTCCTGCTGCGCGACGGCGCGGGGAGCGTGAGGCACGTCCCGGTTGGGCAGCTCTTCTCCGGCCAATGAAGAGTAATCTTCTCAAAGTACAGGGATGAGCTATGCTGCAGGAAAACCGGACTCCCAAGCCAGATCAAGATTTCTGCGTCTTGTGATTTAATGACCTCATTTTTCGTGCGGATTTAGAGCCTCGAGTGCAATCTATGAAATTGGGGGGCATGTAATTTTAGAGAGCCAAGGAGTTCGCGAATGGGGTAAAGCACGAGCACTCCTTGGCTTCGTCAGCAAGGATTGGCAAAGTGCAAGCTGACGTGACTGACACGAAATCAGTTTCGCCGGGTGACTTCCAGACACTTTTGTTTGGGTTTGACGGTTAGCATTGTGCTGTGGTGCATTATCATCGACTGCGTAGCCTTTCCGCTCAGGCACATTGAGCCTGTGTTCCATTGCCGACGACATGGTCGTGTCACGAATGCTGTGGAAGTTCCCTGACGGCGCGCTCCGGGCACGTAAAGGATCGGTGTTTCAGGCTGCGAGGTCAAGGATTTGAGGCGTGAGGCTCGTGATCTGAAAGAGGTCGTGGCCGAACAGGCGCTGGAATTGCGGCTGCTCAAAAAAAGCATGATCGGGGATGGGGGCGACGACGAATGAGGTATCCTGCCTCATAGAAGCTTGAGATTATCCGCTCGGTTGAGGCCTCACATCCACCATCCCGATAAACGCTGAAGATGCTCGGCATCCCCAGCAACACATACTACGACTAGTACGCCCGCTGGAGCGATGGCGGCCTCGGTGCGCTTGCCGACCGCTCACCCCGGCCTGGGTCGGTCTGGAACCGCATCCCGGACACGGTTCGCGGCGATTTTGTCGATTTTGTCCTGGAGCACGAGGACCTGACGCCTCGGGAGCTGGCGGTCAAATACACCGATGAGAAGCACTACTTTGTCTCCGATTCCTCAGTTGATCGCATTCTCAGCGCATAGAACCACATCAAGGCATGGGAAACCCATCTCGCATCAGACCGGACGCCGTGTTCGACGGCGAATGACAACCAGATGCGCCTGATGCTGCACGGCTGCGCATACGGTATCTGGTGGAAGCTCCGAGGCGCAATTCTGAAACGTTCTCAATGGCGCCGCGCGCAGTTCGACACATTGCGGCTGCACATCGTCAAGCTGCCGGCATCGTGCTCGCGACAGGGACTTCTCCAACTTCTCTTCGACGCCATCGCCCCTCCGAAAATCGCTTGAGCCAAGCGCTCCGACCACCCCGAAACAACAATCCTCGCATCCCGCGATCAAAGCTCCCGACCAGCCTACAAACCGGACGTCGTAATCAGGTGCCCTTAGCCGATCCACGGCAGCATCAACCGAACACATGAACGCCATATCACCGCGTCATGAATTATCCGGGCTAGGTGGTTTAGCTTTCAGTTCCGCCAGATGGCCTGCCCGAAGGACAGGTAGACGCCGCCGCTGGCCTGAGAAACCGGGATGCCGGTGCTTCGGCAGGTTGCAGGTTCTGACCGCATCGACTGGACCGTGCGAGCGCTGGTGAAGTAAGACACGTCGAAGGGAATATCAAGTCCCGACACATTGATCGAGGCGTCACGAAGCATCCCTCGCACAGTCGTTCTCAAGCGTGGGCTCGTAAATCTGCCGACACCGCAAATCGCTAGTTCTCCGCTCTGGGCAATGGCGCGCCAGAGAAAGGTGTAGACGATCCCAAGCTCGCCGGTAAAGCGGATATCCCCGTCGACGAAGCTGCCATCGACGTTCACTTCAAAAGTCTGGGCCTTGGAGGGCAGAGCTGCCGTGCCCAAAAGCACCATGGCTAGAATTAATTGAATAAAATGGGTCTTCGTCGGAAGTTTCATACGCATTGCCATGCCGCTCTCTGTCTTGGTATGCATTTGATAGGCCGTTCTCTCGCATGTGGCGCAATTATTAAGTTACCAACAGAAACTTGTTATACGTATTTCGCTAAAAAATGATATCCGCTTCCTTGAACAGGCTGCTTTCGAGGCGGCTCAACGGGGCGGTCACCTCATCAAAGCCACCTGGGAGTGCCATTTCACTTTGATTATAGCGCACTAATATGCTCTCGAGGATAAGTTACCTTTAGTATCAATTTTTTCCCTATGGTTCTGTTTTGGAATTGAGTAACGCTGGTTCCATATAAAACCGTGGAATGAAAAAAGTGAACTCACTGAACAGATTAGCCTGTGGGAAGGTGCTATGAAGCGGAGCGCCTAGGCGCATTCTCTTCTCGCTTGGCAAGGAAAATATTGATTGGCTTGAAAAGGGAATACTCGAATGGCCGCATATTCAGTTACAGTTAGAGAACGTTACGATGAACTCTCCGGGGCGAGCACAAACCCGAACTACAACATCACTCTGCTGATCGAAGATGACGGGACATTCACAAGCGGTGAACCGGTCACGCATTCCCCGGGCGGCGGTGGCGACAGCTTTACCTATGTCGGCACCTATGACGATGGAACAACGGTGTGGGGCGTCCTGCAGGAATCAAGCGGTGACTATATGCTGTTCAGCGGCGACGCCTCTGCGACACCGCCAGGTTCGATCGTAATCGCCAATATCACCACCGATCCGCTACTTGCCTGTTTTCATGCCGGAACGCTGATCGACACACCCAATGGCGCAACTGCGGTTGAAAGCCTGTCCAGGGGCGATCGTGTTCTCACTTCCGACGGCAAGGCCTGTTCGGTCAAATGGATCGGCCGCCAGACCATTTCCACGCGCTTCGGGCCTGCCGAGCGGTTGATGCCGGTGCGCTTTGCTGCCGGGTCTCTAGGCGATGGCCTGCCGCAGGCCGACCTGACCGTCACCGCAGACCACGGGATGCTGCTGGATGGCGTCATATGCCATGCAGGGGCCTTGGTGAACGGGACGACCATCACGCACGTTCCCTTGACCAAGATGGGAGAGACCTACACAGTTTATCATATCGAAACCGAGGCGCACGAGATCATCCTCGCGAATGGTGCTCTAGCAGAGACCTTCATCGACAACGTGAACCGCCGGGTCTTCGATAACTTCTCGGAGTTCGAGGCGCTCTACGGCGATGTGCCCGAGATGGAGGAATTGCCATTCCCACGCGCGATGTCTGCACGGCAAATCCCTATTCGCATTCGCGATGCACTGTTGGATAGGGGCAACGGAAAACTAGTCAAGCTGGGCTCTTATCCGACTGGGTGAGAGGAGTCCCTGCCTCCTTCCTATTTTTTCGTCTGGTGTGAGGGCGACTGGGCAAACGCTTTCAGCACCTCAGTGCGGATCGCGCCCACAAGTGGGCTAACACGCAGGCGGGTAGGTTTAGATTTGGGAGTTGGCCTGTCGACGCTGAACAAATGGGGGACGGCCCATTGGGATAGTAATGTGGTGTCGCATAAGGAGTTGGACCCTGCCCGTGAGAACCGTCTTTTCAAGGAGGAGGGGGATATCCAGAAAACCTTCCCGGGTCGCAGCCAGCCCGTGCGCGGTAAGTACAGCGTTTGCTGCGCACTATGCGAAGAGCAGTTGCCGATGGCTCATTGGTGGTGCCACATCAATTGGACGCTGCGACCCCGCATTGGGTGCCTTCTGCCGTCGCTTCTCGGCTTGGATGGGAAAGCAGGAGGCGATGACCGCGACCACTCGCAAGTTCGCCCTCCGGTTCTACAGCGCCATCCGCCACGGTATGGCCTATCAGAACCTAGAGGCTATAGCATACGACGAGAGGTGCCGATAGCGCGTTCTCGCCAACCTCCAGCCGCGCGCCAAGACCTACATGTCCAGTCCCGGAATCTGGTGGATCGGGTTGATGATGAATCTGTCCGGCTCTGAAGTCCTGAGGTTGCAGATGTATTCGTAGGGCGTGAGACTGTTGTGGGTCTTGAGCACACGGGCGAAGTTGTAGGCAGCGATGTAGCTCTCAAAATCAGGACGGAGCAGATCGGCATATTCTCGAATGTCTTCGGACCGCTCAGGCAGGAAGGGCCGTTCCGGCGCGGTACATGCATTGGCGATTTGGCCAATCGACGCGAGTGGCACAAAAAGACCAAGCAAACCGTATCGAACTGCACAAAACATGCGCAGGGCAAAACTCCTTTGCCACTTCAAATTCATGGTTTCGTGCGGTAGCTACCTATTGCAGCCAAAGACGGTTCGTCAACTCGAATAAATCGTCTTGCAGTCAATTATGTTGTATTGTATCGCCCGTGTGGAAATGTCCCCGCGGGCCGATACTCATGATGAGGAGGGCCCAGGGGAGGTCATGATAGAAGAAGCACCGAATGTGGTTACAGAAGACGGACTGCGCGGCTTGCTCGCCGAGGGCTACCTCATTGAGGTGGTCTGCACGGAGAGAGCAGAGAAGCGCCATAACAGCTGGTACGGCTCGTGGGTCATCCGCGCCGTCGCCACTGATGGGCGTGACGATAAGATGCTCGTCACCAGCCGAAGCGTCCTCAAGCTCCGCGACTTCAAAACCATCGTTGGCCTTGTCAGTTTCCTGGCCGACATGGGCTGTACGACCGCTAGCATCCCACTTGAAGAAGGTGGCCGCGAACGCCACGCCGCGCCTCCGGTCAAAGGCAGCTGACCGCGCGACTGCGCTCGTCGTTGCTTTGGGTACAGGCGTTTGTTCCGCGCCCCCGGCCCTGGCCGACGGTTTCATCTTTTCGGTTGGCCCAGACGGCCAATTGATTTCCACTTCTCAAGAGGCAAACGGGCGCCTTTTTCTCTTCGCAGAACCTCGCGTTCCTGACGCAACGAGCGAGACAGCGATCCCGGCTCGATCCGCCGCCCGCGCCACCCCAGAAATCCTCCATGCGATCGAGACCACGGCTCTGCGGTATGCCGGGCATGGTGCGCTGCGTCGCGCAGGGCTTTCAGTCACTGATTGGGCGCTCCTTTACCGGGCCAATATCGAAGTCGAGAGCGCATACAATCCCGGCGCCTTGAGCCCAGTCGGTGCCATCGGGCTTGGCCAGCTGATGCCCGACACTGCCCGCGATCTCGGCGTTGATCCCCATGACATCGCCCAGAATCTCGATGGCTCGGCGCGTTACCTGCTGATGATGCTTGAGCAGTTCGGCGATCCCGCGCTGGCACTTGCAGCCTACAATGCCGGTCCCCATGCGGTTTCCCGCCATGGCGGCATTCCCCCTTTTCGCGAAACCCAAGGCCATGTGGCCCGTGTGACAGCCGTGTTCCAGCGGCTGAGAGGAGACCTTTCGTGACGTCCAAACCTTCTATTGTTGCGCTCGGCGCGATGGCCCTCATCGTGCTGGCGGGCCCCGCGCTTGCCCAAAGCATCGACCTCTCGCCCGTGCAGACACTGCTGCAGGGCATCGTGGATGCGATCACTGGCCCCTTGGGCATCGTGATCGGCACGCTCGCACTGATCGGGGTCTTCCTCTCCTGGCTCTTCGGCATCCTCGATTTCCGCCAGGCGCTTTGGGTCGTGGTCGCAATCGCGGGCATCGCCGCGGCGCCCACCATCGTCGCCGCCATCTGGACGACCTGAGCAAGACCCATGTCCGACCAGTCCCGCGTGTTCATCGGCCTTCTGAGGCCACCCAAGCTGATGGGCTTGCCGATCATGTACGCCATGGTCTGGCTCTTCGGCTCGACGCTTCTGTTCCTCTGGGTGCAGAGCTGGGTGGTGGCTGTGTTCGCGGGGCTGGCCTGGCCGGCGCTCTGGAAGGCCGCAGACTGGGATCCGAACTTCCTCGATGTCCTGGTGATCACCCTGCAGGAAACCCCACCCACGGCGAACCGCAAGCTCCACGGGGGCGACAGCTATGCCCCGTGATGGAGTAGCCGATAACGTGGAAGGCGCCCTCGACCCGCTGACCGCGCTGCCTGCATGGGTCAAGGGCGAGAAGCGGCTCTCGTCCATGCTGCCTTACGTCAGCCTCGCGACCGACCGGACGATCCGGACACGCGGCAACGAGCTGATGCAGTGCATCCGGCTCGAGGGGGTGAACAGCACCACGAGCGAGGACGGGCATCTCGACCGGATCGGAGGGTTGCTGGCTGGCATCGTGGCACAGATCGGGACGGAGTTCTCTTTCTACCTGCACAAGGTCTCGAAAGCGGTCGACGTGACCCTGCCGCCCATTCCGGGCGAGGGGTTTGCGGCTGCCGTCGACAAACGATGGCACGCGCATCTCGGCCGCGCGGGTTTGCGCGACAAGACGCTGACCCTGACAGTGCTGAAGCGACCTGAGACCGGCAGCCGCTTGCCGTTCGGACTTGGGGCGTCTCGCTCGCGACATGCGGCCGACACCACCCGCCGCTTGCGCAAGCTCGACGAGGTTGTGGGGTTTCTGCTGTCCTCCTTCGATGAGCTGAAGCCCCGCCTGCTGGCCGCAGGCACCGGCGAGCTTCTGGGCTTCCTCGGTTCACTCAACACAGGCGAGGAGCACCCGCTCTTCCCCCGGTCGCGCCTCGGTGTGATCGCCGAGGACGTAGCCAATACGCGCGTCACCTTCCGCGGCACGACCATCGCACTCTCGGACGGTGCCGTCAGCGACAAGCTCGGGGCGATCTTTGCGGTGAAGAACTACCCGGCCAAGACCGATAGCCTGATGCTCGACGAGTTGAATCTGCCCGTAGACATGGTGGTCACACACTCTTTTGTGCCGATCAACGCCAACATCATGGCGGGCCGGATCAAGCGGCAGCTGCGGCTAATGCAGGCCGCCAATGACGGAGCCGTCAGTCTCGCCCAGGAACTGGAACTCGCGCAGGACGATCTGGAATCCAAACGCCTGATCTTCGGCGAGCACCACATGACCGTGGCGGTCTATGCGCGCACCCAGCCAGCGCTTGACGACATCGCAGCCGAAATCCGCAACATCTCCGCCACTTCCGGGATCAACCTGATCTCGGAAGCCTTCGGGGCGCGGGCGCATTTCATGGCGCAGCATCCCGGGAACACAGGCGCACGCAGCCGCAAGGCCGCAATCACGAACCACAACTTCGCCGATCTCGCTACCTTCCACCGCACCCCGCTCGGAAAGACAGGGCGGGAAGTCCCCTGGGGCGTGCCGATCACGCTCTTTCCGACACCCGAGCGCAGTGGTTTTCGCTTCAACTTCCACGAACAGGGCGCGCCGGATCGCGAGCCCACGGGAGGCCACACGCTGATCCTCGGCCGTCCCGGCTCCGGCAAATCCGTCCTGGCGGCTTTCCTGATGACCATGGCACGGCGGGCAGGTGCGCGGGTCTTCGTATTCGACTATCGCGCGGGCATGGAGATGGCCGTCCGCGCGCTCGGCGGCAGCTATTCGACCGTGCGGGCGGGGCGCCCCACGGGCCTCAATCCGCTCCAGACCGAGATCGACGTGCGGGGCCAGGCATGGCTTGCTGATTGGCTCGCGAGCCTCTTGGAGCGGCGCGATCGACCGCTAACCCCGGTTCAAACCAACCGATTGCAGGAAGTCGTGCGCCAGAACGCGAGCGCAGGACATGCTACCTTGCGAAACTGGTCGGATTTCGCCTCGCTGCTGGTCTCGACCGATGACGAGGGCGATCTCTTCGAGCGTATGCAGGAATGGACGGCCGAGGGTCGCTACGGCTGGATCTTCGGGGCCAATGCCGAGGACAGTTTCAGCATCGATGGAGACGTCGCGGGCTTTGACCTCACCGGCATCCTCGATTCCGAGAGCGAGCGGGAACGCATGGCGGTCCTGTCCTACCTCTTCCGCCGGGTCGAGCGGGTGATCGAGGACCGCAAGCCCACCATCATCGTCATCGACGAGGCATGGAAAGCCCTCGACAACGCATACTTCGCAGAGCGGCTCTCGAACTGGCTTGTGACCGCCCGCAAACAGAACGCCGTCGTCGTGATGATGACCCAGTATGCCAGCCAGCTCGAGCGCACGCGGACCGGCAAGACCATCGTGGAAGCTGTGCCAACCCAGGTGCTCCTGCCCAACATCCGGGCTTCGGCTGCGGATTACGCCATGCTTGGCCTCAGCGAGAAAGAACTCGACGTGCTTCTGGGCGTCGGCTCGGCCTCGCGGCTCGCGCTTGTACGCGACGACCGTGGTTCCGTCTTGATCGATGCCGATCTCAGCGCGCTCGGCCCGCTCGTGACCATCCTTGGCGGAATGGAGAAGGGCGAAGCGCTTGTCGGCGCCGATTATCGCGAACGTCCTGATTTCTGGAGAGTGACATGACCCGTACCATCATTCGCAGCGTCGTGCTGCTCGGGCTCGGCCTGACCCTGACAGCCTGTGCGCAGCATAACCCCCCGCAAGCCAACTGCTTCAATTTTCGCGAGGCTCCAGCGCAGGCAGGAACCGCCACTGCCACGATCTCGACCATGGGGGCGGAGGTCACGCGCCGCGACACAGCCTGCGATTTCGTGATGCTGGGGGCGGGCGGCTAATCGCATGTGGACCTGGCTTCCCCTCTCGATGGTCAGTCTTGCACTGGCAGGCTCCGCGGCGGGGCCGGTCGTGGCCCAAGGCGTGCCGACCTTCGATCTGCGCCTCTTCGCAGAGCGGCAGGCCATCCTTGAGCAGACCGATCGGGACCTGGCACTGCAGCAGGACCGGCTAAGCCGCGAGGAGGAACTGGCCGAAATCGAGCGCCAGCAACTCGCCTCCCTCGAAGGGCTGATGGATGCGATGTCCCTCGGCTCCGGCGATGTCGCAGGCACAGTGGCCGGACTCGAGGCGGGGCAGGGGGCGGTTGAGGACGTCGAGAGGGCTGCAGCCAGCCTTTATGCGCCCGAAGACAACAACCCGGCCGCAGCCCGGATGTTCGGCGACGCCCGGGAAGGGATCGAGGAACTGATCATCCGCGCCGCGCGCGACACGCACAGTCTGCCGGGCGTCAGCCGCGCGGGGCTGTCGCTTGTGCAGTGGCGCTGCCTGCTGCAGGCGCTGATCTGGCAGGAAAGCCGTTTCCAGATCGGGGCACGCTCCCCCGTTGGGGCTTTCGGGCTGACGCAGATCATGCCCGCTACCGCGAGCGATCTTGGCATCAACCCGGCCTATTACGACGACCCGTACCTGCAGGTCACAGGCGGTGCGCGTTACCTCGCGATGATGCTGAACATGTTCGATGGCAACATCATCCATGCGCTTGCCGCTTACAACGCAGGCCCAGGCAACGTGCAGGACTACGGCGGCGTCCCGCCCTTCGCGGAAACCCAGCATTACGTTGTGGTGATCCCACAGCAGTACAACAGCTACCTCGCCGCCGTGGGCGGTATCGATGCGCTCGGCACCATCGACCCGGTCCTTCTGGCGAATGCGAGTTTCAGCCTCTCGGCCCATGGGGCGGGGGTCTATGGGGATTATTCGCTGGTCTCGGTCCGTGCGGCCGCTTTGCGCGTTCAGGACATCATTACCCGCATCGGCGAGACCGAGGACCTGCACGAGGCTATCGCGCTCAATACCTATGCGCGCGCCGAGCTTGCGCGACTGGTCGCGATCCGGACCCGGATCAAGGCCGCCCGAACCGAGCCACTCAGTGCCGAGCAGATCGCCTTGGCGGCGGCCCAGGCTGCCGAGCGGCAATACATGGATTTCAGTCAGGAGGATTTGCGTTGAACCTGCGCCTGCCCCGTTCCCTTTTCGCCCGTAGCATCGCTTTGGCGTTTGCCCTCGATGTCGCCGGACCTGCCGCGGCACAGGGTGTGCCCACGGTGGACACCCAGAATATTGCCCAGGAAATCCGCCAGCTTCAGCAGATGCTGCAGGATTTCGGGATCCAGACCGATCTTCTGGATAATGCGCTGGCACAGCTCGAAGTCTTGCAGAACCAGCTCAACCAGCTCAACCAGATGTATACGTCGCTGACAGGGCCGCGTAACATCCTCGGTCTTGCAATGGGCGAGGATCTGGACGCGCTCCTTGACGCCGATTTTGAGAATATCTCAAGTCTCATCCGGGGCATCCAGACGGGCGACTGGTCGAACCTCATCGGTCTCAATGCCGGACCGATGCGCACCCAGATGGAGACAGCGCTAGCCAGTGCCGGGTTCGACGAGAACACCCTGAACGAAATCGCCACCAGTGGAACTCCCGGTGCGGAGGGCATCGCGACCCGGGCAACCACCGGGGCGGTCCTGTACGCCGCGGCCCAGAACAGCCATGCCGAAGCGGCGCAATCTCTTGAGAGGGTAGAGCGCCTCGTCGAGATGATCCCGGACATGGAAGATCTCAAGGCCTCGATGGACCATAACACCCGCGTCACGGCGGAACTTGCCATCGCCCTCACACGCATGTGGGAGCTCGAAGCCATCCAGACCCTTGGCGCCGGCAACGCCGGTCTCGTCGACGCGGCAACGATCGCCGAGGAACAGCGCTACATGGATTTCACGCTACCGGAGCTGCGGCCATGAGCGGCCTCGCGGAAATGAGTGCGCGCGAGCTTGTCGAAGAGGAACTTGTCTACGGTGCCCTGCGCCGTGAACAGCTGTGGAGGGCGATCGGATTTGGCGGGGCAGGTTTCGGTATGATCGGATGCCTGGCAGCCGCCGCTGTCGCACTGATGGTCGAGGCTGCGCCTCCCGTGGTTGTTCCTTACGATCCAGAAACCGGCATGGCGCTTCCGAACGCTGCGGTCGCCGCCGTGACGCTTGCCGAACGGCCTGCTGTGATCGAGGCGCAAATCTATCGCTACATTCTCGATCGCGAGACTTACAACCAGCTCGACAACGATCTGCGTGTCCGCCGGGTGCTGTCACAGTCCACCGGGACGGCCGAGGCCAGCATGCGCGCGATTTGGACCTCAGGGCAGGAGAGCTATCCGCCAACGCGATACGGGGGCGCGGCCGAGATGGCCGTCGAGATCGCCTCGATCACTCTCATTGGCGAGAATCGCGCTCAGGTGCGTCTCAGAAAGCGTCTGACCAGCCCGCAAGGGGTGCAGGACGGATCCTTCACCGTGACATTGATGTTTGAGTTTCAGCCGGAACGGAGCCGCTCCCTCGACGATGTCTGGCAAAACCCCTTCGGCTTCATCGTCACCCAATATGCCATCCGATCGGACCGTTCAGAATGACCCGCTTTCCCGTTTCCGCCCTGCTCCTTGCCGGCGTCTTGACCTTCCCATCCGGAGCAGCATTCGCCGAAGCAACCCCGCGTCCCGGGTCTCACGACACCCGTGTCCGCATGGCGACCTGGCAACCGGGACAGGTCTACCGGCTGGTCACCAGTCTGACGCGGGTGACCACGGTCGAGTTCGGTGAGGGTGAAACCATCCGCTCGATCATCGCCGGCGATACGGTCGGGTTTCAATTCGACGGTGTCCCGGGTGGCCGTGCCTTCGCCATCAAGCCGACAGCATCTGGCGTCGCCACCAACATCACCGTCTACACCAACCGCCGCTCCTACTACTTCCATGTCGTCGAAGCCCGAGAGACGCCGCATTATGTCGTGCAGTTCCGCTATCCTGAAAACCGCGTGCAACCCACCAGGGCGGTTGCGGCCGATGCGCCGAATGCGAACTATGCGGTCAGCGCCCGAGAAGAGTTCACGCCGACGGCCATCTGGGATGATGGTACCTTCACGTATTTCCGGTTCGCACGGAATGCGCCGGTGCCCGCCATCTTCCGATATTCGAACGGCAGGGAACGCGCGGTGAACAGCCAAGCCTTGAGTGACGGCGTCATCCGCGTGTCTGGCGTCAACCGACAATGGGTCCTTCGCCTTGGCGAAGAGGTGGTTTGCGTCCAGGACGCAGGACAGGCCACATCATGACCGAAGGTACAGAAGACCTCGCCGCGCGCCTCGCGGCTCTCGAAGGTTCGACAGGCAAAGCGAAGGCAAGCAAGCGGCCTGCGCCGCTTGCCGCGATCCTTGGGGTCGTCGGCATCGCGGCAACAGGCGGTCTGGCATGGGCTGCCCTGCAGCCGTCAGCAGAAGCACCAATGGCGACAGCCGCGCCGGAGGAGTTCCAGAGCAGCGGCCCCGGATTCGGAGATCTGGCGCCGATTTCTGCCCCGCAGCCCAGCCAAGCCCCGCCTGCGGACACAGGTCCGAGCGAGTCGGAACTCGCGCTGATGGAAAGTCTTGCGACATTGAGAGCGGAACTCGAGGACCTGCGCGCAAGACCGGCCGAGGCCGCGGATAGCGGGGCGGAGCAGGCGATTGCGGACCTGACGGCGCAAATTGCCACCTTACAGGAAGCATCCGCCGAGGCTCAGCGTGCCCTCGAGCGGCAGCTGACCGAGCGGGACCGCGAATTGGATCAGCTCCGCATGGACTTGGAACTTGCACAACTTGCGCCACCAGAGCCGACCTCATTGGGACCAAGTGAAGAAGAATTGCGGCTGGCCGAACTCGAAAGGCGTCGCGCAGCCGAAGCCGAGGCCCGCGCAGAGCGTATCGCGTCTCCTATGATCGCCTTCTCCGGGATCGGCGCGGGTGCGGATAGGGAGAATACGCTGGAAGCCGCACGTCTGAATGCAGATCAAGCCTTTGTTCGTTCGGGCGCACAACCTGCACAGGTGACACGTGCCGAAGTGATCGCGAACCCATCGAACACGGTTGTTCAGGGCACTATGATTCAGGCTGTGACAGAGACGGCCCTCGACAGCACACTGCCCGGCGCGATCCGCGCCATCGTCTCGGAAGACGTCCACTCTTTCGATGGAACGCGTATCCTGATCCCGCGCGGCGCGCGGCTGATCGGGCGCTACCGCTCCGATGTCGCACTCGCCCAATCGCGCGTCATGGTGGCATGGGACCGGATCATCTTGCCCGATAATCAGACCGTGCAGATCAGCGCCTTCGGTGGAGACGAACTCGGCCGTACTGGCACCACCGGGTTTGTCGACACCCGTTTCGCGCAACGCTTCGGCTCCGCCGCGCTGATCTCCTTGATCGGCGCCCTGCCTGCGGCTGCAGCGGGTCAAATCGACAGCGAGGCGGCGGCCGATGTTGCGAGTGATGTCGGCACCGACCTGCGCGATAGCACGCAAAGCGTTATGCAAGACTATCTAACGATGCGGCCTGTGATCCATGTCGATCAGGGGACACGGATCACGGTCATGGTCGATCGCGACCTCGAGATCTTCTGACATGGCTGCAAGTTATCTGGAAGCGTCGCTCGACCGTTTCGGTCCCGAGGCCCTGCGCGACGACACGATCGAGATCTGCATCAACCCCGACGGGCAGGTCTGGGGCGAGTTCCAGGGCGATCATTTCATGCGGGGCCTCGGCACGCCGCTCACCCAGACCGAGATCAAGGACCTCGGCAATCAGATCGCCTCGGCCGCCTCGACGACGCTCAGCACCAAGAAACCCATCGCCTCGGTCTCGATCCTCTACCGGGATCGTCCGATCCGGGCGCAGGTCATCCAGCCCCCCGCCGTCGAGGGCGGGTTCTCCATCTCGCTGCGGTTCTTTTCCTCCTTACCGCTGGAGGCCATCAAGCTTGGCTTCCTCTATGGCAAGGAGCGCAGCCTCGAAGGCCTGCGTCGCGAACGGAACGCCGCGCTCCGCGATGTGGTGGCCTCCGGCGACATCGATGCCGCCCTGCGCTTCTGCGTCGAGAACAAGCTCAACATGATCGTCTCGGGCGGCACCTCGACAGGCAAGACGGTCGCGGCGCGGAAGATCCTCTCCCTGATCCCGCCCGAAGAGCGGATCATTACCATCGAGGAGGCGGCAGAACTGCGCCCCGAGCAGCCGAATACCGTGACGCTGATTGCGGATCGGGATACCGAGGCCCGCAGCGCCGATGTGCTTCTGGCTTCGACCCTGCGCATGAGGCCCGACCGGATCGTGCTGGGCGAGGTCCGGGGCCGCGAGGCCATGACCTTCCTCGAGGCGATCAACACCGGGCATGGCGGCTCGCTCACCACGCTCCATGCCGAGACCCCGCAACTGGCCGTCCGCCGTCTCGCCATAGCCGCGCTCAAAACCGATGTGCCGATGACCTATGCCGACATGGTCGACTATATTGAGGGCTCGATCGACGTGATCATTCAGGCAGGCCGCCATGACGGTGCCCGCGGCATCACCGAGTTCTTCCTGCCAGGGCAGGCGAAGCATCCAGATCAATACACTGCCGGAACCGGGGTCACAAAGCGCCCAACGGTCGCGGCCGAATGAAGAATCGAAAGGAAACCTCCATGCGCCATACCATCCTCGCCGCAGCTGTCACCCTGCTGGCCGTTCCCCTCACGGCCCAGACCGCGCCGCAGGTCACGAACGATCTCACCGTGACCATCGCGCCCCAGCAATACCGGATCTGCAACGACCGGCCCGCTCGCCCGAACTGGATGGACGAGATTCACCCGCGCGAGGCCTACAAGGCGCTGACGTTGATGGATCTGTACGAACTGCGCGCATGGGAACAGATCGTCGATACGGGCAACTGCGGCTGCGAAGTCCGCTTCCCGGAATGGGAAGTAGCCTTCGCCGAGTACGAGGAACGGTTCGCAACAAGCACGCCGGCCGAGCATACTCAAGCGAGGCTGGCCATTCGTAACGAGCAGAACCAGATTGCCCGCGACGTCCAGGATATCTGCGAAGCGCAAGGCAACTGGTAATGAGCGTCGTCAGCTGGATGGTCGAAACCGCTGACGGTTTCCTTGTCGATGCAGCCGAGTCCCAGTTCGGGGCTGTGGCCAGCAATACCGGCACGATCGTCCTGCTGATGGTCACGCTCTCGCTGATCGGCGTCTGCATCAACATGGCCTTCCAGTTCCGAAGCATGGATGGGGCCAGTTTCTTCTGGTACCTGATCAAGCTGATGTTGATAGGGCTCTTCGCCTTCAACTGGGCCAACTTCAACGCGGTCGCCAATGCCGTGGTCGGAGGCCTCGACTATGTCGCCGGCGCGCTGGTGTCGTCTGTCGGTGGAGGTGGCGCAGGCGCAACCCATTTCGCGGGAGAGTTCGACAACCTGATTGAGCGCTTCGCGACATATTTGAACGCGATCGGCAGTAATCTGAACTGGATGACGGGCGCGATCCTCGGCGGCATCGGCCTGGTGCTCCTGAGCCTCCTTGGCTTCATGACTGGCATTGTCCTCATTTTCGCCAAGATGATGCTGACCCTGATGCTTGGCCTTGCGCCGATCATGATTGCGCTGTCGCTCTTCGATGCGACCAAGGATTTCTTCCACAGATGGGTCTCGACGACGATCAGCTACGCCTTCTACCCCATCGTCATCGCCGCCATGTTCTCGACCGTCGTCGGCATGGCGAATTCGCTTCTCGCGCAGCTAGGTGATCCGAACTCGGCAACCAACATCGGATCACTGGTGCCGTTCTTCGTCATGGTGTTCCTGGCCAAGGGGTTTGTGGCAGCAACACCCCTGATCGTGCGTGGCATCTCGGGAAACCTGATGGTGGTGGCCGCGCCCGCAGTTGTTGCAGGATCGACCGGGATGATGCGGGGGATCTTCAATACCGACGGCGTTAAGGGCAGGGCGCGGATCGGGGCACTTGCGACGGGTGAAGCGATCGGGCGCGGGGCAGTGCACGCTCCTGCCGCTGTGCGAAGCGCCGCGGCAACGGCAAGCGCGCAGGTGGTACGGATGGCCGAGAGGTCGAAGCGGTTGGGGCAATGAGGGCCTCCGGCCCACAGATGATTTCCTCAACTAGGACCGGAAAAACACATCACTGACTTCCTCACCAGGTGTCGGCGGAAATGCGCGCTGCTCGCCCCAAAAAAGTTTCTTTTAGTCTCTTTTTAACGGGGGCACGTATCTTGCAACACAAAAAGCGCGCAAACATGAGCTTAGGCTGCCGGCCGCCAACAGTCGTGTCGGCACTGAGTTCAGAGATCGAAGCGGCGGGGGCAGAGCAGAATGCTTGGGGTGTCTCGAAAATGAGACAGTAAATAACTAGGCATCAGACTAGAGAAGTATTCAATATGCCGGACTACAATCACAGCAGAGTTGTGCGCGCCAGCGCGCTGGCAATTGTGATCACCATGTCCGCTTGCTCGAACACTACCCTTTTCTCTGGAAGGCAAAACGTAGAGCTGCTCGATCGTGAAAGTGCCCCTGCGCCTTCGCTTCAGGAGGGTCTACTTCACGAAGACAACCCACCGTCAGGAATTCTCGAAGGCAGCTCACTATGGGATCTGGCTACTATTATTGATTCGGCCGCGATAGAGCGATCCGCTGCCTTACATGATGTACAGGCTGCAAGGGCTAACCTCGCAGCCACTAGATTTGAACGCTACCCGCAGATAAGGCCTTCTGCGTCAGTTCCTTTGACGGGCAGCGGTCAGCCACAGGCTGGGCTTTATGTCGATCAGTTGCTATGGGATGGTGGCAGAACCAGAGCTCAAATTGGGATTGCAGAACTCGATCTGTTCGAGGCGGAGACTTCTGCTTTTATCGAAAGGAATGACTTTTTAATAGATGGACTGTTCCACGTTTCTGATTATCTTCGGCTACAGGCTAGGCTTGATGTTAACAGAACCTACGAATTTGAACTCGTAAGGCTCATGAATATTGTTGAAGATCGTGTCGACGGTGACGTTTCAGATAGAGGTGAATACCTAAGATTGAACGCGATGCTTCAAGGAGTGCGAAGGCAGTTAGCATCCGATAGAGCCCTTCTGACGCAAGCCGAAAGTGAATTGAACCGAATAACTGGAACTTCAAGCTGGACTCAGGAGATTCCTTCACATTCGGAAGTTGCTGAAATGTGCAGAGTTGTTGGTAGAGATGGGCATTCCTTGGATGTCGTTCAGGCCCAGATAAATGCGCAAAGGGCTGAACTCCAACAGGCTGCTACTGCATCTCGAAGAGTTCCGCGCTTGGTGGCAGAAGCAGGCACTGCATATTCAGCAACTGGGCTTTCCGAACCTACTTTTGGAATCCGATTGGACGCCAGTGATCTCTTGGGATTCGGAAGAAGGCATATCATGAGCGCATCTGAATCAAATGTTTCAGCAAGTAGAAGAAATGTTGCCATCTCTGAAATTGAAGCCGATGCTCGGCTTGAAGCATGGCTCTCTGAGCATAACGCAAGAACTGTTGAAATTCGCCAATTAGAAGAGATTCACGAAAACAACCGCGAAACAATAGAACTATATCTGGAACAAGTCGAAGCAGGTGTCATTCAAGTATCTGACGGAATAGACTTTTACAGGGAGCAAGTGGAAACGCAGATCTCTCTTATAGAAGCACGAATGCACCAGTTTAATACTTGCTTGCAGATATCGTGGATGCAAGGCAGGCTTCTTTCCGCCCACATTGAACTGATGCCGTCAGATCTACTGACTTCGGATTGAAAGAAGTGTTTATGAGTCGAGAAAGCGCCGCGCTACGGGAAACCCGTATTCTACTCAGAAAGGATAGCAACGGCGCGCTCAACAGATCATCTATCTGGATTGTATCAGCAATCATTTTTGTTTTTTGCATCTGGGCCTCTTATGCTCCGCTTGACGTAATTGTTCGCGCGGAGGGTAGGGTTGTATCATCAACCAGCACACAGATTGTCCAGAACCTGGAAGGCGGCATTGTAGATCAAGTCTTTGTAAATGAAGGGGATGTGGTGGACCGCGGTCAAGTAGTGGTTCAAATGAGTGAAACAGAGTTTCGCAGTGCGTATGATGAGCTTCTCCAACAAAGTATTTCGCTGCGCCTGAGATTGTCACGCCTACAAGCCGAAGGAAGCCCTGGCGAAGGCTTCCACCCAGACGAAACTCTCATTGAACTTGCGCCCAACTTTGCCAGACTTGAAGAAGAACTATTCTTGGCTCGAAGGAACGAGTACGAACAGACAGTTGAAAACCTCTCGGAAGCATTGCGCCTTCGTTTGGAGGAAGTTTCGATCTTAGAGCCGATGGTTGATAGAGGCGCGGTGCCGAGAATAGACTTGGTGCGTGTGCAACAAGCTGCTCTGGACGCGCAAGCCCGCCTAGATACGTTCATACATGAATTTGAAGTTTCACGCGCAGAAGAAATGTCTGACGTACTAGTCCAGCTTAGCCAAGTTGAGCAGCAGATGCGTAACAGGGAGGATCAACTTGAAAGAACCAGCGTTCGGTCCCCGATTCGGGGGGTTATTAATTCCGTTGAGATTTCAACAATTGGTGGCGTTGTTGGGCCTGGGGATCCCCTAGTGGAAATTATTCCCCTCGGGGAGGATCTTCGGATAGATGGTCGAATTTCACCCAGAGATATTGGATTTGTGTTTGTCGGAATGAGTGCGACCGTCAGACTGACTGCTTTTGATTATGCAATTTATGGAACTCTATCCGGTACCGTTGTGCATGTTGGGGCCGATACTGTTGTTGATCAGCATTCCAGAAATGATAACCCATATTATGAAGTCATTGTTGAGTTGGATTCTGAGTCATTATTTGGACCAGATGGAGAAGAAGTCCTAATCCGGCCCGGAATGCTATCGGAGGTTGAGCTCGAGGCTGGAGAGAGAAGTGTGCTCTCCTATATCCTCAAGCCATTGTTTAGAGCAACGGATGCGTTTTCAGAGCGGTAGCTTTCTTGAGTGTAGGTGTGGTGTTCGCCTGATCTTCAATGACTGGATTACGCCCTACGAACAACATTCGTTCTGTACTGAACGACATTACGCATCATGTTTTTCCAGACCTGATTGCCTCCAGCCTTCGAAGAAACTCAGATAGGTCTGTAAGGCGTGTCAATCGATGGACGGGGGTTAATGTCCGCAGGGTAAGCCGAGATGCGTCTCTCATCCTGGGAGAGACGCAGATGGGTGGAGGGATGGTCGAGATCCCTCCACCCGAATGAGCCGCCGGAAGCGATGCCCGGCGAACAACAACAGCGGCAAGATAGGCGCAAAGCGAAGGGACAGAACATGTCTTTTTGTATCGAGAAGGAAATGACCGACCTCAACAGCAAGTTCAGCTTTGGTGGGGGCGGTAGCAGCTCTATTGGCGGGGGAGGAAATCGGTGGGGCAACCTCGCTGAAACAACGTGCCTCGCAGTGTCTGGCGCGGCTGCTACCGCAATTGGCGCTGCTGCGGGTTCCGCTATTGCTCCTGGACCTGGTACTGCAATCGGTGGCGCAGCCGGTGGCGTCTATGGCGCCAGCGCTGGCTCAGTTGTTTGTGATGGACTGAACGGGGTGGATGACTATCCCGGCGGGATGAACATGTCCTAAGATCTCCCCCCACGATAGCAAGCGTGGGGGAATTCACTGAAATGGAGTATATCAGATGAAATTCAAAGGACTACTGATCATCGCCGTGGCTACTATGGTAGCTGAGTTTGTATCGCTACTGCTGCTTGGAGATCTGACGCTATGGCAAATTGGTGTTCTTGGCGGAGTCAGTGCAATCTTCGGTATGATCGTCGAGAGGCTCCTTCGGAGATTCATCTAGCCGCAATTGGTCTGGCCTGTGCCGCATGAGGGCCAATTGTTGGCAATATGATGCATGTCCAGTTTCATTGAATGCTAGCCGATTCAGAAAATGAGCCGCTGGATACGAAACCGGGCGAACCACAACAGCGGAAAGACAGCAGTGCTCTGCTCACTAAAACCTGGAGGGAAGTCGGGTTTCAGGCCACCTAGGCGCGTAAGTTACTTGCCGTATCTTTTCTTCTGGGCCTTCTTGCTCGCCGGGTTGGGGCTTTCTGATGCTCGTTGGGCTGCCGAGGTAAGCGCCAAATGCGAAGCATCTGGGCTAGGGAAGATTGGACGAATAGATGAAAGACACTCTGTGTGCTACTGAGCGGGCTAAGGATTGTCCAGCAATTGATGTTCTTGATCACAGCCTAGGTAAGAAAGAGCAAGAAGCGCTGAACCTTCAGTGTGGGAGATCCGAAAATGTTGCAGGCTGGTGGGTTCTGCCGCTTGCCGTTCTTGGCATACTAACATGGTCAATCATCTTCTGGATCGTCATATGGCCTTAAGTCAGTCGCTGAGATAGCCACTCTGGACTCCAGTTTCCCAGAACCTTGATGGCGAATAGCTTCATGGGGTGCTCAGCTAGGAAGTGAGTCATTCATCAGGAGATGAATTCGCGATGAGATCCTTTGGATTACTGGTTGTTGCAGTCTCCTGCCTTATCCCCGGCTATCTCTTCATAAGACTCCCTGACATCACCGATCCCGTGGCGCTGTTCAGCCAGTATCTGGGCACGCTCGCGCTGATCCTCATGGCCTGGGCGCAGCTCATGGCAACCCGCGCACCCAGCATCGAGGCGCTGATGGGCCCGATGGACCGGGTCTATGTGCTGCACAAATGGTCCGGCATCATTGCCATGACCGCGATCCTGCTGCATGATACGATTGATGCCGACATGGACGGGATCGGCCGCGAAACCGCGCTGACCGAAATCGCCGAAACCCTGGGCGAGCTCAGCCTTTACGGGCTTCTGGTTCTGGTGGTGATCTCCATCGCCACCTTCATCCCCTATCACCTGTGGAAATGGACCCATAAGGCCATGGGTGGCTTCTTCATCGCCGGGACCATTCATTACCTCTTCATCCTCAAGCCCTTCACCAATGGCTCCGCGCTCGGGCTTTATGTCGGCGCGATCTGCGCTGCGGGCGTGCTGGCCTATGCGGTCACGCTGCTGCCCACTGCCCTGCGACGGTCGACTGGGTATCAGGTCAGCAATCTCCGCAAAACCGGCGGCGCTACCGAGATTACAATGACCCCCACCGCCAAGCCCCTGCGCTTTGCCCCCGGCCAGTTCGCGGTCTTCACCTTCGGGTCGCGCGGCCTGACGGAACCGCACCCGTTTTCCCTCTCGGCCCCTCCGGCGGCGGACGGCTCCCTTCAGATCACCGTGAAGGCGCTTGGCGATTTCACCCACCGACTGGGCCACGACCTGACACCGGGCACCCCGTTGCATGTGCAGGGGCCGTTCGGGCGGTTCCTGCGGCGCCCTCCCTCAGGATCGGCCGAAATCTGGGTCGCGGGTGGCATCGGCATCACCCCCTTCCTGGCCTGGGCCGAGGCGCTGCCCGATGACTTGCCCGACCGGGTCGCGCTCTTCTGGTGCGTCCGGTCCCGCTCTGCTGCCCCCCAGATCGAGCGGGTCGAGGCCGCAGCCAACCGCGTGGCCAACCTGACGCTCCATATCCTGTCTTCCGAGTCCGGCGACCGGCTGACCGCCGAGCGAATCGCGGCAACGGCGAATGGCCCCATCAAGCTCTGGTTCTGTGGCCCCGCCGGTCTGCGCCGGGCGCTGCAATCGGGCCTAGCCCGCCACGGGGTCAGCACCCGCGACATCCATTACGAAGAGTTCGAGTTCCGCACCGGCATCGGTCTCAAACGCCTGGCCCGATTTCTCTTAGCTAGACAATGCGCGCCAAACTCACGGATAGCCAAAACAAGAAGGTGATGATTGCGGAAAGGTTTGTCAAATTGATCCACTACAGCGGTTCGCTCGGATAGGGCATGGCATAGCTCTGCTTTCTAGCTGCCTGCCCTCCTGAGGCCTAGCTTTGAGGCCTCAGGAGTTGTTCACACAGCTCGGGGTGGGTCCCCGCCTAGGCATTAGCGCCTGTATCTGTCAGGTCGCAAAAGCCATCAGAAAAAGGCGACTCCTGTGACCTGAAAGATACAGGCGCGAACAATTTTTCGACCGATCACCCGTACATTTTAATGATTTCCCGTGTCGTCTGAACTGCAGCCTCAAGCTTTGACCTATCTGCATCCTTGATTCCGAAGCTAGCCGGATCGAACGACAACTGACCTGCTCCGCCGACGGGTGCGGCCGCTCGTGTCGCGCGGCCGAGTGCGCGACTATTTATTGCGAGCTTTTGAACCTTTGTATTCTTTGCCGGATCCTCTGACATCATCGGCGCGGTTTCGGGCCCCCGAGTCACCGCCCGCACCTCCTGCAGCTCCTGCTTCAGCCTAGCCACCGTCTCACGGGTCTCAGACATCTGCCGATCCCGCCGCAGCCCCTCCTCGTCCGGATATGGGAAACTCCCCGACTGCCCGGCGTGCAGCACCTTCAAAGCCGGGTCCTCGAAATACTTCACCCTTCTTGCCCGGATCGGCATCTGCGCGTCGATCACGAGGATGACCTCGTCGAGGTCCATGCGTCGGGCCTCATCCTCGGTCAGGAGCGGGGTGTCCTCGGTCCTCTCCGAGACGCTGCGTCCTTCGAACGGATTGCGTCCAACAGCGCGAGAGCGGGTCACCACACGCTTGGTGGTCTTGCCGACAGCTTGGCTCAGCTCCTCGATGGTCTTCTGCTCGGACGGGGTGAGGTAGAGTTTCACGCCTGCGCCCCCCTGCAGCGATCGGCGGGTGTTTTCACCATAGATCTCGTCCAGCGCCGGGATCGTCTGGGTCACGATGGCGAGGTTGCCGCCGAAGGAGCGCAGCGTCTTTATGCTTTCGGCGACGATTGGCATTTTCCCGAGCCGGTCAAACTCGTCGAGCATGATCATCACCGGCCAGGGCTCATCATCGCCGGGTTCCTGAGCCTGCAGCGAGGCAATCAGGTCCGAAAAGAAGAGGCGGATCAGCGGGGCAAGCGGGCGGATCATCTCGGATTCGACCACAAGATAGATCGCATGTGGGCGGCGGCGGATATCCCGGAATGAGAAGTCAGAAGTCGCGGTGGCCGCGTCGATCGCGCGGTTATCCCAAGTGTCGAGACCCGATGTCATCAGGAGGGAGAGGTAGGAAGTGAGGGTGTCGTTGTTGGTCGATGCCATGCGCTCGAAGATCAGCTTGGCCGAGGTGTTCTTCACTTCCTGAGAACGCTTCAAGTATTCCTTCTGCTTGTCGCCCCCCGAGGCTGTGATGCGATAGATCTCGCCGATGGTCGGCACGCCGCGCTCGAAGGCCAAAAGCCCGGACGCCACGAAGAGGTCGATACCCCCGGCCAATAGCCCGCTCAGCTTTTCGTTGTCGGTCTGCAGGAAGAGCTTGGCGGTGAGTTTCAGCTCCATCTGCTGCCGGTCGGGGTTGGTCATGGCCGCGATGCGCGCCAGCGGATTGTAGCGATGTGTCGGTCGGTCCCAGTCGGTCGGCGCGAAGCGGAAAACCTTGTCGCCCATGCTGGCGCGGAAGCGCGAGGTCTCGCGGAAGTTCTCGCCTTTCACGTCGAGCACCACGGCGGAGCCCTTGTAGGTCAGCAGGTTCGGGATCACGAACCCCACGCCCTTGCCCCGGCCTGTAGGCGCCACGATCAGCGCGTGGGGGAAGGTTTTTGAGACAAGGAACGGGCGACTGGATTTCGGGGAGCCAAGCTTGCCCAGAAGGAAGCCGCCGCCGGGCTTGGCAAAGAAACCGTTCCTCTTCATCTCGCTGCGGGTCTGCCAATGCGTCGTCCCGAAGCGAGTCAATGCATCCCCCAGAAGCGTGACGCTCAGCATCAGCGATGCCAGGCCGAAGCCGCCAAGGATGAGGTTCACCCAGAGGAAGTCTTTCGGTGCAGACTGAGACAGACCCCGATATTCGCGGGCAAGCAGGGTGACGTCGAAACGCGTGGGAGAAAGCCCATAGCGGAACATGACAAAGCCGGTCGCCACAACATAGCACATGGCGAGGCCGACCAGCACGAGGCTCAACACACCGAGGGCGATCTTGCCTTTATCCATGGGTGATCCCCTTCTCGCCATCTGCCGCAGCGTGGCGTGCGCGCTGCGCCTCTATCTGTTCTTCCGCCAATGCATCGAGAACGCGCTCCATCGCCGGGCCATGCGCAGTGACATCGCTGCTCTGGAGATAGGTCTTGGCGAGTTCCAGCTGGCGCAGCGGATCCTCGGTGAATGTGTCCAGGACGTCCGCGTTGCCAGCCCGCAGTGCGTCGATTGCGTCGGGGCTTAGCCGTTCGTTGACCTGCCGGACGATGTCATGGCGCTCTGCCTCGGATATCGGATCCCCGGCGTCGGCGTTTCGCAAAAAGGCCATGACGGTTGGCGCTGTCTCTTCCAGATACCGGCGCTCGGCGTAGTCTTGTCGCGCCTGGTCCTCGATCTCGAAACTGCGCTCGCTGATATAGGCACGCGACGCGCCGAGCGAACGAAGGTGATTGATTTCGTCCTGGACGGCCTGCCCGAATTCATCATCCGGCATCTCCGTGCGATAGCGGGCGAGGGTGCGGAGCTCTTCGGTGATCGGACCGAGATGATCCGAGGGATCCCGCAAGGCGAGGTCCATGTCGCCAGCATGCAGCGTGCGGTCCTGCGCCGATACCGCATATTGCGGCGGCATTCGACTGTCAGTTATCTGTTCCCAGGCCATTAAGGCCAGTTCGGCATGTTGCGGCGATTTCTGCGCGTAGGCATCGAACGCGGCGCGGGCCTCTTCAACCTCCACGGCACCTGCCCGCCGGACGGACGGGTCGTCGGAGAACGGATGATCGAAATCCGTGCGGCGGAACTGCGCCACCAGCGCCCTGAACGCCTGCCGCTCCGATGGGGCAAAAATGTCGGACCCGTCCTTCTCGAGATCACCCCCTGGTGCCGCCAACCGCTCACCGAGCACTTCCTCAGCGTCATCCACCTCGTCGCCCTCGGTTGGCGCGCGCAGGACGCGCACGTCAGTCAGAACATCGCCCAACCGAACATGCACGGCTTCCAGCCGGTCGAGCGCTTCTTCCCGGTCCGCAGATTTCTCCAGATCGAGGTCGCTTGCTTTGGCAATCCCCTGCAGATCCTGTGCCAACCACTGGCGTTCCAGTGCGGCATTGCCTGCCCCTTCCCGCAGGCGCGCGGCCACAGCCTCGGCATCAATGCCCGTGCCTTGCAACGCCTCGGCCAGCTTTGGTGCCACCTCTCCATCGTCAAGACGCGCGAGGTGATCTTCACTGGCGTTTGACCTTGCATAGATGCCGTCCCGGGACGGAGCATCGACCAGGGCGGCGGAGCGATCCCCGAGCGGGTTCAAATGCGCGACCGAGGCCAGAACGTCGGTCAGCTTGCGCTCGATCACAGGCCGCTCGGCCGCCGGCGCCCTGTCGATCGCCGTCTCGATCTGGCGAATGTTCTGAGAAAACTCGGTGATCAGCGTGTCGAACGCTGCTTCGTCTTGGGACATGTAGATGGCTCCGTCAGATTGAATCTGACCGCCACTGGCAAGGATGGTGCTGGCCCTCTCGAGCGCCTCGGACACGTCTTCGAAATTCGAACGGGACGCCTCCGCCGCGAGCCCGCGATAGATCAAAGCGTTTTGCCGGACGGTTTCCAGAGCGGCCGCCAGGTCAGCACCGGTTCTCTGGCGCTCGACAGGGGGACGACCTTCGTCGCGAGCCTTGTAGATTTCATCGATCTCGGCGCGGTAGGTCGTGACGCCGCGATCCAGACGACGCGTCGCCTCAAGGCGGATCCCATGAACTTGGGCCGCCTCGACCATCGCCTCGCGAAAGGCGTCGTAGTTGAAGTGATGATCCTTCCCGAGAAAGAACATTTCGCCATCCTTGCTGCGGCGGTTCAGAACGATATGCGCATGTGGATGCGCGCGATCTTGGTGTATTGCAGCAATATAGTCGAATTGCGAGCCCTCGCCTTGAAAGAACTTCTCGCAGACGGCCTGGGTGATATCGCGCACCTCTTCACCACTGGTCCCAACCGGGAATGCCATCAGCAGATGTGACGTATGGCCAAGCTTGGGGCTGTAGCGCTCGTTCCACTGGTTCTCGAACCGCCGCGCCACTCGGTTGATCTCGGCTTCCGAGAGCTGCTTCTTCCCGTCATGGGTGCCGCGACTGTCGAGGATATGGGTCGACTTTGTTGTGAGATATGTGAGCTGAGCCCGTAGCTGCGCCCCGGTGTGGCAGCCCCCTTTCGAAATGGCCTTGAAGATCGCTGGCGAATAGCCGCGCGCGGCCCGAACCATCTGCGCGTCCCTGGAAAGCCCCTGCCAGAATCCCGAAACTCGGCTCCAGCCGCGGTCAAATAGCGCCGGGTCGATGCCACGGACCCGGTCACTCCGCGCCATTCTCATCCCTCTCCGCGAGGCCCGCCAGGGCAGAGCTGATCTCAAGGTCCAGCAGGCTGCGCCGCGCACGCGACATCTCCTGGACCTGGTCGGCCAGATCGAAGACCAGACCCGCAAGGGCGCGGACGTCACGGTGACTTGAGGCCGGGTAGGACAGTCTCTCGCCCCGCACCTTGGCCTCGTTCAGACGTCGCGCGATCTGGTTCACGTTGTTGCCGACCCGGTTGAGTGCGGCGCCGAGGTTGCGCAACTCGTCACACATCTCGTCGTCGGGCAGGAAGACACCTTCGGCCGCCAGCATCAGGCGGCGCATGGCATCCGAGCGGTGCGCAATCCCGCGCCGCGACAGCGCCGCGTCGAACCGGCGCAGGTCGTCGTCCGAGACCCGGATCCCCACAACCCGCGATCGGCTGCCGTTCGCTGTCTGACGCTCATCCCGGTGGTTCACCACGTTGTAGATCGTCTTCAGGCTGACATCGTAGCGCGCGGCCAATGACGCCGCGGAGACGCCGTTCCGGCGCTCTTGGGCGATGGTCGATCGCTCGATCTCTGACAGTCTACGGCGGCGGGGCATTTTGAAGTTAACGTTCCTATTTCTTGCCAACTTCGTACAAGCCCGCCGACTCCCAACGCAAGTGGAGTCGGCCATAAGGGCTTGTACTCAATGTAGAAAATCGCCCTGCAGGGGCGATTTCCCGTCCTTTGTCAAATGGATCGCGCGTCGCGCTCATTGCACCACGCGATGCGGTCTCCGCATCGCGCATCGCGTCATTCGCGCCCCGTCTCTTGCACCCCGCAAGACGGGTTTTGCTGCGTGCTGACCGTCTCGCGTCACCCGCAGAACGACATACGCGAGACTGCCTCCCGTCGTCTGGAGCGCGCTATCCGTCACCTGCATTCCGTCCGCAGCACATCGCCAAGCGCATCCCGACATTTGGAGGGTGGGTGGTGCCCCGCGACGAATGCTGAAGGCGCCACGGCAGACGTCGCACGGTCATTGCAAAACGCCGTCCGCAGCATGCCAGACGCGGGTCGCATCACGACTTCTGCTTGACCCCTCCGCCACATGCGTTTAGCGACATTTTGGTATTATCGCTGCGATTCACTATTTTTGCGGAGGATCAGAATGCCGAACGAAAATCTTGTGGTCATCGCAGCGATGGCCCGGAAAGGGGGCAGTGGAAAAACGACGCTTTCGCGCGCCTTGATCAGCGCCGCGATCGCCGCCGGACGCAGAGTGATGTTGATCGACACGGACAGCACGAGGGTACTCGGGGCCTGGCATACTCGGGCGCAAGCCGGTGGGCTGAGTTCGCCGCTTCTCTGCTCGGCCACCGTCGAAAGCGTGGCGGGTGTCGAGGATCAGATCGATCAGGTCTACATGGCAGGCACGGCAGACTTCATCTTCATCGATACCGCAGGGGTCGGTGCCGAATGGTCAGACGGCATCGCGGTGCTTGCGGACCACATCGTGACGCCCGTCATGCTGTCGAAGTCTGATTTCGATGTCGGAGCGCAGACTTCTGATTGGTTTGAGAAACTGAAATCCCGTGTTGACGACCCCTCCAGCCTTCCGCGCCACCACGTCGTCCTCAACATGGTTGACCCGAAAACGACCCGTGCTGACGCCGCCCTGATTGAAGAAGCGCTAACCCGCTTTCCGGTGATTGAGACCGTCATGATGCGACGAAACACTTACAAGGAGATGGATCAGAAGGGGCTTCTCCACGCCTTGGCGCTGAAAAAGCAATCTGATCCAAACCCTCTGATGCGTCCACATGTACGTCATGTCGTCGAGGCGCTCGAGGAGGCGACGGACATCCTCAACAACATTCTTGCGGCGTGAGGACAGGCGATTGCGCAAGAAAATCCCGACCATCACCAGGCCCGACCCAGCCTACGCCGCCACCCTGCAACAGGGTGACCGAGAGGTTCCGGGGAAGCAGGCTCAGGAACAGTTCACTGGACCAAAGACATTCGCCACGGCCGCTGACGCTGATCTGCGTGAGTCAGAGCGTGAACCGGAAAGTGCCGTGGCGCCGCACCAAGTCACCGCGGAAAGCTCTGACCCGCATACCAGCCTGAGTGCTCCCGTATCGACCGCGACCAAGAACCCGACCCGGAAGATCGACATCAGGGTCAACGCACTCGAACGACAGGAAGCAGCGCTCCAGACTTGTGGTGTTGAGCCAGCACATGTGGTGCGTGCCGCCCTGCGCCGTGCAGTCAAAGGCTGGCAACTGTCGCCGGTCTTCGCGCCAGTCGCGGAGGAGCGGCGCACTCGAAACACGCAGTGGCAGGCCCGGACATCTCTGGCAGTCGATGCGGCCAGCCTGGGTGTCCTCCTCCGGGACCACGACCCCCTCGACGTCTTGAGTAAATGGGCCCTGATCCGCGGCCAGGTGGAACCACGCCTATGGGGCGAGATCGACAAAATCTTGGAAGAAATTGCTGTTCGTGCTGCATCGCCGCATGAACCGCACGCACCGTAAGATACCTATCTGAAAAGACAACTTGCATTTCAGTGGCAGGTTTACGCTGGCGCGTCACGATTCATATTGCACCTGCAGAAAGGCGCTATTAACAGGCCGAAAGCAATTTTTCGGCCTCCTGTTCACGCGTAGCGAGGTCCTGGATTCAGGAGCACATTTTGACCAAAGATCCCCGCCTCACTGGCGAACCGATCATGCACATCCTCTGCAAGAAAACCGGCAAGCTGGTGGGTTATCTTTACCAGTGGAACAATGGCGATCTGCAGCCAGCGTGGTTCGATAGCGAAGTTCAGGACGTCCTCTACAAGCCGATCGCGGACGCGGCGTAGGCTCGACCTGCGGGGCAGGGGGCCGGCCATTGGCGACGAGAACCAATCCGAATTGCCCAGAGTCTGCCCCCAAATGGCCCTCAGGGCCACTGCTGTGCCGCATGCAGGACACGGAGGACCGTGACCGCTGCTGGCGTTTCGGAATACACGACAAGATAATTGGGCCGAACGATCAGTTCGCGTGTTCCAGGCACTCGACCCGGTCGGCAGCGCTTCGGGTGGATGGTGAGTTGAGTGACCTTGGCGTGGATCTCATCCATCAGCGACCACGCAGCTGCTGGATTGTCATCCGAAATGTAATCGACAATCGCCATCAAATCTTCGACGGCGGTCGCTTTCCATTCAAGTTCTGGCACGGGATTTCCCGTCAATCAGTGCGCGCGCGTCTGCCATGACCTCATCATGCGAGGCGTTTGGCCGTTGATCGAAAATGGCTTCCTGAACCTTGGCGCGAAACCAGGCGTCATAAGCGTCGGGATTGGCGGCAAGTCCGGCGGGCAGCCCGCCCTCGGCGGCGACCCTCGTCAGCAGGATGCGAACAGCGTCAGAGAGCGTCAGCCCGACGCCGGCAAGAGCGTCCGCAGCCTGGGCCTTGAGCTGATCGTCGACCCGGACGTGAAGCATAGATGTGTGGGCAGGCATGATCGGTCCTCCTGTGCATGGTTAAATGTATCGCAAATGAGATACAATTCAAGATGTGCGTTGGAGCGCTGCAGTACAAGACGGAAGCATGGTCTGCGTATCGGCGGCAGATTGTTGCAAACCCGAAGGTCACGAAAATCGTAGCGGACTTCGGGTGGGAGCCTTTGAAACAGAAGGCTGAGCAGGAAGATCATGCTATCGCTCACAAAATACGGCCTTTATGAGCGATAGGCGTGCAATCTATCCCTCAGATGCAGGGCCTTTCCAATTGGTGGCCGGAGCCGCAATCGTTGATATCAGGATCAATAAAGCTCACCATAATCCAACTGCTTACCCGGCGGGAGTGAGCAATAGGTGCGGACATATATCGCCATTATCGCGAAGCCAACTGTCTGCTCATTGCACTGGTGGAGTTCGGAGGGCAGGGCCGGATGGCGGCTGGCAAAGCGTGAAAATCCGAAAATGTGTGACGAGGCAGTGCCACGTTTGCCCATAATCCGTTTTATGTAACATTACCCAGGGCGTGAGCTCACTTTGGTGGGCTTGGGAACGCGCTCGATACACTTTGTCACAACCGGGGCTTGTCGGGCAAATCTTTGTTTCCGCAGCACAGATTTCCCTTTGGTCGCATCCCGGAACAGCTCGGGGCGACTCCAGCTTGCCCGAAAGCGACTGGTGAACGGCCTTGCATGTTGGATTTTCCGACATTATATTGAGCGCGCGACAGCTATTCGGACATGGACGATGCAAACGACCACCAAGACGAAACTGTTTCCGAAGCAGGATCTGGAACTTGTGCTCCGTGACGAGCTCATGCTCGCGGCGGAGGCTGAAGCCAGCATGCACGGAATTGTTCTGCCCGCATCATCTGGGGTTGCGGCAGTCGCTCCTGTACCGATGGATTCTCTTGTAGTTGTGGAGCTCCTGTGTGCGGTTGAACCAGTGCTTGGCTTCACGCCGGCGGATGCGACGGTACGCACTGGCGGATACAACTCGGTGCAAGACGCATTGGATCACCTAATCCCGCGGCTGGAACAGCAGTGGAAGAAGAAGAATGGAGTGTCAGCATGAGCGCCGCGAAGCGGACGAACGACGATGACCAAGAAGCTCGGCAGGAGATGGGGGAGCGGCTGCGGGAAGCACGTCGGTATTTGGGTCTTAAGCAAGACGAGGTGGCCCAGTATCTCAAGATCCAGCGAACCGCGTTGTCAGAGATCGAGGCAGGAAACCGCCGTGTCGAGGCACTGGAGTTGAACCGGCTCGCGAAGCTGTACCGACAACCGGTCGCGTATTTCATCGGAGAAGACGATGCAGCTGGGAGTTTGCCGGTAGATGTAGCGCACCTTGCCCGACAAGCCGCAGACTTGTCTCGGCAAGACCGGGATGAACTGGGGCGTTTTGCCGAGTACTTGCGCGCCCGCTCGGCCGCAACCCAGGAGTAGCCAGTGGTTTCCAATTATTCGCAGGCAGTTCGCGGCGGAGCAGCTGCGGCGGCTCGAGCACACCGGCAACTAGGCGTGCGAGAGCGGCTCGAAACTTCAGGCGGTTCAGTCAACGTTTTTGCTCTCATCAATGAACTTGACGTGCCTTTGCTCCTCCGGCCGCTCGACGGATTGCTCGGAGCATATCTTAATGTCCCATCGCAAGGGATTCTCGTCACCACTCAGCGCCCCATGAGTATCCAGCGATTTACGGCCGCACATGAGCTGGGCCATTGTCTTCTGAACCATCAGCCCAGCCTCGACGATGAAGCGAGTATCCTCCGTCGAATGCCAGCCAATTTCGATCCGGGCCACGACTATCAAGAAGTCGAAGCCGACGCTTTCGCAGTCGCGTTTCTCATGCCCAAATGGCTGCTGGCCCTACACATGAGGCGGCAGAATTGGACAGTGCCAGACTTTCGACGTGCAAACGTGATTTACCAGTTCAGTCTGCGACTTGGGGTGAGCTACGAGGCGTTGTGCTGGACCCTGGTTCGGTACAGGATGATTTCTGCGAAGCAGGCCCGCGAGCTTTTGCAGACAAAGCCGAAGGCGTTGAAAGAAGCTCTCCTCGCTGATCATCGACCGACAAACTACCGGGGCGATGTATGGCTACTTACCGAACGCGACGCTGGAGCGCTGATTGATGGCAGTCGTAACGATCTATTCGTCCTCAAGCTGACCGAGCACAGCAATGGAGGATATCTCTGGAACATCCATCAATTGCAGGAAAGCGGATTCGCCATCGTCAGTAATGAAATCGAAGCGATCGAAACAGACAGCGTCGGTGATCCTGGAATACGACGCGTCACGGCAATGCCTCCAGAAGAGTACCGAGGTCGCCTAGTGTTGGATGAAACACGGCCCTGGGATCACAATCAGAGTTTCTCCAGGCTCGAATTGGACCTCGACCTGACAGGCCCCGAAGGTGAAGGCCTTTCACGTGCTGAGCGGCGCAGACTCCTGGAGGCCGCTTGAGTGACTGTGACGATAAACGTAGATTTACGGGCGAAATTTGGTCCCGTCAGGGATCAAGGTGAGCGACCAACTTGCTTGGCGTTTGCCGCCAGCGACGCCCATGCTGCATTGCGCAGCGGCTGGGATCCTCTGTCATGTGAGTTCGCCTTCTACCACGCACAAAAACGTACCGGGCGCTCTCCAAATAAGGGAGCATTTCTCGACGACATGTTGGCCGCGCTTCGCGATACCGGCCAGCCATCGGAAAGTGGATGGCCGTACATTCCGCGTTTGCCCACGGACCTGAGGCACTATCGCCCCCCATCATCCGTCGGAAGTTTGTTTGGGCGCGAAGGTCAGATGGCCAGCCACGAAGTCGATCGAGTTTGCGATGCGTTGGATTCCAACGTCCCTGCTATTGTTCTTTCCGTCCTGACGAGAAGTTTCTTTAATCCGCCATCGGATGGAGTCATCGACCAAATCACCGGGGACGCGGTTTTTCCAGCGCCGCGACATGCCGTTATCGCGGTCGGCTATGGGAAAGCGGCGGCGAAACGTGTCATTCTGGTGCGAAATAGCTGGGGACCAACCTGGGGTTTGAGCGGGTATGCTTGGCTAACTGAGGATTTTCTGGCTAAACACATGTATGCCTTGGCAATATTGACGGACGAATGCGATGTATCTGGCCATTCCGCCACAGCCTGATTGTGTAAGAACTTGGCGCGAAGCGGTTCGTTGCGTTGATAGCGAACCCGGACACGAGGCGCACAACGTCCTGATGTCTGTTGATGACCCGACCGCGGGGGCAAAGTTGAGCGACGCGAGCGTCAATGCCGTCAATGAATTCTTGCTCCGGCACGACAAATCCGTCCGGACCATCGCCAATACGATCTTTCCCGAGGCGCTCTATCACAGATATGGTGCCCCGGAATTCTTCGACCGGTTTCGCGACCGAGTTCTGCCTACGGTACGACGCAACGAAAGATGGTCAGGATACTATTTCGAGCGGATGGTCGATTGGCCTGGCGCCCCGGTCGGCAATCCGCTTTGGGACGTCGTCACGCGTATAAGGAACCCGGCGGTCAGGGCAAGAAACAAATTTGAACTCGCTCTCTTCGATCCTGCTCGAGACGTGGATCGGTCCCCTTACGGCGGGCAGTGCCTCAGTTTTCTCAGCTTCAAACTGTTGGCAGGGAATCCGGAGACGCTCACACTCACAGCGATCTACCGGAACCACTACTATGTCGAAAAGCTACTCGGAAACTTGATTGGTCTTGGCCAGTTGATGTCGTTTGTGGCCACTGAAGCCGGACTCAATGTTGGATCCCTTACTGTGCTGTCGTCACATGCGACAATCGACCTGCCACGATCAACCTGCGGGGGGACTACAACACGCGGCGAGCTTCGAGCACTCCTCGACGAGATTGATGGCCTGTCCGCAGCCATTACCTAGGCAAACTCAGCGAATGGCAGAGTTGCCGTTTCCGGTCGCCGGGCCGAACTTGAGAGATTGTATATTTCCTCGATGCCAGCAATGAACTCGCTTTGCCCACCATAGCTCGGATGGCGGACCTGAGAGACAGGAAGGTCCAAATCTGCAAGAGCTTCTCCCGCATCACGCCCAATTGCCACTAAGCGTTTTGGTTGGAGCATCTCCAGGAGTGCCAACAGAAATGGCCAGGTTGCCAAACGCTCCGTTTTGCGATGTGAGCGGTTGTCTGACGTCAGCGCTAATGGGACAGTTTAGGTTGATTTGATAAGAGAGGGTTTCTAGCACATCGTAACCACCAAGGCGTGGAGATGAGACAGAAACCCGGACCCAAGCAGAGCCACGTCGAGAAAGTCGTCAAAGACATCCGCCGTGCGACCCGCAAACAATATTCGGCCGAGGAGAAGATCAGGATCGTGCTGGACGGGCTGAAGGGCGAGGACAGCATTGCCGAGCTGTGCCGCCGTGAAGGCATTGCCCAGAGCCTCTATTACAGTTGGTCCAAGGAATTCCTCGAGGCTGGGAAGAAGCGCCTGGCGGGGGACACGGCGCGTGCGGCGACGTCGAGCGAGGTCAAGGATCTGCGCCGAGAGGCCCGTGACCTGAAGGAGGTCGTGGCCGAGCAGGCCCTCGAACGGCGGCTGCTCAAAAAAAGCATGATCGCGGATGGGGGCGACGACGAATGAGGTATCCCGCATCCGAGAAACTGGAGATCATCCGCCTCGTCGAAGGATCGCATCTGCCGACCAGGCGCACGCTGGACAAGCTGGGCATCCCCAGGACTACCTTCTATCGCTGGTATGACCGGTATTTGTCGGGCGGCCCCGAAGCGCTTGAGGATCGCAGTCCCAGGCCGTCACGGGTCTGGAACCGCATCCCAGAGCCGGTGCGCGAGAAGATCAAGAACCTGGCCCTGAAGGAAAGTGATCTGTCACCACGTGAGCTGGCCGTTCGATTCACTGATACGGAAAAGTATTTTGTGTCAGAGGCTTCGGTCTATCGCATCCTCAAGTCCTACGATTTGATCACCAGCCCGGCCTACCTGGTTCTATCGGCGGCTGACGAGTTCCGGGACAAGACCACACGGCCGAACCAGCTTTGGCAGACCGACTTCACCTACCTGAAGGTCATCGGCTGGGGCTGGTTCTATCTCTCGACGATCCTCGACGACTTCAGTCGCTACATCATCGCCTGGAAGCTTTGCACGACGATGAAGTCGGGTGATGTGACCGACACGCTCGACTTGGCGCTACAGGCGTCGGGTTGTGATCAGGCGACGGTTCTGCACAAGCCGCGCCTGCTCTCGGACAACGGCGCCAGTTACATCTCTGGTGAACTCGCCGACTGGCTGGAAGAGCAGAAAATGGACCATGTTCGAGGGGCACCATATCACCCGCAAACCCAAGGCAAGATCGAGCGATGGCACCAGACATTGAAGAACCGCATCCTGCTGGAAAACTACTATCTGCCCGGCGATCTCAGGAACCAGATTGACGCCTTCGTCGAGCATTACAACCACCGGCGCTATCACGAGAGCCTGCAAAACCTAACCCCGGCCGATGTCTACTTCGGGCGCGGCCAGACCATTTTGAAACAAAGAGAAAGGATCAAACGGAAGACCATCGAAACCCGGCGCTTGCTTCACCGCAAATCCGCCGCATAATCGCAACAACCAGATGAACCAGATCCTCTCTTAGCTCAGGCAGCCATCTGTCCCAAAATCCCTGACGACGGACATGTGAGCGGTTGGTCATGGGATCATCGGGCGCGTGCGGGTGAAGCGGAAACACATTCCACAGCATTACCGGCCTGCCAATTGACGAAAGAAGCTGCCATGTGACTGTCGCCGTACGTTCGGCAAGTGCCGGTCCTGTCGTGGCCCGAGCAAGGGTTATTCCCCCAAACAGATGTTCAGCCTCAGTGAGATGTGCTTCGTCGGTCAAGGGTACTCCGGTGCGCCGTCCCCCCCGGTACCCGAGGTCCCTTGCTATCCAGATAGTATCGGCACGGGCATTCATCGCTGCCTCAAGACACCGCTTCAGGTTCTCGCGCCGAGCGCGTGCAGCATCGACGGTATCGTGAATAGGGCAGATGTCGCTGTACGGATTAAAGGTGTTCGCCAGATCTACAGCGGCAAGTTCTTCGACAAAGGATTCTGGAGTGTTCATGTCAACGGCTCGATGTTTAGCCGCCGCTCTACGGCATCTAGGATAACAGTTCCACGGCGATGTTCGCGCAGATAGCGAAATGCTGCGTACCCTTGCAGGATGGCCTCTTCCCACAGCCAGGTCGGACAGTTCTCGGCTTCGTAGCCGCGAACGAACTGTCTGACCTGCTTCAATAGGTCGAACGGCAACTCCCCGGCCTTCAGGTCTTGAAAGAAATCCATCTCCATGGCCTGTCCGAAAATCCAGGTCGCGATCCCCTCCTCGATCAATGCGGCGCGGGCTCCGTCTTGGGCCTCGTCGATCTTTGGCCGACTCTTGCGTTTCAACCGAAAAAGGGAACGAGTGACCGGCGACCAGCCAAGGATAGCGACGTAGGCATAATGGAAGACATCATGGAACCTGTAGTCATCCGGTGTCATGGCGTTGTCCGTCAGTCGATCCCCGATATTGAGGCCGTTGCAGGTCTGGAAGACGTAGCGTTTGCCACCAACCTCCCGTTCAAAGATGTTGATCTTGAGGGTTCTGGGCAGCTGTTCTTCTGGGGGCACGTCCGCATCGAAGAAGGGCGGGTATGCCTTCTGGATGGGCCATCGGTCTGTCGTCTTTGCTCGATTCTTGATGGCCGCAGCTTCCAGTGTGACGCCCGCTTCATTGGCAGCGCGAATGAGTATCTCGAGAATCGCGACAAGTCGGGGTCCGAGGCGTCGGCGATCCCTTTGGAGCTCGTTGTTCGATTGATCGGCCATAAGAAGCCCGGTTGCAGCCGCCAACTCGATGAGGGTTGCCTCGAAAGCCGGTGACGGTGACTGTCCAGCGGTCAGTACAGACGGCTGCAAAGCCTCAAAGGTGAGCGGCTCTCCCGTTGCGGATAGCCAGTTCTCGCTATCGCTGGCAAGGTTGGTGACAATATCGGCGAACGAGATTTCTGCCCTAGCAGCAACTAGGTTGAAGTACCAAAGTACGTCGCCGAGTTCTTCTGTAACTGCAGCCGCGTAGGCGCGATAGGAGATCGGGTCTCTCTGCTTCTTCTTCACTTCAGAGAGAAGGCTCCCGACCTCTCCAAAGAGGCCAAGCAAAGGGAAGTTGAGGGAATCTGCGTCCCGCCGAAGGTCCGTCGCAAGCGCATCCGTTGAGAATTCCTGCACTGACAATGGAATGAAATCGTCTGACATCCGCCCTCCAAATGTGTGATGGCTGAATGCGGGGCCATCTATATCTTGTACCTGTCATTTGAATCGATTGCGGTCAGTCCGGCAAGAAAAAGTGACTTCGCGCTCATCGGACTTTCCAAGAACCGAAGCTAGGCACACCGATCGGCAAGGGCTGGAGCAATCAAGAAAGCAGTCTTCCGGTGCGCGGATCACATCTTGGATGACGACTGGTACCCACGCCGCTTCTTGGTCGCCGACAGCTTCATCAGCGCGTTCACCGCCATGCCCTCGTCCTCATGCTGCTCGACCAGCATCTGGCCACGGTAGCCAATCCGACCCCATTCCCGTACCAGACTCACGCCGCCGAAAAGATCGGGCTGAACGCTCATCCTGTAGAAGCGGCGCATGTTGAGAGACGGGTCGATCCGCTTGAGATCGACCGTTGTCGGGAACACTTCCATTTGCTGCGATATGTCGAACATGTTGTTGGCGCCTCTCGCCAGACCACAATATCAAGCGCTCTTCGACGTTTCCACAATGTTCTATCCCGGATTGAAGTCGGGGGCTCACGCCCCCTTCTCGAACTTCATGACCGGGATGCCAAGCTTCTTGGCCTTGTCGGCGAGGTTTTCCTGGATACCGGTTCCGGGGAAGACAAGAACCCCGACCGGGAGCACATCCAGCATCGCGTCGTTGCGCTTGAAGGGCGCGGCCTTGGCGTGCTTGGTCCAGTCGGGCTTGAAGGCCACCTGCGTCACGCCCCGGGCTTCGGCCCATTTGGCGGCGATGAGCTCCGCGCCCTTCGGGCTGCCACCGTGCAGGAGGACCATGTCGGGATACTTGGTCCGGACCTGGTCGAGCTTGCCCCAGATCAGGCGGTGATCGTTGAAGTCGGTCCCACCGGTGAGGGCGACCTTGGGACCAGCGGGCAGCATCACTTCGGTCTCGGCGCGGCGCTTGGCGGTTAGGAAGTCGCGGCTGTCGATCAGCGCTGCGGTCATGTGCTGGCGGTTCACCATCGAGCCGGTGCGGGGGCGCCAGGTGGATCCCGTGTGATGGACGAACTCGGATGCGGCGTGATCGCGCATCATGTCCATGCAGTTGCGCCGTTCGACGAGGGTCAGGCCTTCGGCCGTCAGGCGCTCGAGTTCGACGGACTTCACTTCGGAGCCGTCCTGCTCGCGCTGGAGGCGGCGCTGCGCCTGTTCGTTCTCGTCAAGCGACCGCTCGATTCGGGCCGTGGCGCGGTGGAAGAGGTTGACCTGGCCCCAGAGCACCTCTTCGAGGTCGGGTTCCATGCGGGTGTCTTCCAGGGTCGCGACGAGGGCATCGAAGATGTCGGCGACGGCGACCGCAAGGCGCTGCCCATCGGGCATCGGGCGCGGATCGGGCTCGTAAAAGGGGCGGTAGCCGTAAAGCTGCAGCTCGTCGAGCGCATGGGCGGTCTGGGATGCGGTGTGGGCAGGTTCATACGCGTCGTCGTGGGTGTGGATCGTCATCGGTTCTTGCCTCCGGGCCTGTCTCGTCCGCGCGTCATCCCGCGCGGCCTTCATGGGCAGACCCAAGCCGTCGGGGCGGTTGCCCCTTCACCCCGGCTTCACCGGGGCCGGAACAGCGTGGAGGAGGTCGGCAGGGAAGCTATTTGTCTCGCGATGCAAAGGCGGCTTCGCCGCCGGCGGAAATAGGTTCCCTGCCGACCTTGCAGGGGCAACCGCTTTGACGGCCTGCCCATCTCTTGAAGGCCGCTCGGATGACGGGTGGATGCGCAAGGCCCGGGATGGGGTGAGGACGACGATCCAGAGCCACGACTGGGATGCTGCCCCCTGCTCCGCACTCCCAGACCCCCTGCGCGATGCAGCTCAGCCCAATAGGCGATGCCGATCCTCTGGCCCGATCTGACCTGCCAGATGCTGGCGCAGCGCGTCCTTGCCGTTCGCCCGAAGATCATCGTTGAAATCCCCGAGCCGCGGTTCCAGCACATGGCAACTGATCCCGACCTCGGAGGCTCTGGCGCTCAACTTCTCTGCCGCGCGCTGCCCGGCCGGATCGCGATCGATCGCGACGTAAAGGCGCTTGAGCCCCTCCGGCAACAGGACCGCCCCGAGGTGACCCGAAGAGAGTGCCGCCCAGACGGGCAGACCTGGGATTGCTTCGGACAGGGACAGCAAGGTCTCGATGCCTTCGCCGACGACGAGGATGTCATCGTGCGGGGTGAGCCTGACAGCATTGCCGAGGAGGTGACCCATAGCCCGACGCTCTGGATTCACTGCCGCCTTCCCCTGTCCGTCAGGCGCCAGCCAGGTGCGATGCACGCCCTGCACGGCCCCTGCCCCATCGGTAACCGCCGCGATCATCGCCGGTCTGGGGATGCTCCGCGTCTGCCCCTCTTCCCGATGCCAGCACTTCGGGTGGAAGCGTAAGGCGCCGTTCGCCCCGAATTGGGTGATGCCTCGGGAACGGAGGTAGGTCTCAGCAAGCGTGCCTGTGATCGGGTTCGAGGCAGCAAACAAGCGCGCCGCCGCAGGAGTGCCACCGGGCGCCTTGGCGTTCCTCGGCTCTTGCCTATCCGGGACGACCGGCTGCGGACGGCCAAGATGCGCTCGGGCCTCGGCGAGAAGGTCCGGAAAGCGCGTGATCCCCGTCCGGGCGCGGATGATGTCCAGGAGATCGCCGTGCTCGCCGGTGGCGCCATCCGTAAACTTGCCGGCAGCGCCCGGCCCGGATGTCGGTCCGGTCAGGCGCACGAAGAGCGACCGGCCGGGGTTGTTCTGCAGATCGCCGACGATCCAGTAGGATCCTTCCCGCCGTCCGGCGGGAAGATAGTGGCGACAGACGCTCTCGCCGTTTTCCGCGAGGTCGCGGAGGATCGATTTTGATGAATTGCCCATGCACCTGCTCAACTTTTGCGTGCATGTAGCCCGACGACCGGGAACCGTGCAAGCAGGCGATCCAGAACGGCGACACCCTTCGCCGGCGCGCCATCGACCGGGCAAAACAGCCGCAGCTTCCAGCTGATGATTTCCGAGAAGAAGCCGTCTGCCTTGAGCCGGTCCTTGGCTGCCTCCGAAAAGCCCGAGAGTTCGATCCGGTTCGCGCCCATGACCCGGGATCGGTGCAATTCCATCCCTTCGGACAGGCGCACCACGGTCTTGCCCTCCAGAACGAGGGCATGGACCTGCGCGGCCGAGAGTTTCGGCGCATCGGCCGCCAGTGTGGATGCAACCCAGGCAGGCGAGACGCGTCGACCGATGATGCGCTGCCCGTCATCGGTCTGCAGGCGATAGACCCGGGTTTCATCCTGGGGGAGCTGCTTCCAGATCGGCAGCAGCAGACCTGCCACGATGTGCAGCGTAGAGTCCGAAAACTCCGGCACCTCGGCCAGTTCCGCAGTCCACGCCACAGTGAAGGCCGCGCGGTCGGCCTCGAGCCAGTGGGTGTCCTCCATGACCTTGGCCGGGACCGTGCTGGCATCAAGCGGGCGGATCAGGCGCAGGCGCGGCTCGATGGTGCCATCGTCCAGCATCAGGCTAGTGGCGGGCACCTGCACGGCAGCGCGGCCCGAACGGCTGTTGACCAGAAGCCGCGCCTTCGGGTCATCCAGCCAGTCGAGCGCATCCGCGAGGGAAGTCGGCATGTTGCGGCGCTTTTCCGCGATGGTCAGGAGCTGGGTTTCTGCACCCGAGCCAGGATGGGTGTAGATCACCCGCGCATCCGTGACGCGGAAGCTCTCGGCACGCAGCGTCTCGAGTCCAAGGTCATAGACCCCGGCGGCGATGGCGCCCTCGATCCGCTGATCGAGCAATTCCTCGAAACCCGCGAACAGGACGGCCTGCATGTCGATCGTCAGCGCCAGCAGGCGATTGAGGAAGGTCGTGATCGGCGGCAGGTCGTCCTTCAGCCCGTTGTCATCGGTCAGACTGAGCCCGGTCGCATCCTCGAAGGCCCCGAGCGAACATCCGGCCAGATCGCCGCGATAGATGCGGCGGTAAAGCTGGCGCAGGGCGTCGCGGGCGTAGGGCGACTCGAGGTTGTCTTCGGGCCGGAACAGCCCTTGCCCGCCGGTCTGGCGCTGGCCGCGCGTTATAGCGCCAAGCGTGTCGAGACGTCGCGCAATGGTCGACAGGAACCGCTTCTCCGCTTTGACATCGGTGGCCACCGGCCGGAACAGCGGCGGCTGCGCCTGGTTGGTCCGGTTGGTGCGTCCGAGGCCCTGAATCGCCGCGTCTGCCTTCCAGCCGGGTTCCAAGAGGTAGTGGACCCGCAAGCGCTGGTTCTTCGCCCCGAGATCGGCGTGATAGCTGCGCCCGGTGCCGCCGGCATCCGAAAAGATCAGGATACGCTTTTCGTCATCCATGAAGGCTTGGGTTTCCGCGAGGTTCGCGGCTCCAGCCCGGTTCTCCACCACGAGCCGTGCCGAATGCCCTTCGCCCTTCCGCACGATGCGCCGCGAGCGCCCTGTGACTTCGGCCACAAGTTCGGTGCCGAAGCGCTGGACGATCTGGTCGAGTGCACCCGGCACGGGCGGAAGCGAAGCCAGTTTCTCGATCAGCGCGTCACGACGCCGGACGGCTTCGCGGCACTCCACCGGTTGGCCGTCGCGCGTGACGGGGCGCGACGAAAGATTACCTTCGCTGTCGGTGAAAGGCTCGTAGAGCTGCACCGGGAAGGAATGGGCGAGGTAGTCCAGAACGTATTCCCTGGGTGTGATATCACAACGGATATCATTCCATTCGTCGGTTGGGATGTCCGACAGGCGGCGTTCCATCAGCGCCTCACCCGTCGAGACGATCTGGATGACCGCCGCGTGACCCGCAGCCAGATCTGCATCGATGGATGAGATCAGCGTGGGGGTTTTCATCGAGGTGAGCAAATGGCCGAAGAATCGCTGCTTGGCGGACTCGAAGGCGGACCGCGCGGCGGATTTCGCCTGGCGGTTCAGCGTGCCCGACCCGCTCGGCCCGTCGGCCGCGCCGGTAATGTTCGCCGCCTCCAGCGCCGCGGTCAGGTTGTTGTGGATGATGGCGAAGGCCCCGGCGTAGGCATCGTAAATGCCGTGTTGCTCCGGGGTCAGCGCGTGCTCCAGCATCTCGTATTCGACACCGTCATATGACAGCGACCGCGCCGTGTAGAGACCGAGCGCCCGGAGGTCGCGGGCCAGAACCTCCATCGCTGCGACGCCGCCCGCCTCGATGGCCTCGACAAACTCGGCGCGGGTAGCAAAAGGGAAATCCTCCCCGCCCCAGAGACCGAGACGCTGCGCATAGGCAAGGTTGTGGACGGTCGTCGCGCCCGTGGCCGAGACATAGACCACGCGGGCGTTGGGCAGTTTGTGCTGCAGGCGCAGACCCGCCCTACCCTGCTGCGAGGCCATGGTATCGCCGCGCTCGCCTTTGCCGCCGGCGGCATTGGCCATGGCATGGCTTTCGTCGAAGAGGATCACCCCGTCGAAATCCGCCCCCAGCCAATCGACGATCTGGTCGACGCGGGATTTCTTGGCACCCCGTTCTTCCGAGCGCAGCGTGGCATAGGTGGTGAACAGGATGCCCTCGGTCAGAGGGATGTCGCGCCCTTGCGCGAAACGCGACAGCGGCGTGACCAGCAGGCGCTCCTGCCCGAGCGCCGACCAGTCGCGCTGCGCATCTTCCAGCAGCTTGTCGCTCTTTGAGATCCACAGCGCCTTGCATCTTCCTCGGGCCCAGTTGTCGAGCAGGATCCCGGCCGACTGGCGGCCCTTGCCTGCCCCGGTGCCATCGCCGAGGAAGAAACCCCGGCGGAAGCGGATGGCGTTAGCGGCATCGTCCGGTGCAGCGGAGACCACGTCTCCGGTCTCATCGACGGTCCAAGACCCGGCGAGATATGCGCCGTGGGCTTCGCCGGTGTAAATCACGGTCTCGAGCTGCGCGTCTGACAGCGGGCCGTCGCGCAGGACGGCCGCCGGAAGCTTGGGGCGATACGTGGGTTTCGGCGGTGCGACAGAGGCCATGGCCGCCGATTGCACAAGCTTGGTCGGGTGTCCGGTCGCTGCGGGGATGTCGATCGCCTGCAAACGGAAGGTCTCGTAGATCGCATCGGACAGACGTGTCGCGTCCTCGGCGTTGTCGCGGAGTTCGTAGCTTAGGTCCTCGACCTCGATCTGCGCTCCAGGTTTCTCCGGTTGAGCCGCAGAGGTCGCGCGCGATCGGTTGACGGGCTTGCATGTTGTGGGGGCAGGATTTCCCGGGAAGAGGGGAGAGTGGCCCAGACCCGCATTTGCGGCCCGTTCCATCTCGAGGCGCGGCGGAACCTCTGCAGTGACCCTGGACATTAGATGCGCCACGTCGGGGGACGTGGGCTGGTGCAGGTCAGCGGTGATGCCGCCCGGCTCACCGCCGCGGCATTTATCGAAGACAGAAATCCGCGTCTCGAAGCTGGTGCCGTGCTTGGCGAAAACTGCGCCCGACACCGCGCCGGTGAAGATGAGATGGGCCGTCTCGGTCAGACGGCCGAAGGTCTCGGCCCAGGCCGGCGCATCCGGAGCGAAACCGGCCCCTGTGATGGCGACGAGCCGCCCGCCGGGGGCCAGCCGGGCCAGCGCCGAGCGCAGATGCCGTGCCGTCGCCTCGGTTGTCCGACCATCGACATTGGCCACAGCCGAGAAAGGCGGGTTCATCAGGATGACGCTCGGGCGCAAGCCTTCGTCGAGATGATCATCGATCTGCGCAGCATCGAACTTGGTGACCGATCGGCCCGGAAACAGCAACCGAAGAAGATCGGCGCGGGTGTCCGCCAACTCGTTCAGAGCCAGAGTGCCGCCGGCGATCTCGGCGAGGATCGCCAGAAGCCCGGTCCCGGCAGACGGCTCTAGGACAAGATCATAGGGCGTGATCTGTGCTGCCGCCACAGCCGCGAGCCCCATGGGCAGCGGCGTCGAGAATTGCTGAAAGCGCTCCATCTCTTCCGACCGCCGGGTGTGCGTGGGCAAGAGGCCCGCCACCTTGGCGAGGATGGGCAACAGCGCCGCAGGCGAACCGGCCCGTGCCAGCAGCGCGCGGCCGAATTTCCGCAAGAACAGAACCAGCGCCACCTCGCCAGCCTCATAGGCGAGCTTCCAGTCCCAGACGCCATCGGCATCGGTGCCGCCAAAGGCGCGCTCCATCTCGCGGCGCAGGCGCAGCGCGTCGATCTGAAGCCCTTGCGCCAGATCAGGTTGCAGCGCTTCGGCAACAGCAACGATCGCAGGGGCAGGATTTGCTGCCAACGGAACAACGAGCGCAGGCAAGGACGCCTGCGCAACAGGGGCAAGATGGGTCATCGGGAATCTCCGGAATGAAGGATAGGATCAGGCCCGGACACCCTCTCTCGGGCACCTTCAGGCCTGATCTTTCCCGGCCCCTCTCTCCCTCTCGCACCAAGGCGTTCCCGATGCTTTGCTTGATTTTGTTCCCGTTATGTTCTATATTCAGAACCAAGCCAGAAAGGGGGTTCCACCGTGGAAAGCACCACGCACGCCCTGCCCGCGACGCCCAAGCAGATTGCCTATGCGCGGTCGCTCGCCCTGCGCAATCGGACGCTCCTGCCCTGGGAAGTTCAGCAAGACCGGCGATCTTTGAGCGCTTGGATCGAGGCTCAGGCCCGGCTGAAGCCGGTATCGGACATGGACCGGCTGCCCACCTCCAGGCAGGTGGCCTTCGCGGAGAAGCTCGCCCGGATCAAAAGGCGCGCCGTTCCGGACGAATGCTTCCGCGACAAGGGGCTCATGTCGAAGTGGATCGACGGGAACAAGTGACGGTTGTCAGCTAGTGGATGGCTTGTCGGCGCAAGAATCCACCAGAGTTTCCCTCCGCCTACGAAACGCTGTTCGTAGTGTGTCGGTCGGTGGGGGCGGACAGTCCAACGCCTCAAAGAACGGCTGATGGTCACATGGCTTCAAGTTCGTGACGTCCGCGCTGTTGTCGTTTGCCTGTTTCATTTCTTCGGACCCCCAAAGGCGCATGCGCTGTAACTTGTCAGCCGACGTAACTTGTCAGCCGACGGCCGCAATCGAGTAGTGCGGTGTCCCATCCCACACGAGATCCCAAGACGCGCCCGGACGAACGTTCTGAATTGCGTGGGGCTCGAAGCAGACAAGGCAATTACCGCCCGGTGCAGGAGCCCGGACCGAAGGGTAAATCAGGCCCTTGGATCCACCCCGACGCAGATGTTGTGCCAGGCTTTGGCCCTCGGGATACCCGACAGCCGGATCCGGATGCAGCGCCGGATGACCTGCCTCATCGGTCATGTCGTCGAAGACGCCGATGAAGTCGGCCAGCAATTCCACATAGCGAGCGCTGTCGTGGAAGCTGCCGGCAAAGCCGAGTTCGCGTGTGCGGTGCCAGGCCACTTCGCTGACAGAAACCATCACGTCCCATGCGCAGTACCACGCGCCGCGCTCCTCGGCGTTGAAGCGATTTCCGCCGGCGCGGGTGTAAGTGAAGGCTGCGTTGACGTGACTGTCCCCATAGATGCGCAGATCGCGGCTGCGGCGTTGCCAAGCGAGTTCGCGCGGGTCCAGATGCGGGTTGTGCCCGCGTTCGGCCTGTAGACGTCCACTGGTCAGGCCCTCGATCTCTGCCAAGATCTCCATCTCGTCATCCGTATCGACGAGACCGCGCAGCGATGGTGGCTTGTGGTAAGTGGCGGGCAGGAGACGAACGAGACCGCGATCGGAAATCTCGGTCTGCTTCATTCCCCACCACGCAACGCATCAAGATAGGTCCGAACCGCGAGGATCTGCGGCAAACCCCCGTCGATGGCGGTGTCGACTGGTCGGCTTCCACCAAAGAGCGGCCCCTTGTTCGGTCGGGTGAACCAGCTTTTTGCCAGAGGCTCCGAGAAGTAGAGTTCGAGCGACTTGAAGATGCCAATTACAGCGCTGAGCCGCAGCAGTTGGTCCTTGGTGAGCTCTCCGGCGAAATCCGGCTTCTTGGCGCGCTTCCACGTGCTCTCTGACATGTCGGCAAGGCCAGCTGCTTCCTTGAGACTGAGACCCCAAGCATCGGCTACGCGTGCATAAGCTTTCAACGCGACGGCGTTGATCTGTGCGGGTTCCCGGATTTTCTCTGCAACGTACATGGCGTCCTCCATTGGCCTCAATATAGTCCATATGGACTTACTGTAAAGATCAAATGAACCTTACGCTTTGATCACTGTTACCCGAACCGCCGCCCTCCTTCCGTGAACGTATACGCGTTGACGATGATCCCCTCCTCGATGGCCTCGTCCGAGGTCAGATGGTTGAATTCAGCCTCAAGCTGCCGGTAGAGCCAGCGGGCCAGATCGCGGAGCGCCTCGGTCACGATATCTTCCGCATCCTCCGTGGGCGGCTGCCACCTCGGGCTGTCGCGGGTGACGTCCACCGACATGGTGTATTCGTGGTAGTAGCGGCCCCGATGGCTGACCTCGGCGGCAAGCTGGTAGAAGTTCCGCCGCTGGATGGCCTGGAGCCGGTCGGCGACTGCGTGCAGCGTCGCGTCGGTCGGAGCGTAGTCCCGGATGCGCGTGGCCCCGCCCTTGGCGTGGGACCAGTAGCCCTCGAACGACGCCCCATCCCCCTGGCTCCAGAAGCCGGAGAACCAGATGCAGGGCTTGGCCCGCGTCCCGCCGCCCATCAGACGCACGGGCGTGGTCTTCAAGCGGATGCCGAGGATTTCGCAGACCCGCTCAAAATCCTCGTAGACCGCGTCCCACCAACCGTCATGGGGGCCAAACTCGCGATACCAGCTGCGCGCCTTGTCCTTGGCGGCCTCCGAGAGTTCGGGGAACTGGTAGACGGTGGTGCAGATGAGCTCAGGCATCGACGCCCTCCCCATTCAGCGCGGCGGCCAGCCATTCCTGGCTGCTGTTCCAGCCGAAGGATTTGCGTGCGCCGAGATCAATGACATGCGCGCCACCGCCGAAGGCGTCGAGGCGCGGCCGGGAGCAGGTCAGGGCATACTGGAACCCCCAGAGGCCGGTAAGGTCGAGGTCGTCTGCCAGGCGCAGCACGAAGCGGATGACCGCCTCGACATCGCCGTACTCGCCGTCATGGATCCAGAGGGCGCTGCCCTCGGGCGCGTCCTGGCGCGCGATGTCGAAGCCTGCGACCCCCGGGTCGTCGGCGTCTTGATCCGCAGCGCAGAGTTCCTGGAACAGCACGAGCGCGTGGGCTGCCTTGTCGGGGGTGCCAACGTCGAGCAGGCACGAGAAATGGGTGAAGTAATCCGCCATGGGGACCTCCTGAATGGGAAAAACCCGGCTGGGCGGCCAGGCGTTGTGTTGGAATGAAGGGGTGGTTGGGGGCGATCAGCCGGTGGGACTGTCGCCCGTCGCTTGTCGCGCGGCATGCGCGCAGAGCATTTGCCGGTAGAAGCGCTTGCGCGCAGCCCGGAAGCCGCGCACGGCGCGCGTGTCGGGGTGCAGCGCCCGGACCGCTGCCCGCAGGACGGCGAAGGGCGAAGCCGTCAAAGGAAGGCCGAGGCGCTGATAGGCCGGATCGGTCATCTCAGGCGACCTCGACCACGGACGAGGCGAGATGCGGATCGACCAGCGCCTCGATCCGCGCGGTCCGGCCCATCCACGGCTCGGGCCGGATCGCCTTCACCCAATCGGCGAAGCTCGGGATGAAGCCGAGGTCTTCCTTCACATGCTGTTCGCCGATCCAGCGGGTCGGGATGATGCGCCCGGTCGAGAGCGTGAGAATCTGCCCGAAGATCGTCTCGGCCATGAAGATGCCCTCGGCATGGTGGCGCAGCGCGCGGTGCCGAAAGTCCGCAGTTATGGATTTCGATGCGTCAAACCAAGCATGTAGGGCCAACGTATCCTCGACCGTGCCGCCCCATTTCTTTACCGAGGACAGGGCATGGTGGTAGGGATGTGCCATCGACACCCCCTCAGAATTCGTGGGTGTAGAGTTCGGACGACGTGAAGCGTTCGTTGAACTCGAGATGTATGCAGCGAGCCGCGGCGTCGAAGCAGAACTCGCCCCAGGCGCCATCGTTGTTCTCCCAACCGCCATGAGTGTCGGAGAGTAAGTCGTAGGCCAGCTGCTCAACGACATCTTCCAGCGAGAGCTGCCGCATCTCGACCTCGGGGTCGTCCCAGGTGAGCGCCGCATAGGCGATCTCGGTCGCGGGGAAATCGACGGGATTCTCGCCCGACCAAGCGCCGATGCTTTCGATCTGGCCGCTGTCGCCGGCCCCATCGAAGGTCACGGTGACATGGGTGATGCCGGCGGCTGTGAGGCCGTCAAACAGGCGATCCTTGTTGCCGGGGCGCAGCGCTTCGATCCGAGCGGCACGCGCGGCATGCGCCGCGAAGATCTGGCCCATATCGACGGTCGTGGGGGCCATCGGCGGCGCGAGGGTGGGTTCATTCAGGGTCATCGGATGTCTCCTGTAGGGGAAAGGGATCGGAGCCGGTCCGGGCGATCTCTCTCCCCCGGACAAGCTCCAAATCCCCCCTGCCCTTCTCTGCCTCTCGGGCCTCACGCAGCGACCTGCAGCGCCCGGGCGGCGAAGGCGCGCCAGAGCGGGTCGACGAGACGCCCGTCCAGAAGATCGGCGCGGTGGCGCAAATGAGCCGCCAGATCGGACTTGCCCCAGGCGGACGCGCGGCCCGCCTGCGCGCGCAGCTGGCTTGCCTCGGTCACGACGCCCCGCGCCTCGACCCCGCTCGTCACCGGGTGGCACCATGCGACGGCGCTGTCGCTAGCGGCCCCGGCCAGTACAAGGCGCTCGTCGCGATCGAGGATTGCCAGAAACTGGGGCGTGGCATCCGGGGCCATCCCCTCGGCATGGTCGATCGCGCCCCGCATGGCCTCCGCCAGCGTCGCGAAGCGAGCGAGGACCAACGGGGCGGCCCGGCCCGACATGAGTTCAGCCGGTGCGCGGCGCGACAGTGTCAGGGCGAAGGGATGATCGGGATCGGTGTCGCCCAAGGGAAAACGCGGCGGGATGCCCCGCGCGTAGACGGTCGGGTGGATGGGCACGTGCAGATCGAACATGGGGGGATCTCCGACGGCGCGGGAAGCCTCTCTCCCCGCTTCACCGTCAAAGACCGAACCGCCGCCCTCTTCCTCGAAGGGGCGACGGTGATGGGTCTGGCGGCAGCGTCAGAGCTTGCCGAGCGCCCGCAAGCTCAGCTCCGTTCCGGCCCCGACGATGATGTGGTCGTGCAGCGTCAAACCGAGATATTTGCACCCCTTCTGGATCTCCTTGGTCATGCTGAGATCGGCCTCCGACGGCGTCGGATCGCCCGATGGATGGTTGTGGATCAGGATCAGGGCACTGGCGTTCAGCATCAGCGCCCGCTTGATCACCTCGCGCGGATAGACCGAGACATGGTCAACCGTGCCGGTCGAGAGAAGCTCATCGGAGATGATGCGGTTCTTGCGATCGAGGTAGAGCACGTGGAAGCGCTCGATGGGCCCTCTGACGCTGAACGCGCAGTAGTCCATCAGCGCCTGCCAACTGCCGATGACCGGATTCTGGCTGAGGTATCGGCCAAGAATGTCGCGGGCTTCGAAGACGATGGTTTCTTCCTGGGGAGTCATGGGCGTCTCGCTGACTGGCATGCGCCGAGGCCCCCTACCCTTTCGGGGCGGGGCCAGTGGCGTGCTTGTTGAAGGGAAGTGCGCGACCGCCGCGAATGCATGCGGTCGCTGTGTCGAGGTCCGCGTCAGCCGACCCGGTCGAGGAGCCTCTTGGCGCGCCCTTCCATGTCGAGGCGGGCATCCTGCTGGGTCTTGTCGCGCGCAAGCCGCGTGATCCCCTGTACGAAATCGAAGATGCTCTCGGGCGGGCGGCCCTCTTCCATCAGCACCTTTTCGATAATCTTGCCGGATTCGGCCTTCGAGAAGCCGCGCTTCCTCAGGAAATCCGCACGATCCTCGTCGCTGCGCGCCACGATCTGTTGTCGCGCAGCCTTGATGCCGTTCACGAAGCCCTGCGGCGAGGAGTTGGCAAACCGCGTCAGCGCCGGGGCCGCCTCATGTGCAAAGCGGGAGGCCGCGTATTTCGAATGCCGAATCCGGATCTCCTGAAATTCCTCGACGCCCCAGAGGTTGCGGTTCTGGCACACGGCACGCAGGTAGAAGCTCGCCATGCCAAGCGTCTTTGCCCCCACCTCGGAGTTCCAGCAGTAGAAACCCCGGAAGTAGAGATCGGGCGAGCCATCCGGCAGCTTGCCCGCTTCGATCGGGTTGTGATCGTCGACAAGGAACAGGAAGACGTCGCGGTCCGAGGCATAGAGCGTGGTCGTGTCGCGGCTGATCTCGACATCGGGGTTGTAGACCCCGGTGGACCAATCCAGCACACCCGGCACCTTCCAGCGCGTATCGCCCGTGCCATTGCCCGCGATACGCTGCACTGCCTCGACCAGTTCATGGTCATGGATGCGGCCGTAGTCGGGACCGGTCACGGCGCGCAGTTCGGTCCGGCCATCCTCCGTCTCGAAGGTCTTCACCTGCTCGGCGCGGTGGTTGGTCAAACCGTATTGCAGGTTGATCCCCGCCAGCGGCGCGGGCAACTGCCGCAGGTAGGAGGCCGGCGCGCCGACAATGCTCGCAAGCTGGCCGAAGGCCCAGTGCGTGGGCGCGACCGGCTCATGCGCTTTCGGAAGAACCAAGTGCAGCCGCTCTGCACTGTCGCGCGCAGCCTCGACACGGATGTCGGCGGTTTGCACCACCCGGCTGCGGCTGCGCTCAGAGCGACCCTTCACATTGGCCCAGAGATCGTCGAGCGACAGGTACCGCTCGTCATCGGGCCGGTTAAACCATTCGGACGACACCCGCCCGTTCCGCTCGCCCCGGCTCACATCCACTTTCCAGCCACCGGCCCGCGCCGGCTGAACCGGATCCATAACTTCCACAACGCCCATCGGCTATCTCCCGCGACAGGCGCCGGGAGCCACTCTCCCAGCCCTCAACCCGTCACCGGGAAACCGGCACTCCTCTCACTCTCGGAGGCCGGCTCCGCCGCGTTAACTTCCGCGTCGATGTCAATGCACTATCGGGAAAACGCAATCGGGTCCAACATGCGGAGGAGCAAGTCTATTTGATCTTCTTGAGTTCCTGGATCTCACGGAGCGCGGCACGTTCAAACCGCCTGATCTGCTGAGTGATCTTTTCGTCATCGCCGAATGCGGAGGCGCTGCGCCGCCCATAGGAAGAAAAGTTGCGTACGATCCGAACACCTTCGTCGTCACGCACCTTCAGGTGGGTGAAACGGCGATACAGGCGTTTGGTGTGTGCCTTAGTCGATTTTCCAGATGCGATGTTTCTCTCCGCGATCTTGCGGGTTCGGCGCATCGCCCTTCGCATCTTTCGCCACTGCCGAGCGAGGGAGCTTTCTCGAATGGCTGGCCCCTCTTCGTGGAGCGAGAAGCCTAGGTATTGTGCTGCTTTTCCCGCTACGACGCCCGTACCCGTGAACTCGGTCCTTTCGGTCTTGTGGGGAGAGATATCCAGCTTCTCTGCCTTGATGAGATCCATGGTTTTGGCTTCGGCTGCTGCGGCGTGAGCAGGGGCGCAGATCACCAAGATGTCGTCCGAATAGCGGCGATACAAAGCACCGATGCTGTCGCAGAAAGCGTGCGCTGCCGCGTCGAAATCAATCATGTACAGGTTCGAAGCTGCTGCGCTGATGGGGGTGCCCTGAGGGATGCCTCGCCGATGCCCCTTTGCCAGTTCGGGGTTGGGGTGAAACTTGATGCCATTGGCCTTGAGCTCTTCGACACTGGCGATCCGGTCGCGGCTTTTCTCCTTGAGCCGGGAGGAGAACGTGGCGTTCGCCTTAAGCTCTTCCATATCAACATAGTGGAACGCGGTGATCGCCCGAAACACGCGCATCCAGTGTTCGGGCAGCGAGGTTACGCCCAGCACTGCCTTTAGGCGGCGTTTCAGGAGCGTGTGGTCAAGGTTGTCGAAGAAGCTGCTGACGTCGAACGCCAGTATCGTGACGGGGGCATGGGTCTTGGCAAACGCAAGCACTTCCGCCGAGAAATCGTAGTTACTACGCCCGAGTGCACGATAGGCCAAAACGCTATCGGAGAGGCCCGCGGCGTTATAATGGGCGTCCAGCAACTTATTCATCTCGCTGGCGTGGAACGAAAGTATACAGGCGTCCCGGTGCGATGCGTATTTGATCGGGCGGTCCTTCGAAGTGATCGTCCGCTTCCCTGTCTTCGGGCACTTCTTGTAGCGTTTCTCGGATTTCGTGTAGTGCAGGAGTGGGAGGAAGGAGTGCTTGAGCACGAAGTCCGGGTCCATTGCCTTGCCAGCGAACTTCTCGCCAACGGGAAGATCGAAATGGCGGTAGCCTCTAGACTTAAACCAATCGAGCGGCATTCAGCCTCCTTGTCGCAGAGTTCGGAGGACTGGCCCTGACCCTGGGCTCCGGTTTGTTAGGCCGGGCGTCCCCCGAACGCACGCCACCTTCTGTCAGCGTATACGTTCAGCGTCTCACTTCCGAACGCCTCGCAGACACGGGTCTCGAAACGCGAGGTGGTATAATGTAACCGTGGAGGTCCGAGCTATGCTCAGTGTCTCATTCAGTCTGGCTCTGGTCGCGGCGATGCTGTTCGGCATCGTGCTGCCAGGTCACCATAAAGAAGTTGACAAGTTCAACGGCCAAACCCGTGGGCCATTTCCCGCGGGCAATAACGATTTGGTGAGCGAGTGTCGGCAATTCAAGGTTGCGAAAAAACAATTTTGCCAATCAGCGTTGGTGTCAGCAGTTGGAAAACCCGGCAAGCTTCCCCGCCGGGCCCGAGGGGGAGACCCCGTTCCTCAGAACGGGATCTCATCGTCGCGGTCGACCAGCTCGGGGTTTTCGTTCTTGGTCGACTTCGGGCGGCTCAGGAAGTCGACCTTTTCGGCGATGATCTCGCAGCCGTAGCGGTCGTTCCCCATGCTATCGATCCACTTGGTGTAGTGGATGCGGCCGTGGACGAGGACCTTCATGCCCTTTTCGCAATGCTCAGCGACCGTCTTGCCGAGACCGTTGAAGCAGGTGATGCGGTGCCATTCGGTGTCCATGACCCGGTAGCCGTTCTCGTCGCGCATCACACGGCCTTCCGAGAGGCGGGGACGCGAGGTGGCGAGGCTGAAGTTGGTGATCTTGGTGCCGCTCTGGGTGGTGCGGACTTCGGGGGTCTGACCGATGTTGCCGGCGAGGATGACGATGTTCTGCATGATAAGCTCCTGTGTTTCCTGTCTTCGGGACCGTCCCTTCGACAAGACCCTGAAAAAGCCCGTCGGGTGACGCGTGCACGGTGGACAGCATGGACACCGGACACCCCCAGAGGACCGGGGTGGAGCGGGCAGGCCGCCAAAGGCGGCCAACACGGCCCGGACTGACGCGGGGTTGCGCGCAGGAGACCGAACGGGATTAGGGGATTGCCAGTCGAAGGGATGGCCCAGGAGACAGAGAGATGCGGGGAGCCCATGCCAGACCATGTCCGCTTGCCAATCGGGACTGTTTGACCCAAAGCCCAGCACCCCACCAGCGGCGCAACTGTCGATCACGGGCTCTTGCCCCCTGCCCTTCCCTACTTGGAAATGAATGGCCTTGCCGCGACGGGCTATCGATACCGGAATACTCAGGACACGAACCGCACCCAATAACTTATTGCGATCTCGGGACGTTGTCGCTCAACGCGTACAGAAAATGCAGAAGGAAGTCGCCGGGGCATTCTCCACGGTCTTGGATTGGCAGATGGCCAAAGGTTGCACCAAGGCGGAAGCCATCGCCACGGTATGGACCACTTCCTGGCCGAACTGATCGGGGGGAATGGAAACCGCATGTGTGCCGGTATCGTCGGATTTCCGGCGCCCTGAGCTTTTGGCGCCGACCTAGCCCGGTCACTACGGCTGTTCGTCGATGTGGCGGCGATAGATTGACGGCCGTCGACATGACCGCGCGGAAAACTCCGGGTTCAGTCTGGGTTGGACGGATCAACTGCGTCCAACTCGAAAATCGTTGCCTCGGGTTTTGGTCCCATCACACGCGTTGGCAGATTAGGCGCAGGCAATTGCCCTCTGTGGTGCCCCTTCACCAACACAACCTTACCGCTGCGATAGCGACGCTCATGTTCGCTCACCCAATGGCGAACAGGGCCGCTTCGCCCGTCCTGGACCTCACGCTCGAACTCAAGGCGAGCCTGCCGCTCCTGCATGTGAGCCGCGGCCTGCGGACCAATGCGGATTGTAAAATGGGATTTCTGCGCGCCTAGAACCCAGGACTTCCCGAACTTTCGAGCAGTCTTTGCATCCTTGGCTGTGAACGTCTCGTTTTCCGTGGGAATGATGCCACCCAAGTCCTGGGAAACCAGCATCGCAAAGAGCGCGTAGGGGATGAAAAGATCGTAACCTGTTTCAACTTGGTGCACCGTGCGCCGACCGTTGAGCATTTCCTTCGTATCACCGCTCCGCACACGAAAATCGACCATGGAACGGCTCAATTCGACTTCGACGTTGTCGTAGTTCAAATCGCCTGTCGGAGTTCGCTTCACAAGCAAAGCGCAGATTGGGTCGACGACCCGCGAATTCTCGCGGCGATGGAACATCGTGATGCGCAAGTGACCCTTGTTTCGATCATCGATGAGATAGCCGCGTAGACCAGTGCCTATGGGTTTGTCGTCATGTCTCGTTACAGGTGAAGCCCGTTCAAAGCGCGCGACACCCAGCTCTCGATCATCAAATTCGACCCAAACAACGTCGGCGGGGAGCTTTACCTCACCCAGAATGGCCATTGCGGGAAGACCGGTTTCCGAAGCCTGCTTGGCGACTGCGTCATGAAGCGTATCGGCATAGGCTGCAGCCATATGGTCGAGCAGGTACACTTTCGCCTGCTGCAGGGCATCGAGCGCATACTCGCGAAAAAGCCTCAGATCCTCGGACGGCGTAAAGTGCCAAACCAGGTCGTCAGCAGGAGCCGATTTACCCGCAAGCGATGAACCGTATAAAGAAATCAATGATTTGTAGAGCATGCGACGTAACCTGAACCAAATACAACGCAGTTTCCGACGAACCCTGACGATGTTCAAGCTGCATTCATTGCACTGCAATTGACCGCTGATGTCTGGGCAAAGCCAGATTGGCTGACGCTCGAGCATGATCTCTTAATGCAAAGGCATGCCGACCATTGTCGGCTCATTTTGCCGGTCGGCCGAAACGGTGGACAGGCGAAAGGCCCGGATCGGTGCCTTGCTCCGAACCCGAGCCGTCTTCGACCCCGTGGGTTTCACGCCCACGGATCGATCTCACCCACCACCTGAACTTCGTCGCCGTCGATTTCATCGGCGGGGACGGCGCCATAGGTTCCATCACCGGCCTGGAAGACGACGATCGAGACCATGAGCGTGGCGGCGAGAGAGGCGGCGAAGGCGTGAGCATCTTTGCGGGACATCTGTTTGGCTCCTGTCTTGGAGGCGGAGGACCATCCCCCGCGCGACAGGACCCCGCAGGCCCGAAGACTGGCTGACATCACCGGGTGCGTTCGGCTCGTCCGAATCCACCCGGCGGCACGGGCTCGCCCGTAGTCCGACCCCTCGCGGGTTGATCTCGAAGACGGGATTCGGGGCAAGGAAGGGAATGGCGAGCGGGGGATGGTGCGACCGCTGACTGGAGCCGTATGTTCCGCTGATGCTATCGCTGCCAGCCTCCCGGGCAGGCTTTTCAATGAATACGTCATTCCGTGTTGGATTGGATCCTATGGTGCCCCGCGATTTCGCGGGAAAGGGTCGTGATGGGTGAGAGGCCCGCGCTTTGGCGGGCCCCTTGGGTTCTACATGGGTTCAGGCGGCAAGCTCCGCGCCCCCTGCCCTATCGCCATCCTCGCTGCCGACGATCTCCAGCCGCGCGTTGCGATAGCCTTCTTTGGCGATCCAGAGTTCGGCAGCCGTGACAGACTCGGCCAGGTGGAGCAGCTCCGTGCAACCGCCGAAATCCAGCAGAACACGCACCTGCCCGGGCTGTGGTTCCTCAGCGACATCGAAGGTCAAGGCGCTGTCAGCCGAATGCGTTCGCATGATCGTCACGAGAATGACCCCGTCCGAAGAGAAATTCCCCTCGTGCAGCGTGAACGACGCCGGCGCAGTCCAGGTCGGATAGGGTCGCGGTGGCTCCTTCTTGACAAGACGGCCAACGCCGTTCGAGCGCTCCCAGGCCGCGAGCTTCTTTGTGAACCGCGCGGGCGGTTTCGGACTGTTGTCGGTGTAGCGAATGAGCGCCCCCAGGGGCGCGGTGTCGAGAATGGTCGTTGCAGACATGATTCCTCATCCTGAATGCGCGATTTCGCATTCATCTTATTGATATTGTTATATTTTATTTAATTGAGGGCGGGTTTCCCCGCCCTCGGATGGCGCGGATCACTCCGCAGCCATCATCGATGCATCATCACCCGGCAGGTCAGCGGTGAGGAAGGCGGGAAGGTCGACATCCTCGGCCTGGCCGGCGTCGGAAACGGGTTCAGACGCCCCCTGCCCTTCCGCACCGTCGAGTGCTACCAAGTCGTGACGGCGAAGAACCTCCGGCAACCAGCCGCTACCTTTCAGCAGACGCTCGGCTTCGGTCGCCATCTCGCCCTTCTTCAAGTGATCGAGGAGTTGCGCCGTCCCCTCCCCCTTTGCCTCGCACACGGCCTCGAGGATCCGTGCCTTGGGCACGCGGTTCAGGTAGGTATCGGCCGTCGGCTCCCAACCCGCCTCGACCATGTCGAGTTCGACCGCCTGTGCGACCAAGTCGGACTGGGTCATCCGCTTGGTCAAGCCGCTGGCGGAGATACCGGTACCATAGGGGTTCACCTTCTCATGGAGCGCGTTGATCCCGAAGCTGAGGCAATGCGCGAGCAGCGAAAGCCGGCTCCCTTGATCGAGGGAAGCCAGGTAATCCCAGAGAGCGGCATCGTCGCCGAGCGGCAGGTCGGCCTCCCACTCCGCATGACGATCGTCAACCAGCTTGGCCACCACGCTGTCCTTCAGATCGCTCGCCTGCGCCGACATATAGACGTGACGCACCGAGGCCTCGAGGCAGCTGCCGGCCGAACTGGACGTCCGGAAGGTGTCATTGACGAGCTTCAGGAGCAGCAGCGTCAACGCGACGTCAGGTGAGCGCCCGACAGCTTCCCGCAGTGCCAGTGTCCGGTGCGCCGTCAACTCCATGACCAGCCGCTCAGGCAAGGGCTTCACGGCTCTGTCGTCCTCGTCGTCGGGGACGTTGGCGCCAAGCGCCTGACCAGCAGAGGTGATCACCGTGCCATGGCCGACACCATCCGCGCTGCTCGCCGCTGAAAGCTCAGCGCCCTGCCCGTCTGCCGCCTGTTCACCGCTGTGGACGTCGGCATCTTCCCGAAGCTCATCCTCGGGCCGCACGAAGCCGCGATAGACGGTAAGCTCGCCATAGCGATCAAGCGTCACGAAAGCCCCTGCCCGCGCTATCTCCTCACCGTCGAAGATCAGCGGCCGGGCCTCGAGCTTCTCCATCGAGACTTCCAATTCGCCAAGACGCGCGTCGGCTTCTTCGGGGAACTCATCCTGGCCCTCGTATTCCTCTTCGAGCGCCCGGTACTCGGCAAGCAGCTTAGCATGGGCCGCGCCTTCGTCATCCGTCATCGGCGCCGGATCTCCGCTCAGCCGCCGCAAACCGTGGCTGTAGCCATAGGGCAGGTCGAGCGAGACCTCGATCCATTTCCAACCTTCGGTCGCGATCGCTTCGGCTTCAGCCTGAAGCTTCTCGCTGACCAGACGATCGAGAAGGGCAGGGTCTTCCAGCCAGCCGCCGTCATCGCCTTGGAAGAGGTCATGCAACATGGTGCCACCAGCAGCCTCATAGGCCTCGACGCCGACAAAAACGGCACGAAGATCGGAGGCCCGCACCGAAGTTTCCGTCAGCATGCGTCGGATCTGATAAGGCTCCTTGTTCCAGGACGACTTGATCGCATCCCAGACTTGGATCTGGCGCTCATGATCCGGATTGACCGTGAAGGCCATCAGCTGCTCCAGCGTCATTTCGTCCTCGGCGTAGAGCTCGAGCAGGGCAGGGGCCACGGCGGCGAGTTTCAGGCGTTGTTTGACCACCTGCGACGTGACGAAGAAGGCGGCCGCGATCTCTTCATCGCCTTGACCCTTCTCCCGCAGCGCAACGAATGCGCGGAACTGATCGAGCGGGTGCAGGGCAGCGCGCTGCATGTTCTCAGCGAGCGAGTCATCCTCAGCGAGGATCGCGGACGTGGCATCCCGCACGATGCAGGGAATGGGTGTCGTCTTGGCCAGGCGCTTCTGCTTCACCAGCAGCGACAGAGCCTGAAAGCGTCGGCCGCCAGCGGGGATTTCGAACTTGCCGGTCTCGGACCCATCGTCCGCCAGAACGGGCCGGACGCTCAGGCTCTGCAGCATCCCGCGGCGGGCGATGTCTTCGGCCAGTTCCTCGACCGAGATGCCGGCCTTGATGCGCCGGACGTTGGACTGGCTTAGCACGAGCTTGTCGAAGGGAATGTCCCGGGACGGGGACAGGGTGACTTTCTGGGCAGATTTCGCCATCAGATCTTCTCCACGACGGGCGCCGGAAGCCACTCTCCCGATCTCACTTCCCGTCAACCCTCAAACCAACAAACCTTTCCCTCTCCCGACCGTCCTAGAGTTTCGCAGTGAACCACCGGATGGGCAGCTGGACTGTGATCAACGGGAAAGCAGGCATCATATTTTCGACCATCACCGATCTGAATCGAAACCGTTGTATGGATTCCAATTCGTCGTTGGACCAGTCTTGCAGACCGTGGGACAATCCTGGCCATGACCGGTCGGCTGCCTCTGCCTATTTACATGACCCGCCAGGATCCATCACGGAATATGGCGCGGTTCTACGTTGTCTCCCTCGCACCCACATTGTTCGGGGAGGTGTCTCTGGTCCGAAATTGGGGACGGATCGGATCAAGAGGTCAAATGATGGTGGAAACCTTCCCAACCGCCGACGCAGCACTCGAGGCTTCTGACCGATTGGCGCGCGTCAAGCGGCGCAAAGGGTATCACTCCCCCTGCCCTACTGGTCAGGTCCCGGCCGCCACGATCTGAACTTCGTGGATCGTCCTGTCCTCTGCCGTCAACGCCGCCAGAAGTCTGGTCACGAAATGAGTTCGGACATAGCTTGCGTGAAAGCGCGACGGTGCTAGAAGAGTGAAAGTCCCGCTTTCGGCCTCAAGTGGCTTTAACGGGGCGAACCAGGCGCTATAAATCGCCGGATCCTGCGCCTGCAGCCGATTTGCGGCACCGGCCCAGCCTGTGCCGTCCTCGGGCGGCGGCGAATAATCCCGACGTAGCGGCACGACATTTGTTTCAGAAGGTGCTTCGGGTGTGGGCGCGTCGGTCATTCGGGCCACGAAGTCAGGGCCTATGGCTTCCCAGTGCGGCATCGTCGCGCGCAGCACCGTGGCAAGATCGATCCTGTACTGCGCAACCCTGCCACGCGCCGCTGGAATCGTGACGACGATCCAGCCGAGGCCGCGCATATGAGCCATCTCGCGCTTGGCCGTGCGTTCGGTCACGCCCCACATTCTGGCCATCTCCTTCTGGCCCACGGCAAAGAAACCGCTGCGCCAATTGAACCTGGCGGTGATCAGCAGTGAGAGGCGGAGAGCCAGTCGGGCCTCGACAGCGTCGCCACGGCTGGCAGTGACCAAAAGTGCACTGATGATATCATACTTGAGTGCCGCGGCACCGGGTCCAGTGATCTGTTTAGAAAGGGCGGGAAACCCCGCTTGTCTCTGTGTCACGCCGCGCTCCTGCCCCGGTGTCGTGCGATATCTGCCTCTGGGAAAGCTATGCCCCATCTGGTGTGAGGCTATTCTCAGACGCTTTTCCCGATCTTGCAGTGATTAGCGTTCGAAAGTGCGGATTTGTCAAGGATTCGAATCCGATGGCCCAAATCCCAAATCCTTTTTCGAAAGAAAACTGGTATCGGTTGGTATTGTGGGACGTTTAGGGCGTCCCGTTATTGTCCCTTGATGTCCCCTCAACATGTCGCCATCGGGAGAATGGTGTCCCCCTAAATACGCCCATGAAGTCGGGGTGGTCGGTGTCCAGCCTCCGTTCCTCCGATTCGGGTTGGCGCCTAGCGCGACCGTTGTTTCCTTGACCGAGCGGTTCAACGCGCCCATAGAATATCGAACTCGACAAAAAGAGCAAATTCGGCGTAAATCAGGAAAACGAAACAATCTACGTCCGAGGGATTATGCTTACTCACTCCGATCTTCGAACTCTTCAGGCCAAGTCACTTAAGATGCAGGGCTGGATCCGTCAGCAAACTTTCTCTCCGGAGAAGGTTAAGACGCTGCGCCGTTTTTCCTCGTGGGAGGTGTCTGAACTGATTTTCGGCATGAACCAGTCAACCTTCCGGGGTAAACTGGCTGCCGACCCCACCTTACCCGCGGGTAAGGTGGAGCCTGACGGGCGGCAGCGCTGGTTCACATTAGAGGAGGTGAACGCCCTGCGTCGCAAGCTCAGGCCACGCGGCAAACCGTTGATGCCCGCGCGTCCGCAGGGTCGCGCCTTCCGCACTGCCATTGCCAATTTCAAAGGTGGCGCCGGCAAGTCCACCGTGGCGCTGCATTTCGCCCACGCCGCCGCGCTGGATGGGTACCGTGTGCTCTGCGTCGACTTCGATCCGCAGGCGACGCTCAGCCATTCGATGGGATTGACCGATGTCAGCGAAGAGCACACAGTCTGGGGTATCATGGCGCGCGATCTGGTGCGCGAGACCGAGGCCCAGAACAATGCGCCTCGCGGGGCGGCTAGCGGTGCCGCCCTGCCCCGCCGATCCATTCCGGCGAGCATCACCGACTTGGGCTTGCAGGATCTGCGCTTGAGCGACTTCATCCAGCCCACAAACTGGCCCACGATCGATCTAATCCCCTCTTGCGCTAACGCGGCCTTCGTCGAATTCGCCTCCGCCCAATATCGGCATCTAAATCCGGAGTGGTCCTTCTTTGCGGCTGTCAGCCGGTTTCTAGACCAACTTCCCGATGACCAGTGGGATCTGATCCTGTTCGATTGCCCGCCTGCCATTGGGTACCAGTCAATGAACGCGGTCTTCGCCGCGGACATGCTTTATATCCCCTCCGGCCCGGGCTATTGGGAATACGACAGCACCACCAGCTTCATCGGGCAATTGAGCGAGGCGCTCGAGGATCTGTCGCACGGGTTCGAGGGCACCTTATCCGCGGGTAAGATCGCGCTGCCCAAGGCCTTCCACGATATTCGCTTCCTGCTGACGCGCTACGAGCCGGGCAATGATCTGCACCGGGCGATGTTTGAAGCTTTTGGTAAGGTTTTCGATGATAAGCTTGCGCGCCACCCGGTCGAGATGACCCGCGCGGTGGAGCAGTCGGGACGGTTCCTAAGTTCAATCTACGAAATGGACTACCGCGACATGACCCGCGAAACCTGGCGCCGCGCCAGGGCCAGCTTCGACCGCGCATATGGCGAATTCAAAGAGACGATGCTGCCCCATTGGGAGGCGATGGCGACGGGCACCTTATCCGCGGATAAGGTCGCTCCCGCGCCGCTGGCCGTAGGAGATGACGCATGACCCGAAAAAGACGGATGTTCGATATCGAGATGCCCGAGGAAGAGGTGGGGGTGGTTGAGGCCCCTGCCCTTTCGGAACCTCAGCGCCGTGGCCCGATGGCCAGCGCCATCGCCGAAAACGCCGAGGCGCTTCAGGCCCGCAAATCCGCCGCCGAGGCCATCCGCGAGGAAAACGACGCGCTGGCCCATGAATACGTTGCCTTGCGCGAAGCGGGACATGTGGTGCAGGCGGTGCCGCTGGAGGATGTGCATTGCCACATGCTGGTGCGCGACCGCCTACCCGGTGACGACATGGAACTGGCCGAGCTTGTGACCTCGATCCGCGACCTGGGTCTATCGAATCCGATCCGAGTGCTGCCGCGCCCGGACGGGCAGGGGGTTGAACTGGTGCAAGGCTATCGCAGGCTGCGTGCTTATGGCCAATTGCTGGAAGAAACCGGGCAGGAAGAGTGGGCGTGCATCCCGGCGCTTGTGTTGCCGGGGGCGGCGGATATCGCCGGGCTCTATCGGCGCATGGTGGATGAGAACGTGATCCGCAAGGATCTGTCCTTTGCGGAAATGGCCTATGCTGCCCAGAACTACGCCGCCGACCCGGCAACTGAGGCCAATGATCTGAGCGCGGCCATTGCTGCGCTGTTTCAATCCGCGCCCTATTCCAAGCGCAGTTACATCCGCTCCTTCGCACATCTGTTGGACACGATAGGTTCGGCGTTGAATTTTCCGACCGAGATCCCCCGCGCCCTGGGCGTGGACTTGTCGCGGCGGCTGAAAGACCACCCGGAGCTTGTCGAGATCATCCGATCTGAGGTGACTGCAATGGGCGACAGCCGCAGTATCCGCGATGAATTGGACGTGCTGCGCCGCCATTCCAAGGCCGACGAGTATGATGTTCCGTCAGAACCTACGGTCGTCAAGCCCGCGAGCAAGGCAGGGCGGGGCGGTGCAAAGGCCAAGACCACGTTTCACATCCGCAGCGCGCACGGCCAGATCAAATGTACGGCGGGTCAGGGGCGGCTGGAAATCAAGGTTGACCGCGACTTTACCTCGATCGACAGGGCGCGACTGGAGCAGGCTATCGCCACTCTGGTTGATGGGTTGGGCTGACCTTATCCGCGGGTAAGGGTTGGCCCCGGCCTGCGGCGGTCTTGTTTTGGGTCCACGCGTGATCTACATTACGTCATGTATATCCACGCTCCTGGAGGGTGAGATGCAAGTCGCAAAATGGGGCAATTCCCTCGCGGTACGTTTGCCGGCGGAACTGGTGCGTGAACTAGGCCTGAAAGAAGGCGATCAGATCGATTTGATCCGGGACGATGAGGCCGTGAAGGTCCGGCGCCAGCCGCGCGCGGAAGAGGTTCTAGCCGGCCTGCGGCGGTTTCGGGGCAGTCTGCCTGCCAACGAGCGCTTGAAGCGCGCCGAGGCTCATGAGCGCTGAGTTCGCCGACACAAATATCGTTCTCTCCCTCCTTGATGACGGCCCGAAGGCGGATCGTGCCGAGGCCATCTTGGGCCAAGGGCCGCGTATCAGCGTTCAGGTCTTGAACGAGGCCCTGGTGAATTGCCGGCGCAAGGCGGGCCTGAGTTGGGATGAAACGGGTGCATTCTTGGCGAGTATCCAGGTGCTGTGTCCGGTCGAGGAACTGACCATGCGAACACATGAGGTCGGTCGCGCGCTGGCGGAACGGTATGGGTTCTCGGTCTACGATGCGATGATCGTCTCAGCGGCCCTGATCGCTGGCTGCACCACGCTTTGGACGGAGGACATGCAGGATGGCCTCCTCGTGGAGGGCCGGCTTCGGATCATCAATCCTTTCGCCCAAGTCTAAAGTGCTTGGAACCATGCAAGTCTTCCACTCAACGGAAGATTTACAAGGTTACATCGTCGTTTGTTTGAGCAGCCCCAGCTTTTCAGCGCGATCCAGCAGCATTCTGACCGAGGACGGCTGCCAACGGCTGCGCCCGCGCGGGGTGCGCTCGCGCATCGCCTCCAGCCGGTCGCAGATTGCCTGCAGGGTGATCTCGGGGTCAGCACCTTTGATAGCTGCGACAATCGCCGGAAGGCGATCATGGGTTTCGCGACGTCCGGCGCGGCCAAGCACTTCATCGGGCAGAAACCCGTCGCGCACATATGCCTTCACAGCGCGGAGCAGGCGGCTTTGGGTCCAATGACGATCATGGGGCAGGGGGGCATTGATAATCCGCAGGACGTCTTCCCAAGCCATATCGGGGCGCAAATGGCGCACACGGGGCACCCAATCCTGCGCGGTCTCGTTGAGGCGCTCCATGTAGCCGTCCTGCCGCGCCAGCCGCACCTTGCGCAGCGCGGCGGGGTCCTTGGCGCGAAGCCCTGGGTTGCCACCTACGCGCCCTTTGGCGCGTGCCGAGGCAAGCCCAGCCTTGGTACGCTCGCGGATCAGAGCACGTTCAAACTCGGCCGCAGCGCCCAGAACCTGCAATGTGAACTTGCCCTGCGGGGAAGCGGTGTCGATGGGGTCCTGCAGGGAGCGGAAGAAAGCTCCCTTGGCCTCCAGACGTTCGATCACCTCCAGCAGATGCGAGAGGGACCGCGCCAGGCGGTCGATGCGCACGACGACCAGCGTATCGCCCTTGCCGATCCGCTCCAGCACGCGTGCCAGCACCGGCCGCGCGCGATTGCCGCCCGAGGCGTGCTCTTCAAAGATCTCGACGCAGCCCGCAGTTTGCAGGGCCTCAGACTGGGGCAGGGGGGTCTGATCCTCTGTGGAAACACGGGCGTAGCCTATCAGGGGCATGAAAAAGGGCCGTTTGCAATTTAATATATTGCCAATAAACGACCGTTTGTAAATGAATGCAAGTAGGCGCTCTCTCGTCGTGCTCGTCCAAAAAACCTTGGTTTCCTTGCGCTGAGCGCGATCTGAGAAGTTTCACCGGCAGTCGCGCGCGCATACTATATAAAGAGCGAAGGCAACCGCCACAAATCACTTGGGTAATGTGCAAAAGAACAGTATATTGCACATATGAAGACTCATGCATCTGCTTTTGTTGATGATTTCAATGACCCGCTCGTCACCATCGAGGAGGATGGAGAAGCTCACGAAGAGGATCTCTGGTTTCTGCCGGGACCACTCGAAGAAGAACCGGATGATTTGCCTCCCGGGCGACGGGCAGAACCGCCCGACACTGCTGTCATCAAAGACTGGGCAAAGGCAGAAGGCTTTCACGCTGCGCGACTGGCACGGGTTGCTGGACGCTTGGGCGCTCTGGATGACCGGCTGCTGCGCGGCCCGGAAGGCTGGCGGCACCGACTCGCTCTTGTCGAAGCAGCGGACCTTAGCTGGTTCGCAGGGGATCGGGTGAGTTCTGATCGTCTGGCGCTCTGGATATCGATGCGGCTGTCAGGTGCACAGGATGACCCAAATGCACTGGCAAGAGTTGGATGGGCTGTTCGGCGCCTGACAGGCGGTCCCGGACCAAAAAGTGACTTGGCGGCCTTCCTGGATCGCCGCGATCCCGAGAACATTGAAGACAGCGCTGAACGTTTCGAGGATCGCGCGGGTGGATGGCTGGACGTAATGACAGCCGCAGCCGATCTACACCCAATCACGAGGGCTTGCATGGGGTTTCATCTCTGGAGTCTGGCGGGCCTCGGACAGCACGGCGACCTGATGGAAGCCGCCGTCACGGCGTCCAGGATCGCGGCCGGCGACAGAAACGGCGCCGTCTTCGCACCGTTGGCTATGGGCGGGGCAGGGGGGTTGCGAGGATCGGGCTTGCCACCCGAACGATTGGTCCGCTGGTTGGATGGGATGAACAGCGCAATTCTAACGGCGATGCGTCATCTAGATGATACCCAGACATGGGTTGCCCGGGCGGAAGTAGCCATGTCTCAGCTTTCCGGACGAACTTCGGCCGCTCTTCGTTCGGTGTTGACAGAGTGGCCTTTGGTGTCAGCCCCGATGGCAGAGGCTATAACAGGCGCAAGTCGTGCGGCGGTTCAAAGGAACCTCGCCTGGATGGAAGAGAGAGACCTGCTCCGAGAAGTGACCAAACAGGGACGCTTCAGAATGTGGCGGATCAAGAACTAGTTGTTGAGTCCCGGTATCTCCGTGACGGCTAACCACAATCCTGCATACACGTTGACCGATCGGGGGCGGGTTCACACTTTTTGTCGGCACGGTTGAGATGCCAATCGTTGACACGACGCCCGTCATCCCGCCTTCCGACCCCCGGCCAGAGGCCTGAAGCTCTCAGTTCTGGAAACTCACGCTGCTTGCCGTGACAGTATCGCCCCGTGCGGCAGGTCACCTGTCTCGACATACCGCCAAAGCACCACGGCCAATTTACGGGCCAGCGCCACCAGCATCACGCGGCGCACGCGCTGACCCTGCCCCCGGGTGCGTTGCCCATACCACTGCGCCAAGGCCGTCTGGGGTTTCTCTACCTGGTTGCCATCATGGACTGGTTCACCCGCAAGGTGCTGGCCTGGCGCATCTCGAACACGCTCGAAGCCGACTTTTGCGTCGAGGCGCTGAACGAGGCGGTCCACCGCTTCGGCCCGCCCGAGATCATGAATACCGTCCAGGGGTCGCAGTTCACGTCCTTCGCCTGGACCGACCGGCTGAAACGGATCGGCACCCGGATCTCGATGGACGGCAAGGGCCGGTGACTCGACAACATCTTCATCGAACGGCTCTGGCGGTCCCTGAAGTATGAGTGCGTCTACCTCCACGCTTGGGAGACCGGTTCGCAGGCCAAGGCCGGCGTTGGCCGATGGATCACCTTCTACAACCACCAGCGGCCCCACGCCGCCCATGGCGGACAGCCGCCCGCCGTGGTCTACTTCAACCAGATCGAAACCGACCGGCAGGGGCAGAGAGTAGCTTAAATTATCCCGGAAACTGTCCAAGCGACGGGGAGTAGCTCAGTTGCCACGGCGCTGGTTATCATTGCCATGAACGCCGACAAGATCGGCTGGGCCTTCGGACAGATTTTTGAGGGTGCCTTCACAGGCGTTGGCGTTGCCGGCGGGATCACGGGCGCACTGATCCAGGGGTTCCGCCGCGCTGCGTTCTCAAACGAGGCTGGGGTCGGCTCAGCCGCTATCGCGCACGCAGCCGTCCGCACCAAGGAACCCATCACGGAGGGGTGCGTTTCGCTTCTTGAGCCCTTTATCGACACAGTGCTGGTGTGCACCATGACTGCGCTGGTGATCATTATTACCGGGCAACTCGCATTCGACGCGACCGCTGGAGTGTATTTGCTGAACGATGCGAGAACCGCCATCCGCACACTTTTAGGGGAAACGGGCGTGGCTTTGACGTCGACAGCGTTCTCGACGTCGTTTGGATGGTTTCGGTATATTCTGTCTCTGGCTGTGATCCTCTTCGCGTTCTCCACCATGATTTCCTGGTCCTACTACGGGCTGAAGGCATGGACCTATCTGTTCGGAGGAGGAAAAGTGACCAGCCTGATCTTCAAACTGGTGTTCTGCGTCTTCGTCGTGATTGGCGCCTCTGCCAACCTTGGCCCAGTGATTGACTTCTCGGATGCAGCCCTCTTCTCGATGGCCGTCGTGAATATCTTTGCCCTGTATCTGCTGATGCCAATCGTGAAACGCGAACTCTCATCCTGTCTGAGGCGGCTACGCTCGGGGGAAATCCAGCGCACCGATAGCGTCTGAGCCTCAAGTTTCAGCTCCTGAACGGACCAACATCCCCGGCGAAGATTGTCCGGGGATGTCTTCTTTGAGCCACGGCCACGTGAGAGCCTCGGATAGCTCAGACGGGGCTTCTTCTCGGTTCGGAACACCGAAGGTCCATGATATTCTGACATGCCCTCCCACCGACACGATAGCGGAATAGCCAATTGCTATATTGGAATCTTGAAGCTGACGGATTAGTCTTCCCGATAACGTCATGGAGGCAAGGTTTGAACAAGAATGTGGAGATCGCCTCACGTTTGGCGGCAAGACTAAAGGATGAGCGAACCGCGAAAGGTCTCAGCCTGGATGCGTTGGCGAAGTTGTCAGGCGTGTCCCGCTCGATGCTTAGCCAGATCGAGCGGGGCGAAAGCAGCCCGACCGTCGCCAGCTTGTGGAACTTGACCAGAGCGCTGAACGTAGACTTCGCAGCGCTCCTGGACGATGAGGAAGAGCACGCCCCCACGATCCGCGAAGTCATGAGCGCGGAAAACACGCCCGTTATCAGAAACCGCTCGGCAGGGTGCGAGATTCGCATACTCAGCGCTTCGGACGAGGTGGGCGGCACAGAGGTCTACGATATTCGGTTCGAACAGGGAGCATCGCTGGACAGCACGCCACACAAGTCAGGCTGCGTCGAGAGCCTGACGTCTTTGAACGGCGATCTGACTGTTACCTCCGGCGACTCCGCCGCGAACATCTCGACGGGCGATACGATCCGGTACGCAGCCGATGTTGACCACTCGATCACGGCCTCTTCATCGGCCCGGGCGCTCCTGATCGTGAAGAACGCATGATTCCTGTGTAGCGGAAGGATTCCGTCATATTGACATTTCGACTGTTTAACGGATATTAATCCGTCAAACCGGAGGTTGCTGTGACTCAATCATACCTAGACAGGCTCTCTGTCACACTCGACCAAATCAAGGCCGATGGCCTCTACAAGCACGAACGGAGCATCAGCTCCCCGCAAGCGGGCAGAATTAATGTGGAGCAGACGGACCGTCAGGTCATCAACCTCTGTGCCAACAATTACCTGGGGCTGGCGAACCATCCCCGGCTGATCGCAGCCTCCAAAAGCGCCATGGACCACTACGGTTATGGCATGGCGTCCGTACGCTTCATTTGCGGCACTCAGGACATCCACCGGGATCTTAAACAGGCCCTGGCTCAGTTCCTCGGCAAGGATGATTCCATTCTGTTCGCTTCGTGTTTTGACGCGAACGGCGGGGTGTTCGAGCCTCTTCTCGGCCCCGAAGACGCGATCATATCCGACAGCCTGAATCATGCGTCGATCATCGACGGGATCAGGCTGTGCAAGGCACGGCGATATCGCTACGCCAACAACGACATGGCCGGCCTCGAGGCGAAGCTTCAGGAAGCTCATGACTTTGGCACCCGGACCATGATGATCGCGACAGATGGCGTCTTCTCGATGGATGGCACGCTGGCACGGCTGCCAGAGATCACCAAGCTGGCGCGAAAGTACGGGGCGCTCGTCATGGTCGACGACTGCCATGCGACTGGCTTCATGGGGCCACACGGCGCGGGCACACCAGCCCATTTCGGCGTCGATGTGGACATCCTCTCAGGCACACTCGGCAAAGCGCTCGGCGGTGCTGTCGGTGGATACATCGCAGGACCCCAGCCTGTAATCGACCTGCTCCGCCAACGCGCACGCCCCTACCTGTTCTCGAATTCGCTTCCCCCTGCCGTGGTCAGCGCGGCCCTCGAAGCTCTGACCCTCGTTGCCGAGGGCGATGATTTGCGGGCACGGCTGTTTGAGAATGCTGCCTATTGGCGGGCAGGACTGACAGACCTCGGATTTGATTTGCTGCCGGGCGAGCATCCTATCATCCCCATCATGCTTGGCGACGCGCGGCTCGCGCAAGAGATGGCCTCAAGGCTGTACGAGCTCGGCGTGTATGTTGCCGGCTTCTTCTTCCCCGTCGTGCCACAGGGGCAGGCTCGCATTCGGACACAGATGAACGCAGCGCTGACGAAAGAAGACCTGGATACTGCCCTGGCCGCATTCGCGACGGCGGGCCGAGAGATTGGTGTTATCAAATGAGCGGACACATGAAATGCCTGGTCAAATCCAAAGCTGAGAAGGGTCTTTGGATGGAAACGCGCCCGATCCCGACCATCGGGCCGGATGATGTTCTGATCAAGGTTCGAAAGACAGGTATTTGCGGGACTGATGTGCATATCTGGAACTGGGATGCCTGGTCGCAGAAGACCGTTCCTGTTGGCCTGATCACCGGTCACGAATTCGCCGGTGAGATCGTGGAGCTCGGGCGCAACGTCGAAGACCTCAAAGTCGGGCAACGATGCTCGGGGGAAGGCCACCTGATCGGAAAGGTCTCCCGCCAAAGCCGCTCCGGCCGGTTTCATCTGGACCCTGAAACAAAAGGGATTGGCGTCAACGTCGATGGCGCATTCGCCAAATACCTGTGTCTGCCAGCTTTCAACGTTGTGCCATTGCCGGACGCGATCCCGGATGAGATCGGGGCGATTCTGGACCCGTTGGGCAATGCAGTCCACACGGCCCTGAGCTTTGATCTGATCGGGGAGGATGTACTGATCACTGGCGCTGGTCCGATCGGTATCATGGCCGCGGCCGTATGCCAGCATGTGGGCGCACGTCATGTTGTGATAACCGATGTCAATCAGGACCGGCTCGACCTGGCCAGGAAAGTAACCGATGTCATTGCGGTCAATGTCGCCAACACGGACCTGCGCGAGGTCATGGGCCAGCTCGGAATGAAGCAGGGGTTCGATGTGGGCCTTGAAATGTCCGGGAACTCTGCCGCATTCGACCAGATGGTCGACGCGATGGTCATGGGCGGACGGATTGGAATTCTTGGAATTCCACCGGGGAAATCTCAGGTCGATTGGAGTCGCATCGTGTTCCGGTCGTTGACGTTGAAAGGCATCTATGGCCGCGAAATTTTCGAAACATGGTACAAGATGATCGCCATGCTGGAAGATGGCCTGAAGATTTCCGACGTGATCACGCACCGTTTTCCCGTCGATGATTTTGAGCAGGGCTTTGAGGCCATGCTCTCGGGAAAATCCGGTAAAGCTGTCTTGGACTGGGAGGCCTGAGTCATGAGATATATTTCCACACGCGGGCAGGCACCGACCCTCACCTTCAAAGATGCTCTTCTCAAGGGGCTGGCGGAGGACGGCGGCCTCTACGTTCCCGAGGCGTGGCCGCGTCTGACCGAAGAAACCATCAGGGCTTTCCGCGGTAAGCCCTATGCAGAGGTGGCCTTCACGGTGATGGCACCTTTCGTCGATGGCGAGATCGAGGATGATACTCTGCGTGCGTTGATTCAGGACGCCTATGCCACCTTCCACCACTCCGCGACGACACCTGTCGCGTAGCCCTTAATTGTGAGATGAGAAATCCAACGAAATCAACGGCTGTGCTTTGCCCTTAAATATGAGATTTTGCCTTTTATTCCGATATTTTTACCCTTAACCCTGCGACAGGGTTCACAGACATGTGCGGCAATTTTCGATGGATGATGATGGCGAAGACTCCGTTGCTGTTGGTGCGGAAGATTCGCGCAGGGCCGCCGTGCTGCGCCCGCTTGTCCAAGCATATCTTAAAGGAACTGACAGCCTGGAAAGTGGCGTCAATGACGCCGTTTGGGAGCTTGGTGTCAGCAGGGCGACGGTCTGGCGCTGGATAAAGCGGCTGGTCGAAGAAGGTGGACGCACCAGTGCCCTGGCTCCGCGGAAACGGGGCCGGCCAGTCGGTACGGCCTTGATATCAAGCAAGGTCGAAGCGGTGATCGAAGAACATCTTCGCCGTTATTTCTTGCGCCGGGAGCGTTCGAGCCTGTCGCGCGTCGTGACAGAAATCCGTAGCGCGTGCTGGCAACAGGGCTTGCAGGCGCCGACACGGCGGACGGTTCAGCGTCGTCTGGATGCGATGGATGCCCGCGAAGTTGCAAAGGCACGAGAGGGAGCAAAGGCTGCCCGCCAGAAATTTGCGGCCGTCATCGGCGAGAACAAGGCCAGTGTGCCACTGGAGATCATACAAATTGATCATACGCCGGCGGACATCATTCTTGTCGATAGCTTTGAACGCCAACCAATTGGGCGGCCTTGGGTCACCCTGGCGATCGACATCGCAACGCGGATGGTAACCGGATACTACACTTCTCTCGAGGCGCCTTCGCGATTGTCAGTAGCGCTTTGCCTGACACAGGCGGTGGCCCCCAAGGCGGAACTTCTGGCGGAATTGGCGTGCAATATTCCTTGGCCCGCACAGGGCAAACCGCTCAGCCTGCACGTCGACAATGGCCGCGATTTCCGGTCGCGGGCCTTTCGTTCGGCATGCGCGGAATGGGGGATCGATCTGGTCTATCGGCCGCCGGGAAGTCCTCACTTCGGAGGTCACATCGAACGTTTGATCGGGACGATGATGGGGGCCGTCCACCTGTTGCCGGGAACAACGCAATCCTCGATCGCGACCAAGGGCGACTATGATGCCGAAGGCATGGCCACGATGACGTTGAGCGAATTCGATCGTTGGTTTGCCCTGGAAATCTGCCGATACAATAACAGCATTCATTCAAGTCTTGGCTGCACGCCCGTTGCCAAATGGGAGGCGCTCTCAGCGGAGATGTTGGGCGACATCCCCTTCGAGATGGACGCCTTTCAGGTGAGCTTCCTGCCGAGCGAACTGCGCAAGGTCAGGCGTGACGGCATCCATCTGTTCCAGATACGGTACTGGTCGGATGCCCTTGCAGGCCACATTGGGCGCGGCGATGGAAAGGTGGTTGTTCGCTACGATCCTCGCGATATCTCAATGATCTGGGTTGAACTGGAAGATGGCCGATATGTTGAGGCGCGGTACAGAAACCTGGAATTTCCGCCCGTGTCACTATGGGAATATCGCGAAGCCATGAGGAATGCCCGCGCCCTTGGCAAGTCCGGGTCCAATGAGCTGGTCCTGGCTGAGCTGATCCGACAACAACGCCAGATCGAGGCTGAGAGCCGGGGCCTGACGAAGGCCGAACGCCGATCCCGTGAAAGAAAAGGGACATTGGAGGGCACCGACTCGGCTGTCGCGACAACCGAAGGGCTGCGCCCGATCGATACGGGTGATACATCGCGCCCATTGTTCAAGGTGGAGAGATGGTGAATTGAGGGCAGGGACAACTGAGGAAGACGGTCGGATCGCCCTCATTCAATCAGACATCTGGATCGGCTTTCCGCGGGCCGAACAGGTGTTGGACCGCTTGCGGGGTCTGATCGAAGCGCCACGGCAAACCCGTATGCCTAGGCTTCTTGTGCATGGTGCCTCCGGGATCGGCAAGACGATGATCGCCCGAAACCTGTCGCGCAAGTACGCACCAGACTACGATCCTGCGTCAGGCATTACCCGCACACCGCTGCTGCTTTTGCAAGCGCCGCCTGCGCCTGACGAACGGCGGTTCTACCTGCACATCCTGGCCGCCGTCGGCGCCCCGGCGACGGCACTGAGCGCCCGCGCTCAAAATGTGGCTTCCCTCGAAGTCCGCGTCATCGCGCTCCTACGCGACCTTGGCCTTCGGATGATCATGATCGACGAGGTTCACAACCTCTTGGCCGGGACCCACCGCGAACAGCGCCGCTTTCTCAATGTTCTGCGGTATCTCAGCAATGAACTCGAAGTATCGCTGGTCTGCCTCGGGGTCAGCGAGGCCGTCGATGCCATCCGTGGTGATATCCAGCTTGCCAGGCGGCTGGACGAACATCACCTGCCAAACTGGCGCGACGATGCCGAGTTCTCGGACATGATCCAGACACTCATCGCGGCAATGCCCCTCGAGAAAAAATCCAATCTGAAGGTCAAGTCACTCAAGCAGATACTTGCGCTGACCGGCGGGGTGACCTCGCGCATCTTCGCCCTGATCAAGGATCTTTCCATCGACGCCATTGTCACAGGTGAGGAATGCATGACCGATGACGCGATCGCGAAATGGACGCCGGTTTGGTCGCGCCATGCGAAAGCCCATCGGCGGCTCGAGAAGTCCGAGGTGTGAAGCCGCACCCGCTGCCAAAGACTGTCGCGCCGCTGCCAGACGAGTTGTTGTCAGGTTGGTTGTCTCGGCTGGCCGCGGCCAACTACTGTAATGACGCGGAACTGCTGGCTCACATCAAAATCGATACCGCGCATGGCACCGTCTTGGACTTCGACGTCGACGCAGCTGCGGTGCAGAAGATTGCCAACGCCACACGTATCGACCCAGATATCGTGCGGTCTTTGACCTTTCCGACAAGGACGCCACGAGAAGCCTTGCTGACGGCCCAGATACCATTCCAGCATTGCCCGCAATGCGCCCGAGAGGGCCTTTCGCTCAAGCATTGGAGGCGGGCCTGGGCATTTGACTGCCAAGTTTGCGGGACGAGACTTGTGCAGACCCTTGGCAAATACCGTGAGGAACAAATATCCGGAAAACTGATATTCCGAGCGCGCCGCGGGGCAGGGATGCTTGAGTGCGCCGCGCGATCACGCGGCCCCAAGCAACTTCGGCGCGCGATGCGAGCGGTCACCTTTGCCATGTCACTGATGAACTGCCACGGGGGGCCGTTGTTCGCTCTTCAGAGCCACAGACCAGAAGTAAGGCTGTTTTGCCTCGCCGCAATCGCTGCCGCTCGATCTCAGCCCTTGGCTAAGGCAGCCATCGTCAGCAAAAGCATCGACGACTATGCAAGGGTTGCTCTCTTGCGCGCCTTCGAGAAGGAGCCTCGATTGCTTGCTGCGGTTGATCAAATCGAGCAAAGGCGCGCGAAAAGCGCCGGCCCCATGACAGCCGCATCTCACAATTAAGGGCAAAAATTTTCGCCAAACGCGCCCCGTCTCAGATTAAAGGGCAACGCGACAACTGGTCACGCGGCCCCCTGATGTCACGTTCGACAACGCTCAAAGGGAGCCCGAGCATCTGGGCAGCGCGAACAGGCGAAATCAACTCCTCGCCGAGCGCGCGCCAAACGAGGCGCTCGAAGCGTTGCGGCTTCTCGAAGGCTGCGAAACCCTCACCGGGACCGATAGGCTCCGGCTCTTCGCGCCGCCAGCTTCGCGCATAGGTCTTGAACGCATATTCCACAGCGCTCTTCGACAGAATACCCACTTGGCCGAGCCGCACGAGCATCGCGGCGGCAGAGACTCCGTAGGTGCGCTTGAGCCGCATGATCTCTATCCAGGTCATGCCGTGACGGTTTCGGCCAGCTTCCTCTTCGAGATGCTCACGCGGAATGAGGAACGCCCCCGCAAAGCGGTGCATCGAGGGTTCCTTCTTGAGCGCGGCATTGCCGGTTTCGGTGATGATCCGGTGCGCGAGTTCATGGGCGAGATTGAAGCGCTTGCGCTCGACATTGGTGTGCCGCGAGACGACGATCACTTCAGTCGGCGCGCCCTCCGCCCGTTCGACATGACAGGCCAGCCCGTTGATGCGTTCCGGGAGATCGGCCTCGATGACCTTGAGCCCCTTGTCTTCGAGCAGGGCGGTCATACTCGGGATCGGGTCGATCCCGAGCTTCCATACCTTCCGCACTTCCCGCGCCTTGGCGTCGATGGCTTCTTCATCGGCCACCTTGTCCACGCGCAGCGCGGCGAAGGGGTCTTCAGCCGGATGCAGGTCGAGGATGTCCTCGATGGCGAGATAGTCTTCGAGCTTCTCGATAACGATGGCTTCCGCCATCGCGCGATCCTGCGCCGAGGCAGTCGAGTTCTTCCGCCACTCGACGCTTTCCAGAGCTTCGACCTGGCCACCGACAAGAAAATCCAGCGACACGCCGAGCGCCTTTCCGAGGCCGACCAACACCGACGAGGACGGCATCATCTTGTCCGCTTCGTATTTGCTGATGGCCTGCGCCGACACGCTTGGGGTCACGCGGTCGGCGAGAGCTTGCATGGATAGGCCAGCCCGCTTGCGGGCAAGCCTGAGCCTTTGTCCGAACATGGTCCTCTCCCGGCGGTTGTTGTTTTGGTTGATAAGCGACATTTTATGGTATATAGTTAAACACAAAGTTGGCAGGCTCGTCAACCGAAATCGACACATGGAGCTTAAAATGTCAAAGAAAATTCAGCATGTTGTGCCGCATCAGGGCGGTTGGGCAGTGAAGGGGGCGGGCAACTCCCGCGCGTCTTCCGTCCACGGCACGCAGCGCGAGGCCATCGCGGCCGCGCGAGAATCCGCCATGCGCCAGGGCAGCGAGATGCTGATCCACGGCGAGAACGGTCGTATCCGCGAGCGTAACACCTACGGCAACGATCCCTTCCCTCCGAAGGGCTAACAGAAAAGGAACGACGCGATGGCTCGCATCGAAATGCGGTTCAATGGCCGCAAGATCACCTCCGCCGCCCAGCTTCAGCGTGAGCTGACGCGCAGCATGGAGAAGCACGTCGAAGACAGCCTTAAGAAAGCTGCCGGTCCCGGCGTGCGGATGAAGAAGACCCGCGAAGGCTACAGCTTCGAGGGCTCGCCCGAGCAGATCGAGCGCATGAAGAAGCGGCTGCGCTGACGTGGCCGTCGAAGCCGCCCACAGCGTCTTCACCTCCCCAACTGGATTGCCCTTTCGGCTGGCAATCATCAACTCCGGTCGCTGAACCGCCGCTTGTAGCGGGAGACGGGAGTCCTTTCTCAGGCAACCGCCGTTCATACGACATTCAGGCCATCCCTTCCGGTTTCGGCCCCTCGGATAGGAAGGCACATGGCTTCAAGCCGATGCAGTGCTTCAAGAGCTCACTGCGCGACCACACCGGTAATTGCACCCATAATCTGGCTGAATCCGAGCTTGATTGGCCAACTGAGTGAAAGTCACCGCGCAATCTCCCCTGCCAACACCGCTCTTCCGTGCACCGCCAAAGTTGCTGAAAACCTCTGACACCCAAACTTGTGGATCACATCCAGTACACGCGCTTCGTAGGCAGCGTGTCCGATCAAGCGACACAAGTCGGACGCGTGGAACTGGCGGTTCGCAGTTGGTGCGGCTTGCATCTGTCTCAGCAATTCGCGTTCTTTGCGGCCCGTAATTGGTCTCGCGGGCGGCTTGACCGCGGGACGATGTGGAGTTCCCGAAGAATTTCGCCATCGTCGCATGAAGCCAAGCAGGAAGCCGGCCGGCACCTTTCCGTTGCCTCGGGACCGGTTGAAGGCGAGGAAGCGATCCCAGATGACCTGGGTGTCGATGTTCCAGCAAGGCAACGTGGCCTTCGCTGCTTTGATGAGCTCTGCCCAACTGGTCTGGAAAACGTTCGAACTCGCGGTGATATCGATCAGCCCTGAGAAGATAGTTTTGTTATTATTATCTCTAGATAGTGATGTGTCGCCTTCACCTGACACGAGATCATGGGTTTCACTCTCCTCGTCGAAGGCGGAAAACCGAAAAATCCAGGGCGCGAACTTGCCATTCGGCTTCGCCCGCTCGAGCTGCAACTCCGACGTCTCAAGTTCGCTCAAAAGAACCGAAAGATATTGTCGTGAGACACCCATCTTCTCCGCTAGGGCAGAGAGGGTGAAGGCTGCCGTTCCGCGCGACAAACCGTTGTAGCCATCCTTCCAGGCGATGGCATCGAGGATGAGGGTAGCAAGCTTGTGCGCAGCAACAGAGAGATTTGTCTGCGTGATCCGTCGCAGGATCAGGCCGGTCGTAGGTTCCATGGTCGAGGTCTCCTTGGAGATCCGACGCCATGTCGTGAGACAACAACATTCTTGCCAGCAAAACAACTTTGCTGGTTGCAGGTGTTTTAGCGGTGCGCTAGGAAACCCTTGTTCACGGAGTTTTCTAGCACGGCGTCAGGCTTCACGGTCTGGCGTCGTCTCCTTTTTGGGGGTTTTGCACTGCCTTCAGTGCGGGGTTGTTAGGACGCGGGCGGCAAGACCGCGCGCAGATTTTGTCAGTAGCGAACTTCTTCAGAACCATAGTTCCCGGCGTGATCACGCCAGTCGACGAAGACGGAGCGGTAGAAGTAGCTGCCACATCCATTCGGGATGCTCAGGCCGGACGCGGCTGGCACCTGGCCCACGTTGGATCTTGTCCATCGGTAATCGCCCTGCACGCCGTAGGACCCAAATCGCGTCGAGTCGCTGCGATTGCAGTCGCCATCTCGGTTTTCGTGCTGGCGGTACTGGATGTGATACACGCGAATGCTTCGAACGAAGTCAAAGGCGTCGCCCGAGATGTCGATGTCTGCTTGTTCATCCGCCTGGACGCGGACAAGGGGGATTGGAGTCGATTCCTGCGGTTCGGGCGGATCGCGGAACGTGATGTCATAAAGGCGTTCCATGGGTGACATCGGGTTGGGATCGTTGAACGACACACCCATCGGACACCGCCAGATTTGCAAGGGCGGTTCGATCGGCCATGGCGTGATCCGCCGAATGAAGACCGCTCTAGCATGCGCGCAGGGTGCGGAGGCAGGCCAGCCCCCCGCAAGGCAGAGGAGGATTGCACAGTCCACCTGATAGGCCTGAGCCGGACCTGACGAGGCCATTAGTCCGGATATGCTTAGTGCCGTGGCTGTTGCCACGCTGTGGATCACGTGCTTCATGATGCCGACTCCATCTATAATGGTGCATCGATACGAAACAACATTAATGATAGCAAGGAGATTTGATTGATGGTTGCGCACGATTGTTCGCTTGTGCCGTTTGACGGCTTCCAAGATATGACGCCGGTGTTGGCTGTTTCGGCGTCTTGAAAGTGGCCAAAGTTGCGGACCCCTTTCATGTAAATCTCCAAACAAACATCTGTAATAAAATACAAATGTGGCGGTCCAATACGGCCAAGAAAGCGGTCACGGCAGAACAGACGGTATGAGCCCTTCAAACGGCGAGTCGCAGCGCTCATGGTCTCGGGACGGGCAGTATCGGAAAACTGTCCCGCCTGGTTCCCCGGCTGGAATCCGGGCGCAGAAGGACGGGATGGAGCAACCATCCGGTATTGGTGCCTATGCTGGGATCGAACATGCGCTTGAAGATTAATGACAGTATCTGATATGATTGAGCATAGATAGGAGAGTCTGATGCCAAACGTCCACCTGACCGAACCGATGCAGAAATATGTGCAGGCGCAGATCGAGTCCGGCGCTTACGCCAATCTGAGCGAAGTCGTGCGTGCCGGCGTAAGGATGCTGATGGAGAAGGATGGCGCCCGGCAATTCTATGTCCTCAAGGCCGACCTAGAGGAGACAGCCACCCTGGCAGAAAATGGGGATTTCGCCGAGTTCGATGCTCAAGCCTTCGAACCGGATGCGTTTGATCGCTGACCCGCATGACCATTCGACTTTCCGATCGGGCCAGAGCCGACCTTGAAGAGATCCGTGCCTACACCGTTGAAGCTTGGGGCAGGGGCCAATGGCTCGCCTATTACCGTCAGTTGGTCACCGCCTTCGAGCGGATCACTGGCGATCCCGACGCGGGCCGGGACAGGAGTCTCTTAGTTCCGGGGATGCGGTCCGTCAGCTGCCAACGTCACGTGATCTTCTTCAAGCGGCTCGATGCGACGGATGGTGCGGCAGTCATCCTGCGCATCGTGCACCAGCGCCGCAACATGCCCGCGCTCGTCTACTACGAGGATCTCGACGGCGGCTAAGCCATGCGTTTGGCGTTGTTGCACAAATCGGTATGGGATTCACTACATGAATCCAGCATGATAGCTGGTAGACATGAGCAGTTGGGCCCCTACGAAGCACAAGACCACGAACTGGTCGGCTAATAATGAAGCACTGTGTCAGCGGGGATCGCTGACGATCTGGTTTGATACTGACATGGAATGGATCCCTCCGCCTACCGGGAAGCGCGGTCGCCAACAGAGCTTCAGCGATGCCGCAATCCAGGCCTGTCTGACTATGAAGGTTCTCTTTGGCATGCCACTGAGACAAACGACCGGATTCGTGCAGAGCCTGCTGCAGCTGGTCGGACTGGGCTGGTCTGAAGTGGTCCCAGAAAACTGGACAGTCAGCTAAGGTGTATCCCAACCCTTTGAAGGGATACGAGAATGGCGAAGCGCCGGAATTTTACAGATCAGTTTAAAGCCAAGGTGGCGTTGGAAGCGCTGCGTGGCGACAAGACCGTGCAGGAGATCGCGGCGAAGCACCAGCTTCACCCAAACCAGGTCAGCACTTGGAAGCGGCAGGCTATCGACGGGATGGCCGATGTGTTCTCTGGCGGCAAGCAAAGCGGCCCGACAGAAGCAGAGGTCAAAGAGCTGCATGCCAAGATCGGGAGGTTGGCGGTCGAGAACGATTTTTTGTCCGAAGGGCTGAAGCGATGAGCCCCGAGAAAAAACGCGCGATGATCAAACGGGATCACCCCGAGCTGAGCATCAGCCAGCAATGCAAGCTGGTGCGGCTCAGTCGGTCTGCGTTCTACTACTCGCCTGTCGGCATCGACGCGAACACGCTGGTGATGATGAAAGAGATCGATCGCGTCTTCACCAGATACCCGTTCTTCGGGTCACGCCAGATCGCGGCCTACCTGCGCCGGGAAGGGATTGTTGTCGGGCGTCATCGCGTCAGAAGGCTGATGGCAAAGATGGGCTTGGAAGCAATCTACAAACGGCCCAGAACCAGCCAGCCGCATCCCCAGCATCCGGTCTATCCGTATCTGCTGAGGAAGATGCAGATCGACCGACCGAACCAAGTCTGGTGTGCCGATATCACTTTTGTACCGGTGCGGAACGGGTTCTTGTATCTGGTCGCGATCATGGACTGGGCGTCGCGCAAAGTCCTGAGCTGGAGTCTGTCGAACACGATGCACGCAGACTTCTGCGTCGAGGCTTTGCAGGAGGCAATCGCCAAATACGGCCCGCCCGAGATATGCAACACGGATCAAGGATCGCAGTTCACCGGATCGGCATGGATCACGACGCTGACCACGGCAGGCGTGCGCATCTCGATGGATGGGCGGGGCCGCTACCTCGACAACATCTTCATCGAACGGTTGTGGCGGAGCCTGAAGCAGGAGGCGATCTATCTCGAAGAGATCAGGGATGGCTTCCAGGCCAGGCGCGTCATCAAGGACTGGATGGCATTCTACAACACCGAGCGGCCCCATTCCGCGCTTGATCGGCTCACGCCCGACGACGCATATTGGGCAGGATTGGGAGAGCAAAAAGCAGCATGAAACTTAAACCCGATACACCTTAGAAACGCTGCAAAACTGTCCGAAAAGCTGGGACCACTTCAGTCGCGACATTGCGCCGATAATCAACAGGCGTCTGATATCGGCTTGACCGGCCTTCGTCATGCGACCAAGGCGCTCCTTGCCTCCGGAGGAATGCTGCCGAGGAACAAGGCCCAACCAAGCCGCAAAGTTGCGCACGGTTTTGAATTCCACCATGTCGGGACCAAACGCTTCGACTGCAACGGCCGTCAGCGGTCCAACACCCGGCATCGTCTGTAGCCGGCGTGCTCTGTCTGACTGGATGGCCAGCGTCTTGAGCTTCGTGGTGCGCTCAATGATACGCGCGGTTTTCTCTGCGATCTGCCCGAGCAGGTCCAGGCATTCTTCGCGGATCAACGCGTGCAAGTGGACGGTCTCATCCTGCACAAGCGCCGTCATGCGATTGAGGTGGGACATGCCGACCGGAAACACATAGCCGTGCTCATACAGCAGAGCCCGTAAGGCGTTCACATCAGCGGTCCGCTGATGCACTAGGCGTTCCCGGCCGCGGAAGACCGCCGCGCAAGACTGCTGCTCGACTGTTTTGGACTCCACGAAACGCATCTCAGGCTGGCGTGCCGCAATGACAAGCGCCTCAGCATCGGCCGCATCATTTTTCTGCCGCTTCACAAAAGGGCGCACATATTGCGGTGCGATCAGCTTTACCTCGTGCCCAAGAGCTTCCATCTCACGGGCCCAAAAATGTGCGCTGCCGCACGCCTCGAAAATCACCATGCTGGGCTCTTGCTGCGCCATGAACGCGGGGAATTGCTTCCGCGTCAGTTTCTTGCGGAACTGGACCTCTCCCGTTCGAAGGGCACCATGAACTTGAAAAACTGCCTTTGCCAGATCGACCCCGATCATCATATTCTTCATCTCGCCGTCCTCCTTTGCGCGTGGCGTTGAACACCACGACCTTGGCACATTGCGATGCCGTCTAGGGAGGGCGGCAACCACTCCATCTGACTTGTCCGGCAGTGACGAACAGGTTGAGGGGGCGGCCCTCGCTGTCGCAGATGGCATGCAATTTGGTGTTCATGCCTCCCTTGGTCCGACCAATCAGGCGTCCACGCCCCCCTTTTTCACGCCCATACTGGTCGCTGTTCGGTGAGCCTTGAGAAACGTTGCGTCGATCATCACGGTCTTCTCTTCGCCATGCCCGGCGGCCAGACCCGCCATCATTTGGGCGAAGATGCCCTTGTCGCTCCCGTTGCCTGGCAGGGCATGCTCTGCATGCCCGAGAGGAGGCGCTTCCACCGGCTGTAGAGCGTCTTATGCGGTCCGTAGGCTTCAGGCGCGTCACGCCAGCGCAAGCCATTGCGATTGATGAAGATAATCCCGCTCAACACACGTCTGTCATCGACGCGTGGCTTGCCGTGGGACTTGGGGAAGAAAGGGGAAAGCTTGGCCATCTGCTCGTCAGTCAGCCAGAAAAGGTCGCTCATGTCACCGCTCCGTTTTCCGTGCCGTGAATCACGCAGCGCTCGGGAAATCAATGCATCCTGACCCTTCTGTATTTGTTCTCTGCTAAACTGGCCCCGTCACCGGCCCCGGCCAGGGCCGATGGCGGGGTGGTGCCGATGCTGAGGGGTATCTTTCTTCATGGGCGAGGCACAGCAGATCGACCATCTTTCGGCTGGCGTCGCGGCAAGGCACGGCGGCGGATAACCTGGTCCAAGCCGCTGCGTATTTCGAGCGCGGGAACAGCCCGTCGTGACAGACTGAGCCTGCCAATGCTTGGGGCTTTCGGCGCAGGGAGTGGATGACATGCCGACAGTTGAAGTAATAGACGCGTAGGCCGTCCTCACGACCGCGCCGCCGCAGGTGGGCAGCGGAGCGATTACATCGGCACGCGCGCACTATCCTAACCACCGTCTTATTTTGGATGGCGTTCTCTGGATCGCGCGGATGAACGCTCCTTGGCGTGATCTGCTCGAAGAATTTGGCAAGTGGTTGAGCGTTTACCGGCAGTTCCGACGTTGGACAATGATCGACAGCACCGTGATCCGCAACCCTCATCAGGCTGTGGGCGCTAAAGAGGGACTCCGCGACAGGGTTTCGACCGTTCTCTCTACTCGCTGCGTAAACTGGTCGAGCGGTGCTTCAACAAGCTCAAGAATGCCCGTCGTGTCGCTACCCGCTATGACAAAATCACAGAGAGCTTTCTGAGCTTAATCGACATCACGTCGATCCGCCTCTGGCTACGCCATTTGTCAACATGGCCCAGATATCTGCCGAAAATGGATAGAACGTCAAAAGTTACCGACAGTCTGTTTGATTGCTCCTGATACGGTTCTTATTCTAATAAACAGGTCCTCTTGAGGTAAGGTATGAGTTCTTTATTCTTGGCACCCAACATGGTGCCCTATACCCTGGCACTGGCCCTTCTGTTCGGCCTCTTCCTGCTGGAACTGGTTTTTGCGCTGCTCGGCGGCACCCTTCTGGGCGCGGGTGGCGGCGAGGCCGATCTGGACGCGGCGGATTTCGCTGCCGAACCTTTCGAGATGGATCTCGACCTTGAACCGGGCTTCGACCTGGAAAACGGGCTCGATTTCGATTTTGCGGGGATGGAGGCGGAGCTTGCCGATTATGACCTGCCCGCCTTCGAAGGCGATCCGGTGGCCGAGGCCGCGCCGGAGCCTTCGGGCCTCTTGGCCTGGCTTGGCATGGGCAAGGCGCCTTTCGTGCTGTGGCTGACCTCGCTGCTGCTTGGCTTCGGGCTGACCGGCACGGTGCTGGTCAACGTGGTTTCGGGCAGCCTCGGGTTCGCTCTGCCACTGGTGCTCAGCCTGCCTGTCGCGGGGTTTGCCGGGGTCTGGTTCGCGGGCCGGTTTGCAGCTGTCTTCGCGGCGATTCTGCCCAAGACGGAAACGCAGGTCCTGTCGCGCAGCCGTCTGGCGCGGCGCCGGGGCGTGATCACGCAAGGCACCGCCCGCCGGGGCCACCCGGCCGAGGTGCGTGTGACCGACTACTGGGGCAACCTGCACTATATCCGCGCCGAACCGCTGGCCGATGCGGATGTGCTGGAACGCGGCACCGAGGTTCTTGTCCTGCGCCACCGCGAAACCGGCGGCTACCGGCTGATCGCATTTTCCGGGTAATCCGCCCGTCCATTTCAAGGAGAGGAGATTTCGACCATGGATCTCAAGACCATCGGCATCATCGTGGGTGCCGTCCTTCTGTTCATCGTCCTGATCGGTCTGGTTCTGGGCCGTCTTTACAGGCGTGCCACGCGCGAGATGAGCCTCGTCAAGACCGGCGCCGGCGGCAAGCGCGTGATCATGGACGGGGGCACCATCGTGGTGCCGCTGCTGCATGAAATCAGCCCGGTCAACATGAAGACCCTCCGGCTGGAGGTGCAGCGCACCGGCGAAGGCGCACTGATCACCCGCGACCGGATGCGCGTCGATGTGGGGGTGGAATTCTACGTCTCGGTCAATGCGACCGAGGAAGGCATTTCGCGCGCCGCGCAGACGCTCGGCGACCGCACCTTCTATGTCGACCAGCTGCGCGACATGATCGAGGGCAAGCTTGTCGATGGCCTGCGGTCTGTGGCCGCGCAGATGACCATGGACCAGTTGCACGAAAACCGCTCGGAATTCGTGCAGGAGGTGCAGAATGCCGTCTCCGAGGACTTGCTGAAGAACGGTCTTGAACTGGAATCGGTATCGCTCACCGCGCTCGACCAGACGCCGTTTGAGGCGCTCGATGAAAACAACGCCTTCAACGCGGTCGGGATGCGCAAGCTGGCCGAGGTCATTGCCGTGTCCAAGAAGGAACGCGCGCAGATCGACGCCGAGGCTAACACGGCCGTGCGTCGCGCGGCGATGGAAGAGGCGCGCCAGCGGCTCCAGATCGAACGCGAGGAACAGGAGGCCGCGATCCAGCAGGAACAGGAAGTCGCGACCCTGCGCGCCGCGCAGCAGGCCGAAATCGCCCGCCGCAACGAGGTGGCCGAGAAGGAACGCGAACAGGCGCGGATCGAGCGGGAACGCGAAATCCGTGCCGCCGACATCGCCCGCGAGCGACTGATCCGCGAGGCCGAAATAACCCGCGACCGCGAACTGGAAGTGGCCGATCAGGAACGCCAGATCATCATCGCCCAGAAGTCCGAGGAAGAAAGCCGCGCCCGCGCCAGCGCCGACGCCGCCCGGGCAGAGGCCACGAAAGCGCAGGAATCGATCGAGACCGCGCGCTCGGTCGCGCAGGCCGAACGGCAGAAGCAGATCGCGATCATCGAGGCACAGCGCGAGGCGGAACGCGAAGCAACCCGCATCAAGCTGGCCGCGCAGGCGGAAAAGGACGCCGCCGAGGACCGCGCCGCCGCCCGCCGCGAGGAGGCACAGGCCGATGCCGATGCGATTTCGATCCGCGCCGAGGCCAAGAAGAAGGACATGCTGGCCGAGGCGGAAGGCAAGCGCGCCATCGTCGAGGCGGAGAATGCGATTTCCGAAGCCATTGTCGAGATGAAAGTGGCGCTGGCCCGGCTGGAGGCGCTGCCCGATATCGTCGCGCAGATGGTCAAGCCCGCCGAGAAGATCGACTCGATCCGCATCCACCAGGTGTCCGGCCTCGGGGGCGGCGCGTCGGGCGGTGGTTCTGGCGAGGGCAAGGCACCTGTCAATCAGGCGATGGACTCGATCCTTGGAATGGCCCTGCAACTGCCCGCGATGAAGAAGCTGGGCGAGGATCTGGGGATTTCCATGGAGGGCGGTCTGGCCGACGTGGTGGATGCCGCCATGGGCAAGGCCGCGCCGTCCGCGTCGGAGCCCCCGGCAGAACCGGAGGCCAAGGCCGAAGCGCCGCAGCGCCCCGCGTAACGATCTATCAGGATGGATGAACGGGGCCGTTCCGCAGGGGCGGCCCTTTCGCATGAGGGACTCAGATCCCCGGCAGGTCCAGCAGCAGCGCGGCGTGATCCGAGGCATGCGGCCGGTGGCGCATTGTAGCCTTCTTGCTATGGCCGCCTGACGCAGGGAAACGAACGTGACATCGCGCCACATGATTAGTCGGCACGTCCACATCCGACAGTTGAGCGGTGGTGTTGACCTCCAGCCTGGAGGGGGGCTGTAACAATACAGTGTAGGCTGCGGCCGGTGGCGCCACTCAGATTTTAGCCTTGTGTTTGCGAGGCTGTGGGGCTAGGCGGTGTTGACAAAAGGGGTTCCCAACGCGCGTTGAGCGTGATTCAAGCTGGTATCTACGATGGAGACCAGCTT
>NZ_JASHJX010000090.1 GCF_030732985.1 Nioella sp. MMSF_3534
CAAAAGTCGATAACACCCCGATCCAACCCATAACAAACGATAACACCAAAATACGTGTGAAAATCACGCTTACAGGGAGAGGCTCTGGGATGAACTGCGTGGAACCGGGCTGTGATTCGAATCATTCGCCTGTTGAAAGGCAGATCAGTCCGTCACGAACCAACGCCCGGAATGACAGCATCCCGGGCGCTCGGTTGTCTCACTATTGGGAATGCCCGCCTCACGCGTCCCGATCCATGATCCACTGAACGGCGGGATCCGCCTGGAAGCGCCAGTTGCGGCGGGGGCCCGCCATGACGTTGAGGTAGTACATCTCGAAGCCGTAGGGTGCGCCGCAGGGATGATGGCCGCGGGGGACAAGGACGACATCGCCGTCGCTGACGGCCATGGTCTCGTCGAGGGTTCCGTCCTCGGTGTAGACGCGCTGGATCGCAAATCCCTGGGCGGGGTTAACCCGATGGTAATAGGTTTCTTCTAGGTAGGTGATGCGGGGGAAGTCGTCTTCGTCGTGGCGGTGGCTGGGGTAGGAGGACCAGTGGCCAGCCGGGGTAAAGACCTCGGTCACCAGCAGGCTGTCGCAGTAATCCTCGGCCTCCATGGCGATGTTGTTGATGTAGCGGGTATTTGTGCCCTTGCCGCGCTCGGTCAGCGTGATGCCGTCCGGGCCGATGCGGCGGGCCTGATGCCCGCCCTTGCCCGGCGCGGCGCAGATGGCGATGGTACAATCCGTGGTGGCCGTGGCCTGCCACTCGGTGCCATTCGGAAGATAGAGCGAATGCGGCGGTGTCTTTTCGAAGACATCCATCCGGTCGCCCAACTCGCCCCAGTCCTGACCCGCACCGGTCAGCCGGGCCTTGCCCTCGACCATCACGAGGATCACTTCGGTGTCCCCGGTCGCCTCGCCCACCACATCGCCCGCCCGCAGGCGATAGAGCGAGAAGCCCACATAGCGCCACCCGGCGCTGGCGGGCGTCACGTGATGCACCTTGCCATGAGTTCCGAAGGGCTTGAGCAGCAGGTCAGCCATTGTCATTGTCCTCATCATCCTCCGGCGGCACCCAGGCAAAGAGCAGGTGATAGGCCGTGTAGCCGCCGATCGCGCCGAAGATCATCGCCCAGGTTCCCTCGTCGCGGCTAAGCTCCAGCACCGCCCATCCGAAGCAGACCGCCACGATGCCGACCCGGATCCAGAGCGGGCGGAAGGATGGGTGACGCATGTCGAACATGGACAGTTCCTTTCCAGGGTCAGGCGCAGTTGTCGATCTTCAGCCCCGCGCGGTCACAGACCGTCAGGATATGCTCATACCCCATCTTTGAATACTCGTAAGGCGGCGCTTTTGCCGGGTCCTGTTCGGCTTCGACCACGATCCAGCCGGCATAGTCCATCGCCTTCAGCTTGTCGGCCACGGCCTGGAAGTCGATGCAGCCGTCGCCGGGCACGGTAAAAGCCCCCGCGATCACCGCGTCGAGGAAGCTGCGGTCATTGTCGCGGACGTCACGGACGATCTCGGGCCGGATATCCTTGAAATGGACATGGTGGATGCGATCTGCCCACCGGTTCATGACGGCCATCACATCACCGCCGCCAAAGAGCATGTGGCCGGTGTCGAAGCAGAGCTGAACCTCCGGCCCCGACCCTTCCATCAGCCAGTTCACATCGTCCTCGCTTTCGATGATGGACCCCATGTGGTGGTGATAGGCAAAGGGCATCCCCTGCCCCGCCACCCATTTGGCCACCTCGGTCAGCTTCGCCGCATAGGCCAGCACCTCGTCACGGGACAGTTTCGGGCGGTTATTGACCGGTACGCCCTGCAACCCCTGCACGGTATTGGAGCATTCGGCATAGACGATACAGGGCGCGTTGAGGGCCACGAACTGGTCCACCTGCTGACCAATCGCGGCGCATTCCTCGGCCACGCTGTTCACCAGCGTATTGCCCGAACACCAGCCGCCGCACAGCGCAAGGTCATTGGCCTCCAGATAGGTGCGCAGCCCGTCCGTATCGTGGGGCATACGCTGGCCGCGTTCGACGCCGGTATAGCCGATCTCGCGGGCCTCCTGCAGGGCCTGTTCCATCGTGTAGGCGGCAGTAATGTCGGGCAGGTCGTCGTTCTGCCAGGCAATGGGGGAGATCCCGATTTTGACGCTCATGGGTGTTACTCTCAGTCGGTGCGCTGTGTTTTGCGCTTGGTTTCGTAAGTGGCTCGCGCCTCGTTGACCTCGGGGCGGGTGCTGACCTCGGGCACGCCCACTTCCCACCACGTTCCCCCATGCGGGGTAGAGGGATATGGGTCGGTGTCCAGAACGATGGCATAGACGCCGTCATGGTCACTGGCCTTCGCCAGATGCTCTTCCAGTTCGGCAATGCTGGCAGCCTTCACCGCTTTCGCCCCCATGCTGGCGGCATGGGCGACGAAGTCGATCTGCGAGGGGTTTTCATGCACGGTGTGATCCAGCAGGCAATTGAACTCTGCCCCGCCGGTGCCCATCTGCAGCCGGTTGATGCAGCCAAAGCCCCGGTTGTCGGTGATCACGAGGGTAAACTTCGCCCCCATCATGCAGGCGGTCGCCAGTTCCGAGTTCGCCATCATATAGGTGCCGTCGCCGGTGAAGCAGACGATGTCGCGCGCGGGGTCGGCCATCCAGATGCCAAGCGCGCCGGCAATCTCGTAGCCCATGCAGCTGAACCCGTACTCCATGTGGTAGCAGCCGGGCCGCCCTGCTTTCCAGAGCTTGTGCAGCTCGCCCGGCATGGTGCCCGCGGCGCACATAACCACCGTGTCGGGACCGGCGGACCGCTGCACCGCGCCCACCACCTGCATGTCGGTGGGTAGAGCGTTCGCGTCCTCCTCGGGCGCGTCGGTCAGCGGATCGACCTTGGCGAACCAGTCGGCTTTCAGCGCGGCATCGGGGGCGGTGAAGGTCTTGCCCCCGAGCGCCGCTGACAGCGCCTCCAGCCCCGCTTTCGCGTCGCAGCACAAAGGCTCCGCCCCGTGCTTCATCGCGTCATAGGCCTGCACGTTGAGGCTGACCAGTTTGCGCGCGGGATTGGCGAACAAGGACCATGATCCGGTTGTGAAGTCCTGAAAGCGGGTGCCGACGCCGATGACAACATCCGCCGCCGCGCAGATCGTGTTGGCGCTTTCCGCGCCGGTCACGCCGATGGGGCCGAGATTGAGCGGATGGTCCCAGGGCAGCGCCGATTTGCCCGCCTGGGTTTCCACGACTGGGATCTGGTGCGCCTCGGCGAAGTCTTTCAGGGTCTCCGTCGCGTGGCCATAATGGGTGCCGCCACCCGCGACGATCACCGGGGTTTCCGCGCCTTCCAGCAGCTCCGCCACCCGCGCCAGTTCCCCCGCATCGGGCGGCGCTGCCCTCCGGTGCCAGACGCGCGGCGCGAAGAACGCCTCGGGCCAGTCATAGGCCTCTGCCTGCACATCCTGGCAGAAGGCGAGCGTTACCGGCCCGCAATCGGCGGGATCGGTCATGGTGCGCATTGCACGCGGCAGCGCGGTCAACAGTTGCTCGGGCCTTGTGATCCGGTCGAAGTAGCGGCTCACGGGCCGGAAGGTATCCGTCGCCGTCACCGTGCCATCGGCGAAGTTCTCGGGCTGCTGCAACACCGGGTCGGGCCCGCGATGCGCGAAGACATCGCCCGGCACGAAGAGCACCGGCAGACGGTTCACATAGGCCAACGCGCAGGCTGTCACCATGTTGGTGGCACCCGGCCCGATGGAGCTGGTCACCATCATTGCCCGGTCCCGGCGCAACTGCTTGGAATAAGCAATCGCCGTATGCGCCATGGTCTGTTCGTTGTGGCCCCGATAGGTGGGCAGCGCATCGCGCTGATGATAGAGCGCCTCGCCCAGGCCCGCCACGTTGCCATGGCCGAAGATCGCCCAACACCCGGCGATATAGGGAACGCCCTCGGGCGTCATCTGCGCGGCGAGGTACTTCACCATCGCCTGCGCGGCGGTCAGTCGGATCGTTGTCATGCTGCCTCCTTCGCCCGCGCACGGGCCTCGTCCCAGATCGCGCAAAGCCGCGCGTATTTCTCTGCCATCTGATCGACCGCTTCGCCCGCGGTGATCGCATCCTTCATGTACGCCTCTGCCGCCGCGCCGAAGATGGTGCGCCCCACGGCGAAGCCCTTGACCAGCGGATAGCGCGCAGCCACAGCAAAGCTCTCGCGCAGCGCCGCTTCCTCGGCGGCCAGCCCAAGCACCACGATGCCGCGCGTGTAAGGATCGTTCCGGGTGATCGCGTCACAGGCCGCCTGCCACCCGGCATCGGACTTCATCGGTTCCAGCTTCCACCAGTCGGGGTAAACGCCCAGATCGTAGAAGCGTTGGATCACCTTGGCCGTGGTCTGATCGTCGACGGCGCCCACCTTTGAAGGGATCACCTCCAGCAGGAACTCCAGCCGGTTGCGCCGCGCAGCACTGAACAGCCGCAGGATGGTCTCCTCCTGCCGCGCCCACATATCCGCGTCGTCATCGGGGTGGCAGAAGCACAGCACCTTGACCACGTGATCAAGCGGCCACTCGTTGAGGCCCCCGTAGTCCGGCCCGATCTCAGGCTCCAGCATCAGCGGGCGCGAGCCCGGCCATTCCACCGGCCGCCCGACCCAAAGTCCGGTGCCCGTCGCCTTGTAAAGCGCATCGCGACCAAGCCGCCCGTCGCAGAGGATGCCGTAACCGGGCTGGCCATTTGCCACTTGCAAAGCCGCCTCAAGGCAAAGTTCCTTGAATGTGCCGATCTTGGATCTGTTCGCGCCCTCCAGATCCTCCAACTGCATCCGATGATCGAACGCAAAGCTGCGGATCGTGGTCCAGTCACCCTTGCGGTTGGTGGACCAGTGGACGTTTTCCAGAACGGTATCCTTGCGCAGCGCGGTTTCCTTCACGCCGCGTTTGAGAAAGAACTGCAGCTCCTCCCAACTTGGATAGGCGGGGGTGCAGCCATGGCGGCTGACGGCGAATGCCCCGCAGGCATTTGCATAGGTCAGCGCCGTCGGCCAATCCTCTCCATCGAGCCAACCTTTCAATAGCCCCGACATGAACCCGTCGCCCGCGCCGAGGACATTGAACACCTCGATCGGGAAGCCCGGGCCGGTCTGGCCGTCATCCAGGCTATCGGGGATCGCGCCCTCGAACGCCACCGCCCCCATCGGGCCGCGCTTGCAGACCAGTGTTGCGCCAGACACCGCACGCACCGCGCGCAGCGCCGCAACGGTATCCGTCGTGCCGCCTGCGATGTGGAATTCCTCCTCGGTGCCGACGATCAGGTCAAACAGGTGCAGAGTCGATTGCAGCTTCTCCGTCACCTCGTCGGAGGCGATGAAGCGGCTTTCCCC
>NZ_JASHJX010000091.1 GCF_030732985.1 Nioella sp. MMSF_3534
GTTCGGGCGGGGCTGTCCATAGGGTTTGAGAGATTTTTTGCGGGCTTGCCCGATGTCGGGAAAATCAAGGCGGCGGTTCCGGATCACGGGCCTGCTAGTGCCCTAAATTCTAAGGAAAAGGACCGCGGATTACGCCGCGGTCCCTTGGCCTGAACAGGCCAGAGATCAGGCCGTTTTCTGTGGGCGCATGTCGGCGGCGTCGATGCCCGCCACGGCGACCGGTTTCTTCATCGCGTCGCGGCGGAAGGGTTCGCCAAGTTCCTGGTTGATCATCGCCTCGATCAGCGTGGTCTTGCCGGCCGCCTGATCCTTCAGCGCCTGTTGCAGCGCGTCAGAGAGCTCGTCCATGGTGCGCGCCACGACGCCCTGCAAGCCGCAGGCCTTTGCGATGCCGGCGTAGCTGACCTGTTCATCGAGTTCCGTGCCGACGAAATTGTCGTCATACCACAGGGTCGAATTCCGCTTCTCGGCCCCCCACTGGTAGTTGCGGAACACCACCTGCGTGATCGCGGGCCATTCGCCGCGGCCGATCGCCGTCAGTTCCGTGACCGCGATGCCGAAGGCCCCGTCGCCCGAGAAGCCCACGACCGGCGTATCCGGGCAGGCGATCTTGGCACCGACAACGGCGGGCAGGCCGTATCCGCAGGGGCCGAAGAGGCCGGGGGCAAGGTATTTGCGGCCTTCCTCGAAGGAGGGGTAGGCGTTGCCGATGGCGCAGTTGTTGCCGATGTCCGAAGAGATGATCGCCTCTTTCGGCAGGGCGCGCTGGATCGCACGCCAGGCCATGCGGGGGCTCATCCAGTCGGGCTTGTCGGCGCGGGCGCGTTCGTTCCAGCTGGTGCCGGGATCGTCATCTTCGTGATCCATGGAGGAGAGCTGTTGCGCCCAGGCCGATTTGGTCTGTGCGATACGCGCCTTGCGCTCGGCCCGGCCTTCGTCGCCTGCCGTGTCGGAGAGCTGCGCAAGGATCGACGTCGCGACTTTTTTCGCATCCCCCACGATGCCGACCGAGACCTTCTTGGTCAGGCCGATCCGGTCGGGATTGATGTCGACCTGGATGATCCTGGCGTTTTGCGGCCAATAGTCGATGCCATAGCCTGGCAGGGTCGAGAACGGGTTGAGACGGGTGCCCAGACACAGGACCACGTCCGCCTGGCTGATCAGTTCCATCCCGGCCTTCGATCCGTTGTAGCCAAGCGGCCCGGCAAAGAGCGGGTGAGAGCCGGGGAAGGCATCGTTGTGCTGGTAGCCGACGCAGACCGGCGCATCGAGACGTTCGGCCAGCGCCATGGAGGCGGGGATCGCGCCGCCCAGAACCACGCCCGCGCCGTTCAGGATCACCGGGAACTTGGCCTCGGACAGCAGGCGCGTGGCCTCGGTCACCGCATCCTCGCCGCCACCGGGGCGTTCGAATTCCACGATCGCGGGCAGGTCGATGTCGATCACCTGCGTCCAGTAATCGCGGGGCATGTTGATCTGCGCAGGGGCAGAGGCGCGCTTGGCGTTGATGATCACCCGGTTCAGCACTTCGGCCACGCGCGACGGGTCGCGCACCTCTTCCTGGTAGGCGACCATATCCTTGAAGGCGGCCATCTGTTCGACCTCCTGGAAGCCCCCCTGCCCCAGGGTCTTGTTGGCGGCCTGCGGCGTGACAAGCAGCAGCGGCGTGTGGTTCCAGTAGGCGGTTTTCACGGCGGTCACGAAATTGGTGATGCCGGGGCCGTTCTGGGCGATCATCATGCTCATCTTGCCCGACGCGCGGGTGTAGCCATCGGCCATCATCCCGCCCGAGCCTTCGTGGGCGCAGTCCCAGAAGGAAATGCCCGCCTGCGGGAACAGGTCGGAAATCGGCATGAAGGCGGAGCCGATAATGCCAAAGGCATCTTCGATCCCATGCATTTGCAGCACTTTTACAAAGGCTTCTTCGGTGGTCATTTTCATTGGCGGCATCTCCACGGAAAAGGATGGGCACTGTCTGTGCTTTGACGTCGGTTGTAGCGCCCTGCCCTGCCCCGCCGTTAGGGCCAGTTAGCGCGGCTCGCTATGGCCAAAGGCGGCGATCTCATCGGCGATCCGGCGGATGCCTTCGGGGATCTTTTCAGAGGGGATGGAACTGTAGGCCAACCGGTAGAACCGGCGGGCGTCATCCGCCGGGCTGAAAAAGCTGCGCCCCGGTTCTATGACCACGCCGCGATCATAAAGCCTGCGGGCCAGAATCTCGGTATCGACGCGCGGCGGGGCCGCCATCCAGAAGCTGGAGCCGCCGGTGGCAACCGCCCCTGAAATGGACAATCCATGGCGCTCGATCGCGGCGGCCATGACCGTGCGGCGAATCTCGTAGGCCTTTCGCATCCGGTTGATCTGCGCGTCGTAATGGCCGAGCGACAGGAAATAGGCGACGGTGCGCTGGATATGACCGGGCGGGTGGCGCAAGACCAGCGCCCTCAGCGCGCGCGCTTCGCGGATAAACTCCTCATCCGCCACGACATATCCCAGCCTCAGCCCCGGAAAGAGCGACTTGGAGAACGAGCCGATATAGATCACCGCCCCGGTGTCATCCATCGACTTCAACGCGGGCGACGGTGCGTTCTTGAAGGAGAGCTCGAATTCATAGTCGTCCTCGACCACCACGAACCCACGCTCGGTCGCAAGATCCAGAAGCCGCCTGCGGCGATCCACCGGCATGGTCATATTGGTCGGGCAATGGTGCGAGACGGTGGTAAAGACCACGTCCGTATCGGGCGGCAGCGCCTCGGGCGGCAAGCCCTCGTCATCCACGTCAATTGGCACCAGATGGCATCTGGTCTGGGTCAGGATCTCTCGCAAGCCGGGATAGGTCGGGTTTTCCAACACCGCCTTGCGCCGCTGCGTCAGCAGGATCTGTGCCGTCATCCACAGCGCGTTCTGCGCGCCCATGGTGATCAGGATTTCTTCCTTGCGGGCGGCGATCCCCCGGCGCGGCAGGATATGGCGCTGGATATGTTCCAGCAGGCGTTCGTCGTCTTCCTCGTAACGGTCGGCGGTCAGGATCTTGAAATCCTTCTGCCCAAGCGCCTGCAATCCGCATTGCCGCCAGGTCTGATGCGAGAAGAGCGACGGGTCCGCCTGCCCGTAGATGAACGGATAGGGGTATTCATGCCAGTTCAGCGGGCGCAGCGGCAGGGCCGGGCTGTCGAAGCGTTGGCCAATGGCCCGCGACCAGTCGATCCCCGGATTTTCCTTACGGTTGCTGAGATCGAATTCAGGCGGGGAAGGCGCCGTATCGGACACGAAATAGCCTGACCGCCCGCGCGAATTCAGGTAATCATCCGCTACCAGCTCGGTATAGGCATTGGTCACCGTAATCCGGCTGATCCCCAGATGAATGGCCAGTTTCCGGCTGGATGGCAGCTTTTCGCCGGGCCTGAAACGCCCGGACAGAATGCCCTCTGCCACCAGCCTTTGCACCTTCTGCTGAAGGGTTCCTTCGGCCTGGGCATCGAGAAAGAAGGATTCCACCGGGATGGGCACGGCTGGACTTAACCTCTGGTTAGCTCTGGTCACACCACATGCGCGGGGCACAGGGTGCTTGTCAATCCACTGGCGCTATGCATGGATAGGCTCTGGCCCTATCTGACACAGGCGCAACCCGGCACTGTGACCCCAGAGACCGTTTTCCGGTGGAGAGAGATATGAACACCCCCTTCAATCCCAATGATATCAGCCATGTGATCGAGGCGGATCGCGCCAATGTCTGGCACCATCTGATCCAGCACAAACCCTTTGAAACCGGCGAACCCCGGATCATCGTCGAGGGCAAGGGCATGCGGGTCTGGGATGCCCATGGCAAGGAATATATCGACGCCGTCTCCGGCGCTGTCTGGACCGTGAACGTGGGCTATGGCCGCAAGCGCATTGCCGATGCCGTCCATGAGCAGCTCATGAAGATGTGCTATTTCGCCCAGGCCGCAGGCTCCATTCCCGGCGCGCTTTTTGCCGAGAAGCTGATCGAGAAAATGCCGGGCATGTCCCGCGTCTACTACACCAACTCCGGCTCCGAGGCGAACGAGAAGGCCTTCAAGATGGTGCGCCAGATCGCGCACAAGAAATACGGGGGGCAAAAGACCAAGATCCTCTACCGCGACCGCGACTATCACGGCTCCACCCTTGCCGCGATGTCGGCGGGCGGGCAGGATGAACGCAACATGCAATACGGCCCCTTCGCCCCCGATTTCGTGCGCGTCCCCCATTGCATGGAATACCGCAAAGAGGAACTGGGCTTGGGCCATCTCTCGGGCCGGGACTTCGGCATTGCCGCCGCGAACCAGATCGAGGAGGTGATCCTGCGCGAAGGCCCGGAAACCGTCGGCGCGCTCTGCCTCGAACCCGTGACAGCAGGCGGCGGCGTCATCGAAGCGCCCGAAGGCTACTGGGACCGCGTGCAGGAGATTTGCAAGGAATACAACGTCCTGCTCCATATCGACGAGGTCGTCTGCGGCGTGGGCCGGACCGGCACCGAATGGTTCGGCTACCAGCATTACGGCATCAAGCCCGACTTCGTGACCATGGCCAAGGGCGTCGCCTCCGGCTATGCGGCCATCGCCTGCATGGTGACGACGGAAGAGGTGTTCGATCTGTTCAAGACCGACCCCACGGACAAGCTGAACCATTTCCGCGACATCTCCACCTTCGGCGGCTGCACCGGCGGCCCGGCGGCGGCGCTGGAGAACATGGCGATCATCGAGGAAGAGGGCCTGCTGGAAAACTGCACCCAGATGGGCGCCCGGATGATCGGCAACCTCAGGGCGCTGATGGACAAGCACCAGATCATCGGAGACGTGCGCGGCAAGGGGCTTTTCCTGGGCGCGGAACTGGTGAAAGACCGCGAGACCAAGGAACCGGTCGAGGAAAAGGACGTAATGGCCGTGGTCGCGGATTGCGCCGCGCAGGGCGTCATCATCGGCTCCTCCAACCGCTCGATTCCGGGGCGCAACAACGTGCTGTGCTTCAGCCCCGCGCTGATCGCCACGGCAGAGGATATCGACGCGATCACCGATGCGGTGGACAAGGCGCTGACCAAGGTTTTCGGCTGATCCGATCGCCCGACAGCGGTCCCAAAGGCCCCGGCGTGCGACAGCGCTCCGGGGCTTTTTTGCGCCCGGAACACCCCGGTGCCATGCGTGCACCCCCTGTACACCCCCCGTACACCCCC
>NZ_JASHJX010000092.1 GCF_030732985.1 Nioella sp. MMSF_3534
CCCCCCCCCCCCCCCCCCCCCCCCCCCCCCCCCCCCCCCCCCCCCCCCCCCCCCCCCCACGGGTCGACGCGCAAAGCGCGGCGAAATCAGTTGAATCAGGCGGCGTGCCGTTGACGCGCGCGGAAGCTTTCGGCCTTGGCACGGTTGCCGCAGCGCGACATGGAACACCAGCGCCGCCCGACGCCCCGCCCCTTGTCGATGAACAGATGCGTGCAGCGGCGGCATTCGCGCAGCCGCCCGAACTGGTCGGATCGCAGCAGCTCGTCCATTGACAGCACCAGCTGTTCATAGACGCGGCCAAGCGGGCTTGCGGCGACTGTCAGGCCGTTATCGCCAATGCCGATTTCAGCATCCTGATAGACGGCCTTCAGCGCCTCGGTCAGATACAGCCCGTCTTCCCGACCCGGCGCGCGACCTGCCGCGATGGCGGAAAAGGCGGCATAGGCCGTTTCCCTAAGCGTCAGGATCTTGCGAAGCTGCATCGGCGTGACCGGTTCTGACGGGGCCGCAAAGCCCTCTTCTTCCAGCAGGCGCACCAGCACGGTGGCGTTCTGAAAACTGTCGATCCGCCGCGTCTTTCCATCATCGGCAACGGTATTCAAAAAGGTCAGGAACGGGTGGCCCGCGCCCGGTTCAGAGCGTGAAATCGCCTTGGTCATTTGTACTGCACCGCCTCGGAATGGTCTTTTCTTTTTTTGGTGTGCATATGGTGCCGCAGGGTGTGCGGCAAGTAAAGCACCGGATCGCTGCGCCGGGGTTCGCCTGCGGCGCGCCGCCGATTCCCGGCAAACCGGTCTTCATGGGACGAGAAGGCAAGTCGCCACGGGGTGTAGCGAAGCTCGATCATGCCAGCGCCAAACTCCGGTTTGACCGCCCGGCCGAGACGGGACAGGCAGGAGAGGACAGGCGCTTTGGCGATCATACCGCTTGGGCGAAGGCCGGTTCGTCTGGTTGTTACATGCCACCCTTAAGGGATCTTGCACCCGATTTCGGATAGTGTGGCCCGAATGCGACGTGCTGCGATGCGGCGGGGCTGCGGCCTTGTCCGAATCTGTCCGAGGCCCAAATTGACCGAAGGAAGCCCCAAGGATCCGTGCGATGTCAGATTTTCTGCCCAAGGAAGTGATGGATGGCCTGCGCGCCGCCCAGAAGAAGGCCGAACGCAAGCGCAGCCGCCGGTCCGTGCATGTGGGTGATGACGTTTATCCGATTCTGCAATTCGCGGAAGAGGGCTTTGCGCTGGATGCCGAATACGCCCCGCATCTGCGCGGGCTGGTGGATATTTATGAAGGTCCGAAGCATCTGTATCAGGCCCTGATCGTGGCATCGGAAATCAAGGGCGACCTGATGCGCTATGAATTCAAGCGCAATACGGTTGCTTCCGATCATGCACCGCGCGACTTCTATCAGGAACAAGACGCACCTATTGCTCTGCTGGACTGGTCGAAACCCTGAATTTGGCCTTTGCATCGAATGGCTGTCCCGCTGTAAGCGATCTGAAACGCGCCGTTTTGCGCTCTCCAATTCTGCTTGCCGAGGTTCCCGATGATCCAGACCCCTTATCTGTTGTTCCTGGGCGATGCGCCCGATCAGCTTGCCGCCAAGGTGGCGCAGGGCATCCGCGACTGGCGGCCAGACAATGCCGTGGGCCAGTTCCGGATGGAGGGCTGCGGTGCCGATGTCAAACTGCCCGACATGGACCTTGCCGCCGCGAAAGAGGCTGGGGCCAAGACGCTGGTGGTGGGCGTTGCCAACCGCGGTGGCGTGATCAGCCAGGAATGGAAAAAGGTGCTGGTCATGGCGCTGGAGGAAGGGTTCGACCTCGCCTCCGGCCTGCACAACCTGCTGCGGGATGAGCCCGACCTTGTGGCCGTTGCCGAAGCCACCGGCCGCAAGCTGCACGACGTGCGCATCCCGGACGTGAAATACCCGATTGCCAATGGTGTAAAGCGGTCCGGCAAGCGCTGCCTTGCCGTGGGCACCGATTGCTCCGTGGGCAAGATGTACACCTCGCTGGCCGTTGATGCCGAGATGAAGAAGCGCGGCATGAAGTCCAGCTTCCGCGCCACCGGCCAGACCGGCATTCTGGTTACCGGAAACGGGGTGCCGCTCGATGCCGTCATCGCCGATTTCATGGCAGGCTCCGTTGAATGGCTGACCCCTGACAATGACGACGATCACTGGGATCATATCGAGGGGCAGGGGAGCCTCTTCCACGTGTCCTATTCCGGCGTGACCATGGCGCTGATCCATGGCGGCCAGCCCGATGCGCTGATCCTGTCGCATGAACCCACCCGCGCCCATATGCGCGGGTTGCCGGGCTATGACCTGCCCTCGCTGGAGGCCCTGCGCGACACCGCCCTGCCGCTGGCGCGCATCGCCAACCCCGCCTGTCAGGTGGTCGGCATTTCGGTCAACACCGCCAATATGGGTGAGGACGAGGCGTTGTCCTATCTGGAAGCGACCGAGAAGCGGATGGGCCTGCCCGCCGTCGACCCGTTCCGCCAGGGCGCGGGCCGTCTGGTGGACGCGCTCGACGCGATCTGATGCTGTCCGTTACCGCCGACACCTTCCGGCTGGCGCAGGTGTTTACCATCGCCCGCGGCAGCCGGACCGAAGCTCATGTCCTGACCGTGCGCGCCTTCGCGGATGGCGTTGTAGGACAGGGCGAATGCGTGCCCTACGCTCGCTATGGCGAGACGCTGGAGAGTGTGACCGCCCAGATCAAGGGCCTGCCGGAGGGCATTTCCAGGCAGGATTTGCAGGATGCCCTGCCCGCCGGGGCCGCGCGCAATGCCGTGGATTGCGCCCTGTGGGATCTGGCCGCCAAGCAGACCGGCGTGCCGGTGTGGCAGCTGGCGGGGCTGTCCGCGCCGCGCCCGATGATCACCGCCTACACGCTGTCGCTCGATACGCCCGAGAATATGCGGGCCGAGGCCGTGAAACACGCGCACCGGCCGCTGCTGAAAATCAAGCTCGGCACCCCCGACGACATGGCGCGGCTGGAGGCGGTCCGTGAGGGCGCGCCGAAGTCCCCCATCATCGTCGACGCGAATGAGGGCTGGACGGCAGAAGTCTATGCCGACCTCGCCCCCCACCTGCTGCGGTTGGGCGTACAGATGGTGGAACAGCCGCTGCCCGCCGGTCAGGACGACATGCTGGCGGAAATCGAGCGCCCCCTGCCCGTCTGCGCCGATGAAAGCTGCCACGACCGCGCCAGCCTGCCGGGGCTCAAAGGCAAATACGACATGGTCAACATCAAGCTGGACAAGACCGGCGGTCTGACCGAAGCGCTCGCGCTCCGCGACGCCGCCCGCGCCGAGGGCTACCAGGTCATGGTCGGCTGCATGGTCGGATCATCCCTCGCCATGGCCCCCGCCGTTCTGGTGGCGCAGGGGGCCGAGGTGGTGGACCTCGACGGGCCGCTCCTGCTGGCCGAAGACCGCGACTCGCCGCTTGTCTATGATGCGGCGGGCGTGCATCCGGCGAGTGCGGAGTTGTGGGGGTGAGCGCCGGTCCCGCCTTTGGCTGGTAAATGCTCCAGTGGACCTATCAAGGCGCGAACGGGCAGAGCCCCGGTGTGCTGGTGGGCAGAACTGCCCACCCTACGGCAATCTAATTCTCCAAGAATTCGATAAAACTGTAGCCATCACACTCGGTTGATACCCAATGGAAACCGTCTGGTGCGATACGCATAATTGCGCTATACGAACGCGTAAGATCGATGCCATTCAGCAGGCCTCCATTGGCATTGAATTCTGGAATATCTTCACCGAAGCGCAGGGCCTGTCCAATCAACTCTTCGTTTCTTTCCGAATCGAAAAATGCGGATACATCAGGCGATTCTCCGTGAAAGAATGCGGCGTATCTTACGGGCCTGACCGATAACAACAGGCCGACAACTGGGCGAAACTCCGTCGCATCGATGGGTTCAAGGGCGAAGCCCAAATCACAGTTCAAATCTCCATTAGGCTCAGGACTCATAGCCAATAGATGACGGTCGCTGCGAGGGCGATTGCCGATAGGAAGACCCTTGGGCAGCGAT
>NZ_JASHJX010000093.1 GCF_030732985.1 Nioella sp. MMSF_3534
TTCACCGCTGCCGCCGTGCAGGCGAGTCCGGTCTTTCTGGATGCGCGCAAGACGGCGCAGAAGGCGGTTGACCTGATTGCCGAGGCGGCGGGAAACGGGGCGGCGCTGGTGGTGTTCCCCGAGGTGTTCATTCCCGGTTACCCCTATTGGAACTGGATTACTGACCCGGTCACAGGCGGGGCGTGGTTCGAGAAGCTGGTGCGCGCATCGGTCTTTGCGGATGGGCCGGAAATCGGCGTGATCCGCGACGCGGCCAGGGCCCATGGTTGCCATGTGGTGATCGGTCTGAACGAACGCAGCCCGGTATCCCTGGGCGCGCTTTACAACACGCTGCTCTTTATCGGGCCGGATGGCGCCATCATCGGCAAGCACCGCAAGCTGGTGCCGACCTGGGCCGAAAAACTGACCTGGGCGGGCGGGGATGGGTCGAGCCTTAAGGTCTATGACACCGCGATTGGCCCGCTTGGGGGGTTGGCCTGCGGGGAAAACACCAACACGCTGGCCCGGTTTGCCCTGCTGGCTCAGGGCGAACTGGTGCATACGGCCAGCTATATCTCGCTGCCCGTCGCGCCCAAGGATTACGACATGGCCGAAGCCATCAAGCTGCGCAGCATGTCGCACAGTTTTGAGGGCAAGGTCTTTACGGTGACCGCCACCTCGACCGTGTCGGAAGAGATCATCGCGGCGATGGAAGAGATCCGTCCCGATGCGCGCGCGCTGCTGCAACGCAAATCCAGCGCCTATTCCGGGGTCATCGGCCCCGACGGGCGTGAAGTGGTGCCGGGCCTGATCGATGACGAGGGCATCGTCTATGCCGAGATCGACCTCGGGAAATGCATCCAGCCCAAGCAGATGCATGACATCACCGGCCACTACAACCGGTTCGACATCTTCAACCTCACGGTGAACCAGCGGCCCCAGGCCCCGGTCACGCTCTCGGGCCAGCCCGCCGCCGTTCCCCCGCAATCCGACGAGGCGGCAGAGACCACCGCCCCCGACGCCGAATAATCCGAAGGAGGCTATCCATGGCACAGACCGAAATCAGGCCCGAAGACGATATCCTTGGCCGCGCCCGCGTGCGCGACACGCCGGAGCTTGAGGCCTATTACGAAGACCTTGCGCAGATCGAGACCGGGGCGCTCTGGACCGTTGCGAACGATATCGAACCGTGGGAGCCGACGCCGAAATCGGCCCCCGTCCACTGGAAATGGGCCGATCTGCGGCGCGAGGTGTTGCGCGCCATTGATCTGGTCCGGCCAGAGGATGCGGGGCGGCGGGTCGTCTACCTGCGCAACCCGCAACGCAAGGATGTCAGCGCCGCCTGTGGCTGGCTCTTTTCCGGCATCCAGACCATGAAGGCGGGCGAACGGGCCCCGGCGCATCGCCACGCGGCCTCGGCCCTGCGGTTCATCATGGAAGGGTCGGGCGCCTATACGATCGTCGATGGCCACAAGGTGGAACTTGGCGCGAATGATTTCGTGCTGACCCCGAATGGCACCTGGCATGAACACGGTATCCGCGAGGACGGCACCACCTGCATCTGGCAGGACGGTCTGGATATTCCCCTGACCAATTGCCTTGAGGCGAATTTCTACGAGGTTCACGCGGATGACTACCAGACCACGGACCTGCCGTGGAACGGCAGCCCCGCAACCTATGGCGGCCCCGGCCTGCTGCCGCAAACGGACAAGTGGGACAAGCCCTACTCGCCGCTGCTGAAATATTCCTGGGAGCCGACCTACGAGGCGCTGCTGCGCTACGCGAAGGTCAGCGATGGTTCGCCCCATGACGGGCTGATCCTGCGCTACACCAACCCGCAGACCGGCGGCCACCCGATGCTGACCATGGGGGCCAGCATGCAGATGCTGCGCCCGTCGCAGCATACCAAGGCGCATCGCCATACCGGCAACGTGATCTATCACGTGGCCAAGGGGCAGGGCTACTCGATCATCGGCGGCAAGCGCTTCGACTGGTCCGAGCACGATATCTTCTGCGTCCCGCCCTGGACCTGGCACGAGCACTGCAACACCCAGGAGCGCGATGATGCCTGCCTGTTCTCGTTCAACGACTTCCCGGTGATGGAGAAGCTCGGCTTCTGGGCGGAACAGGCGCTCGTGGACAATGACGGCCATCAGATCGTCGCAGGCTGAAAACGAAGGAAAAGCAATGAAACTCGTTACTTATCGCGATAGCTCTGCCGGAGAAGGACGCCTTGGCGTCGTCGTCGATGGACAGGTCGTGGATGTGGAATGGCTGGGCGATGCAGTGGGAGAGGCGCTGCCGGACAACATGCTCGATCTGATCGACATGGGGCCAGATGCGTTGGCCGCGATCACCCGTGCGTTGGATGCGACCAATGCCGCGCGGCCTGCCGGGCTTGCGGTGCCAGAGGAAAACGTGCGTTTGCTGGCGCCGATCCCGCGCCCGCGCAAGAACATCTTCGGGATCGGGCTGAACTACGTGGAACATGTGGCGGAATCCGCGAAGTCGCTGGACACGTCCAAGGACCTGCCGAAAGAGCCGGTGGTCTTCTCCAAACCACCCACCAGCGTGATCGCCACGGGCGAGGGCATCCAGCACAACGCCGAAATGACCCAGCAACTCGACTGGGAGGTCGAACTGGCGGTCATCATCGGCAAGCGCGCCACAAGGATCGCCAAGGAGGGCGCGATGAGCCATGTCTTCGGCTATTCCGTGATCAACGATGTCTCGGCCCGCGACAACCGCCGCGCGGGGCAGTGGATCTTCTCCAAGGGTCAGGACACGTTCTGCCCGTTCGGCCCGGCGATCATCACCGCCGACGATGTGCCGGACCCCCACAACCTCGACCTCTGGCTGACCAAGAATGGCGAGGAAAAGCAGCGCTCGAACACCAGGCATCTGCTCTTCGATATCCCGACCCTGATTGCCGACATCTCCTCTGGCATCACGCTGGAACCGGGCGACATCATCGCCACCGGCACACCCGCAGGCGTCGGCGCGGGCCGCGATCCGCAGGAATGGATGTGGCCCGGCGATGTCATCGAATGCGGCGTCGAGGGCATCGGCGTGCTGCGCAACCCGGTTGTGAAGATCGGGGGCTGAGATGGGCGTTTCGCTGGACAACATGCACAAGACCATTCGGATCGGGCAGATCGTTCCGTCATCGAACCTGACGATGGAACGCGAGATCCCCGCCATGCTGCGCGCCCGTGAAGCGCAGTTCCCCGAGCGCTTCTCGTTCCATTCCAGCCGGATGCGGATGAAGAAGGTCACCGCGGAAGAACTGAAGGCGATGGATTGCGACAGCGACCGCTGCGCGCTGGAACTGTCGGACGGGGCCGTCGATGTGATGGGCTACGCTTGCCTTGTCGCGATCATGTCGATGGGCAAGGGCTATCACCGCGAGAGCCAGGCGCGGCTGCACCAGGTGACGGTGGACAATGGCCACCCTGCGCCTGTGGTCTCTTCTGCCGGGGCGCTTGTGGACGGGCTGCACCTTATGGGCGCAAAACGTATCTCGATCATCACCCCCTATATGCGCCCGCTGACCAATATGGTGGCCGAGTATATCGAAGCCGAGGGCGTCGAGGTCTCCGACAGCATCGCGCTGGAAATCCCCGACAATCTGGAGGTCGCGGCCCAGGACCCGGCAAACCTGCTCGACATCTACAAACGGGTGAACCTCAAGAACATCGACGCGCTGGTCCTGTCGGCCTGTGTGCAGATGCCATCTCTCGCAGCCATTCAGAAGGTCGAAGACGACTGCGGCATCCCCGTGCTGTCCGCCTCCGTCGCAACAACACACCAGATGCTGAAATCACTGGGGCTGCGGGCCGAAGTCAAGAATTGCGGCC
>NZ_JASHJX010000094.1 GCF_030732985.1 Nioella sp. MMSF_3534
GGTCACCGGGGCGGACCCGTCGCCCCAGGCGGTGTCGGCGGGCAGGATCATCGTGGCGATCCGGCCATTCATCGCCCGCGCCGCGCGGATCGCGTCGGCCCCGTCACCCGCCACGTCAGCCGAGGAAAGAGAGCTGCGAGTCCAATGGCTTATGGTGCGGCTGATGCCTTCGGTATCGCCCTTCAGGGGGCTCTCATAGGCCAGGTGATAGGTCGCGTGCTCGCCCATGATGTTGAGGATGCCGCTGCCCGCCTTGCGCGCATTGTGCAGGTTTGAAAATGCATTCCCAAAGCCCGGCGCGAGGTGCAGCATGGTGGCCGCAACGCGGCCCGACATGCGGAAATACCCGTCCGCCGCGCCGGAAGTTCCGCCCTCGAACAGGCACAGGATGCAGCGCATGTCGGGGTGGCTGTCGAGCGCCGCAACGAAATGCATCTCGGACGTGCCGGGATTGGCGAAGCAGACGTCCACGCCGCTGGCCAGCATGGTTTTCACGAGGGATTGGGCACCGTTCATGGGATCCTCCTTGCGCGTCAGACAAGCACGGATGGCGGGGGTCGGGAACCCCGAAAACAGGGGGGTGCCCCCCGTGCACCATGCGTACACCCCCCGTACACCCCCCGTGCAGACAAAACCCGGATTGGCGGGCGTTTGGGGCACCCAGCCAAATGGCCCGGGTCTGGCCTGATCGCGGGTCAGAGCCGGGGTGGGTGAGAGCGACAGTCGGTCCAAGCCCGCCGCTCGGAGTCAGGGCGAAGCCGCCGCGCCATCGCATGGGGCAGGTTTGCGCCGCGCCGCTGTCGCAACGCTCCGGCCTCACCGCCCACGCGGGGAGGAGATTGGGAAGGGGGCGCGCGGCAGTTGAGCTGTTCGGGGCGGAGAGATGACACGCGCCGCTCGGAGGTCGGTCGCCCACCGGCGGGTCGGCGCGTATGAAGGGAGGCTGGTTGCGGTGGGCAGGACTGCCCACCCTACGCTTGCTGGGGATAGCCTGAGCGTCCTGACCCTGTGGTCGGGATTTGAGGCTGTTGGCAGTTGAGTCTTGTGCAGTAGGCAAGGAGCGCTGGTGCGAAACTGGATTCGCGTGCTGTTCTATGCTACCGCTCAACAACTGTTAATTGTCTATGGGGGACGGCAAGGTGCCAGCAACAACAGCGAATTTGAGCGGGGTCGTCATTAATGAAATCGGCTTCGATCCTTCCGGAGTGTCACAAGACCTGAACGGGGATGGTGTCGGCAACAGCTCTGACGAATTTATCGAACTGTACAACAACAGCGGTTCGCCGGTCGACATTTCCGGATGGGAAATCTGGGAAAGCGGCGTATTGCGGCACACTGTCCCGGGCGGCACGACGATCCCGGCAGGCGGGTACTACGTTTCGGTTGATAGCGCTGCGGGCACGACGAACCCGATCCAGAACGTAAACGGTTCAGATGCGGATTATTCGGACTCTGCCTACGGACTCGCCGACAACGACTACATCTTTCTCTATGATCCGAACAACAATGAGTTCGTCGTATTTGCGGGGGATACTGCCTTACCTGCGAGCATCACTGCGGGAATCGGCCTGCTGACATCTGCACATCCGGGGGCCACACAAGTCGGCCCAACAGAGGACGGTGTTGCCTCGTCGGCTGGTAATTCTGTGGGCCGCGACACCGATGGCGATACAACGTGGCTCAATTCGACACCCACGATCGGGGACGTCAACTGCTTTGCGGCTGGAACTCTCATAACGACGCCTGATGGCGAGTGCGCCGTCGAGGGTCTGAAGATCGGTGATCGGGTTCTCATCGCCGATGGCACAGCAGTTCACGTCAAATGGATCGGTCGCCAGACCGTCTCCACCCGCTTTGGCCCCGCCGAACGGCTGATGCCGGTGCGCTTTGCTGCCGGGTCTCTTGGCGACGGCCTTCCTCATGCCGATCTGACGGTGACTGCGGATCACGGGATGCTGGTGGATGGGGTGATCTGCCACGCGGGCGCATTGGTGAACGGGACGACTATTAGGTGCGTCCCGCTGTCAGAAATGGGCGAGACTTACACCGTCTACCATATCGAGACGGAAGAGCACGAAATCATCCTCGCCAACGGTGCCCCCGCCGAGACCTTCATCGACAACGTGAGTCGCCGCGCCTTCGACAACTTCGCCGAGTTCGAAGCGCTCTATGGCGACGTGCCCGAGATGGAAGAACTGCCCTACCCCCGCGCGATGTCTGCCCGGCAGGTGCCGGGGCGGATTGTTGCGAAGCTGGCCGGGAAGGCTGTGGCCTGAACTGACGCCAAAGGACCGCATCAGCGCGCCTGCCATCCTCTGACAAGGGGATGGTTTGGGTCGTAATTTCGTGTCGTAACTGGGCCGCCACGAGCGGCCCCTGACCGGGTCTTCCCAAGATCGGTCTTGTTCTTGCGGCCAAACCGGCCCACATACGCCCTAGACCATTTTTCAACCCGACTGCATAGTTCCGCGTATGAAGAACGAGGATACCAATACCATGGATATCGAAGCCATTCTCGACGCCCTGTTGGGCGGCAATCTTGTGATCCTGCTGCTGGCAGGGTTCATCCTTCTTTGCATCTACCTTGGCATTCGCATCGTGCCGCAAAGCCAGAAATTCGTTGTCGAACGGTTCGGGCGGCTGCGGTCGGTGCTGGGGCCGGGGATCAACTTCATCGTGCCCTTCCTCGACCGGGTGGCGCACAAGATCTCGATCCTGGAGCGTCAGCTGCCCAATGCCAGCCAGGACGCGATCACCAAGGACAACGTGCTGGTGCAGATCGACACCAGCGTGTTCTACCGCATTCTTGAACCGGAAAAGACGGTTTACCGGATCCGCGACGTGGATGGGGCGATTTCCACCACGGTGGCCGGGATCGTGCGGGCCGAGATCGGCAAGATGGATCTTGATGAGGTGCAGTCTAACCGCTCTGCCCTGATCTCTGCGATCAAGACAAGCGTGGAGGACGCTGTTGACGCCTGGGGGATCGAGGTGACGCGCGCCGAAATCCTCGACGTGAACCTCGACCAGGCGACGCGGGACGCGATGCTGCAACAGCTGAACGCCGAACGGGCCCGCCGGGCGCAGGTGACCGAGGCCGAGGGCGCCAAGCGGGCGGTGGAGCTCAATGCGGATGCGGAGCTTTACGCCGCGCAGCAGATCGCCGAGGCGCGCCGGATCCAGGCCGATGCAGAGGCCTATGCGACCCGCGTCGTGGCCGAAGCGATTGCCGATAACGGGCTGGAGGCCGCGCAGTACCAGATCGCGCTCAAGCAGGTGGAATCCATTGCGCAGGTGGCGCAGGGGCAGGGATCGCAGACGATCATTGTCCCGGCCGATGCCGCCGATGCCTTTGGCAAGGCCTTCCAGATGCTGAAAGGGCGGGCCTGATGGATATCTGGAACACCTGGTGGGCCTGGGGGGCACTTGCGATCCTCCTGGCCATTGGCGAGGTGATCCTGCCGACCTTCGTTCTGCTGGGGTTCGGGGCC
>NZ_JASHJX010000095.1 GCF_030732985.1 Nioella sp. MMSF_3534
ACCGCAGAGAGCTTCCTGGGCTTCATCGACATCACATCGATCCGCCTCTGGCTTCGCCATTTGTCAACATAACCTAGTTTCTTACCAAGCCGCTCGAGGCGTTCGAAGATGCTGTCAGGACCGAGCATCCAACGCATCAGTTCACTTCGATGGAAGCGCCTCATTTTCTTGATTTTCAAGAAGGTCATTTCTCCAATTCTTGAACAGTCATGATCACTCGGCTCACCTTCTGGGCGCGGCTTTCTTCGCTTGTTAGCGATGCGTCTAGTATATTGCAATTATCCACATAAGCGGCTTCAAACGAGCTGGGTAGTACCTTGTTGGCCTGGATAGACGGAGAAGCCAGCAGCTTGTTTGACCTAACTGGCAGAAAAAAGTTACTAACGGTCGCGCATTCGGATGTGTAGACGAATGCTCGAAAGCTCCAGGTCTGGCGCATTGGGGTGGGGTGACTCGCTGAAGTGCTCTAGGTGCTGCCTGAAACATGGAGCGAGAGGGGGGGGCGATAAGCGATCGCGGCTTTGCGCGTGATTCTTTGTTGCCTGACGGGTTGGCGGAGCCATTGACATGACATACGTTGCACCGCGGCAAGGGCGGGCTATAGAGACGGAAGCAAAATTTCTTGAGGCGGCAGAGAAACTGTTTGCAAAGAATGGATTTAATAACACAACAATAGATCACATAGCGTGTGCAGCTGGCCTTCACAGAGGTGCATTTCTGAAAAGATTTGGAAGCAAGTATGCTATCGCGGATATCTTGTTTGAGCGCTACTGCTCTGAATCTGTTTGCCGATTGAACGAAACTCTGCAGGCTATGCGAGGTGGGGAATTTGCTGGCTTTCGAGACATGCTTATTCAGATTTCTGTTGGCCTAGAGATGGTTCTCAGAAAGCATATTGCGGCCAATAGAGCATTTAATGAGATCTTGGCAAACAGGCTGGAGATTGAGGAGAAAGCAAATAACCTGTTTCGTCACTTCATACAGGTTTTTCGAGACGGTTTTGCACATTTTTCACCCGGGGAGGAAGTTGCAAAAAGAGATGCGATTCCGCCCGCGCAGTTGTTGGTTGTTCTAAATTACAACTATGTGCTGGAGATTGCCCCAAGTTTACCTCGCGAACATTTGCAGAGACACAACGCTATTGTTGATGCGACACTTAGTATGTTGGACTCAAACCTCGGGGTCAAGACACACAACTAGAACTTGACGGTTGCGGCGATGTGGACGGCGGAGAGGAAGAGTTCGCAGCATCTGTCGTAGCGGGTGGCAATGCCGCGCCAGTCCTTGAGACGGGCAAAAAGGTTCTCGATCCGGTGCCGTTGCTTGTAGGGCATTCTGTCATGTGTTGCGGGGTTCTTGTGTCCGCACCGAACTGGGATGCAGGCGGCCATCCCCTTTTCCTCAAGGGCATCGCGGAACCAGTCGGCATCGTAGCCCTTGTCGGCCAGGAGCGTCTTGGCGGGCGGCAAGGCGCTCAGCAAGGCCAGCGCGCCCTTGGCGTCGCTCATCTGCCCAGGCGACAGGAAGAATATCAGCGGACGCCCCAGCCCGTCACAGACCATGTGCAGCTTCGAGTTCAACCCGCCTTTGGTCCGCCCGATGGCCCGTGGGCGAGTCCCCCTTTTGAGAGGCTTGCCGCCGTGCGGTGGACCTTGAGATGGGTGCTGTCGATCATGATGGTCTCACCATCGGGCCCAGGTTGCGCCAGCTCGACGAAGATCCGGGCGAACACCCCCATGCGCGACCAGCGGACGAACCGATTGTAGAGAGTCTTCGGCGGGCCGTAGACTGTAGGCGCGTCCTTCCACTGTAACCCGTTCTTCTTGATGTAGATTATCCCGCTCAGCACCCGCCGGTCAAAGACCCGCGGCCTGCCCCGCGACTTCGGGAAAAACGGCCGAAGCCGCTCCATCTGCTCGTCGGTCAGCCAGAAACGCTCGCTCATCATGCCCCCTCTGTTTGGGAGCTCGAATCACGCAACTGCAACAGCCTCAAGCAGGTTTGTGGTTCCTGAACCCAACCTATCTTTTTGTACAGGTTTTGGGGCAGAATGGCAGGCGAAGACCTCCCTGAAAGATAAGTTACTTCTGGTCACCTATTTTCCCGCGATACGTCGCTAACATTGGCAAGGAGATCCAAAATGAGTGACCTGATTCTTCACACGACCGACCGTTCTACGGGTGAAATTTCCAACCGCAATTTCGCGGGCATGGAGATTGACGTTGATGGAGCAACGGATATTCGCCTCGATGTGTGGAGAGAAGATCTGGCTTCGGTGGAGAGGCAGGGTGAAGACTTGGTTGTTACCCTGATTGACGGTCGTCAGGTAGTGATCTTCGATTTTTTTGAGGGTGATGACGATGGCACCGTCAGCCGATTGGTTTTGAACGGTGATGATGCATTCGATCTCGCGGGCGTTCTGGCAGTTTCAGGTTTGCTCGCGATTGGCTCTTTGATTGTTGCGCCCACGGACACCAACGCCGCTCCGGCCGCCCCAATGGCTCAAATCAACCCATCAAGCGACAGTGGGATCATTGGTGATGGTATTACCAATGATACGACACCGACAATTTCCGGCTCTGGGGTGGTGCCGGGACATGTTATCACTGTAACCATGCCTGGGTCGGGTGAGGTTCTAACGGCAGTGGTTGCTCAGGATGGGACTTGGTCCGTTACTCCAACAACGCCGATAGCTGACGGTACGAGTGGTGATGTGATCGTGACCGCAACAGACTCGGCTGGTAACGTTTCCAATCCAACACTCGTTCCATTGACGATCGACACGAGCGGGGCGGACGGGTCGAACGACACGTCGCTGACGGCGGTGTCGATCGATGCGATCACGGATGACACCGGGACGGCTGGCGACTGGATCACGTCCGATGTGAACGGGATCACGGTGTCCGGTACGGTGACCGGGACGGTCGGTGCGGGTGACACGGTTCAGGTGTCGACGGATGGCGGGATGACCTGGTCCGACGCGGTTCTGAGCGGCAACAGCTGGAGCTTCGACGACACGACGGTGCGGGCGGATGGCGACAGCGTGACCTATGAGGTGCGTTTGCTCGACGGGGTTGGCAATGACAGCGGTCTGTCGGACAGCCAGGCGGTGAGCTTCGACACGGGCGCGGTTGCGGGGACGCTTTCCTTTGCGAACCTTGTTGACAGCGGTGTTGCGGGTGACGGGATCACCAATGACAACACGTTCGATCTGTCTCTGAGCGGCGCGGAGGCCGGTGCGACGGTTGCCTATGAAGTGTCGACGGATGGCGGCACGACCTGGGTGCCGACGACGGCAGCGCAGTCGGGGATTGCGGACGGGCCTTACCAGTTCCGTGCGCAGGTGACGGATGCGGCGGGGAACACGGCCCCGAGCAACGTGATCTCTGTGGAGATTGATACGACGGCACCCGCGGCACCCGCGGCGCCGACGAGCTATGATGACAATGTCGGAGCGATCATCGATCCTGCGAGCACGGCGGCGACGAC
>NZ_JASHJX010000096.1 GCF_030732985.1 Nioella sp. MMSF_3534
GCGCTTGGGCTGGCGGTTCTTCCCGAGTCGCTGCCGCGCTGGAAGCGACGGGCGTTTCAATGGGCGCGGGCCAATCCGCTTGGCGGGCTGATGCAGATCGGGCAGTTGCCGGGGCTGGGATGGATGCTGCTGATGCTCTTCTTCTACACCGTCTCGGGCTATGTCTATCCGGCGATCTGGGCCTATTTCACGCAAGCGGCCTTCGGCTGGAGCACCACGGTGGTGGGGCTGTCGCTGACCGCCTATGGGGTGTGCATGGTGGCGGTGCAGGCGGGGTTGGTGCGGCCCGCGATGGCGCGGCTTGGCGAGGTGCGGGTGATCCTCTGGGCGCTGGTGCTTGAGGTGGCGATGCTGGGTGCTTTCTCGGTGGTGGGCACGGGCTGGATGGTCTGGCTGCTGATCCCCTTCGCGGCCCTGGGATCCATCGCGACCCCGGCCATCGCTGGATACATGAGCCGCCGTGCGAGTGACGATCAGCAGGGCGAGTTGCAGGGGGTCATGGCCTCGGTCAACGCGCTGTCGATCGTGGTGGCCCCGCTGGCGATGACACAGGTGTTCTTCTGGTTCACCCGAGAGGGCGCGGCGGTGCATTTTCCCGGCGCACCCTTCGTGCTGGCGCTGATCCTGATGGTGGTGGCCCTGGGGCTGTTCCGCGTGGGGTTGCGATCGGGGGAGGAGGTCTAGGCGCCCTCCCCGAATTCCTCCAGCACTTTCGCATAAAGCTCGGCGTCCACGTTGCCGCCCGAGGCGACGGCGATCACGGCCTCGCCCTCGATGGTGTCGGAATGGAAGAGCGCCGCCGCAAGGGCGATCGCACCGCCCGGTTCCAGCACCAGTTTCAGCCGCGAGAAGGCCAGCGCCATGGCGCGCAGGCAGTCACGTTCCGGCACCACGATGCCGGGACCGCAGAGCCGGTGCATGATCGGGAAGGTCAGTTCGCCCGGACTTGGCGTGATGATCGCATCGCAGAGCGAACCGGAGGTGCGGGCGTTGCGTTCGATCCGGCCGGAAGCGAGCGAGCGGGTGACATCGTCGAAGGCTTCCGGCTCTACCGGGCGGGCTCGCAGGCCGGGGGCGCGGGCCTCCAGCGCAAGCGCGATGCCGGAGGTGAGGCCACCACCGCCGCAACAGACCAGCACATCCGCCTTGGACACGCCTTCTTCGGCGGCCTGTTCGGCGATCTCCAGCCCGGTCGTGCCCTGCCCCGCAATCACGTAAGGATTGTCGAAAGGTTTGATCAGCGTCAGCCCGCGTTCCTTCGCCAACCTGTCGCCGATGGCATCCCGGTCCTCCGACGCGCGGTCATAGGTGATGACCTCGGCCCCCAAAGCGCGGGTATTGGCGATCTTCAGGCGGGGCGCGTCGGCGGGCATGATGATGACGGCGGGCACCCCATGGAGCTTGGCGGCATAGGCCACCCCCTGCGCGTGGTTGCCCGAGGAAAAGGCGATGACGCCGCGCGCGCGGGTTTCGGGGGGCAGCGCCGAGACAGCCGACCAGCCGCCCCGGAACTTGAAACTGCCCGTGTGTTGCAGCGCCTCGGGCTTGACCAGCACGCGGCGGCCCGCGATCTCATCCAGAAAGGGCGAGGACAGAAGCGGTGTGCGCCGCGCGTGGCCCTTCAGGCGGTCGGCGGCGGCGTCGATCATCGTGATGTCGGTCATGTCAGGCGATCCAGGAATTGGGAGATGACGGAAAGGCTTTCGGGTTCATCGAGGAAGGGCACATGGCCCCGGTCGGCCACGTCAGAGAAGAGCATGCCGGGGTGCATTTCGCGCATCTTCGCCGCCGTGTCGGGGGACAGAAGATCGGAATTCGCCCCCCGGATCAGCGCCAGCGGCAGCCCGTCGAGTGCCGCGAACAGCGGCCAGAGATCGGGGGCGGGCTGGCCCTCGGCGGCTTTCATCTGGTCAAGCGTGGCGTCGCGCAGTTTCGGGTCATAGCGCAGCGAGAGGCTGCCATCCTCGCCCACAGCCCACACCCGGCGAATGTAATTGGCCCATGTCTCAACCGGCACATTCGGGAAGCGTTTGCCCATGCGTTTGGGAATTTCCCGCAGCGCCGTGTCAAAGTCGGGGTCCGCGGGCGGCAGGCCGAGATAGCCCATGATGTAGGTCAGGCCAGCGGGTTCTATCACCGGGCCGATATCGTTGAAACAGACGCCCGCCAGCCGGTCCCGCGCCGTGGCCGCCAGCGTCATCGCCACCAGCCCGCCGCGCGAGGTGCCGAGGATCGCGGCCTTTTCCAGCCCGAGGTGATCCAGCAGGCCGATCACGTCCTGGCTTTCCTGAACCACGTTGTAGTGGCTGTAGTCGGGATCATAGCCCGACGCGCCACGCCCCCGGAAATCCATGCGGATCACGCTGGCGCGATGCGCGAAATGATCCACCACCGGTTCGAAATCATCCATGTTGCGCGTGAGGCCCGGCAGGCAGAGCAGCACGGGGCCTTTGCCAACATCGTCATAGGCGAGCTTTAGCCCGTCGGCGGCGGTGAAATGCTTCATCACAGGGCCTCGGCTATTTTGGGAACGGTCGTCAGGTCCGACGCGATCCGGTCGGGCGCGTCGGGCAGCCGGTCCAGCGGTTCGCCCGCGCGGTTGACCCACAGAACCCGGAAGCCGAAGGCGCGGGCCGAGGCCGCGTCCCACCCGTTGGAGGACACGAACAGCACCTCGTCCTTGTCACAGCCGAAGCGGTCGGTCACCAGCTTGTAGACGCTGGCATCGGGCTTGAAGATGCCAACCGTTTCGACGCTGAGAATATCGTCCAGCACATCGCCCACCCCGGCGCTGTCAACGGCACCTTTCAGCATCGGGGGCGAGCCGTTGGACAGGATCGCGGTATTCATGCCCGCCGCCTTCAGCGCCGCCAGCATCGCGGGCACCTCGGGAAAGGCCGCAAGGTTGAAATAGAGCCCGAGCAGCTTTTCGCGCAGATCGGGGTCGCCCTGCCCGGTTTTTTCCAGCGCCCAATCCAGCCCGTCCTGGGTGACCTGCCAGAAATCGGTGTGCTGGCCGGTCAGGGCCCGGATCCAGGTATATTGCAGCTGCTTGGCGCGCCAATGGGTGGACACCTCCTGCCAGACGGCGGCGAATGCCTCCTGCCCCGGTTCGGCAGCGACCGCGCGGGCGGCGGCGTTCACATCGAAGAGCGTCCCGTAAGCGTCGAACACGCAAGTGGTGATGGTCATGGCCTGTCCCCTTTTGGCCCCCGTTGAAAGGCAGAGTTGCATAGCGGCGCGGCGGGGAAAAGCCACCCCGGCGGCTTTTCAGGATTCGCGGTTTACATCAGGGCATGGCCTGATAGCCTTGCGGCGACATCTGCGGAAGGATGGGCCGGGATCGGCGCCCACCCC
>NZ_JASHJX010000097.1 GCF_030732985.1 Nioella sp. MMSF_3534
GATCAGACATGTTACCGCTCGTTTTTTCGAGCCGTGAATCATGCCGCCAGACGGAAATCAATGGGTCCTGAGCCTAGTCTTTAGCTTATCAGTCACTACCTGTCCTTCGGCTCGAACCAGAGTGTAAGAATCTTATGCCTGACCCTGATCCGACGCCCCGTGCCCTCCGAGACATGGCTGGTCCTGAACCACAGCTTTTCGTCACAATGGTCTTCTTCCATACGGCATTGGTCCAGACGAGCGATCACACTAGCCCAATTCTTGAGAGCTTTCAGAGCGTTCTTTTTGCGCCCATAGATGATCAATTCACCACAATCCGCGCCTTCACACCCAGGCATGTAACGTGTGGTGAGCTGATAGAAGCCCTTCTTCAACCAGGCATAGCCGTTGTCGAACTTCGCCTCTGCCATCCAGAAGAAGTCGTCAGGACCGGTAACGGCGACATCCACGTGCCCACCCCATTGAGTATCGTGAGAGGCGTTGAGACCGGCCGAGGCAAGCATGCCGACAATGCGCGAGTTCAGCTGGTCTTCACTTTCGGAATGGGTGAGGTGGCGGTCCAACACAACCCGAGAATAGACCTTGTCCAAAATCTTCTCGAGACATTGCAGGCGCAGCTCATGAGTTGGCGCCATCCAAAAGTCGAAACTGCTTTTTAGGCCACTCGCTAGAAAAACGGAGCGCAGTTCGGCAAGTGTATGCGTTTCTACACGCGATGCATCATCCAAGGCAGTTCGTCACTTCATTGCTGGCGGTATACAAATCTCACCGAGATGGTTTCAGGGTCATGGCCCTGGCCGGTGAGAGCATCCCACAGGTCAGACTGCGGCAATGCTACAGAAGAACGATCCGTCAGATGACCGGTTAGCTTTAAAATCGGGTTCGCTGAAGTGCAGATTTGCGTCAATGCCGTAAGGAATGTCGTGTCAGGACTTTTTCTACCAGAGATGCTGACCAGTCTGTCTAGCGTCAGCGCCTCACCAGGCTCTGCTGCACCGCCAGTCAAAGCAGAAACGAGTCTTCCCCTAACCATGTCGACATCTTCTGCAACCTCCGTTTGCAAAGCACCAGGATCAGAAGCAGCTGCTTTTGACGAAGCAGCCCTGTGCCGCCCAGGTAAGTCGCCATCAAAGGACGACGTGCCCTTTCGCTGGCGCCCGGGAACATTTGGTTCATCGTCGGTGAATTCTCCTTTAAAAATCCATAGCTTGATCACAACTGTGCCATGAGCCCCTTTCGCCTGCACGTTCGCGTAGCCGATATCCGCACGTAGGGTGTGTAGAGGAATCCGCCCCTCCCGAAACCACTCAGATCGAGCTTTTTGTGAACCGCTGATTTCTCTAATGACTTCCACCCGAACGCCCAACGCTCCAGACCTCATTGCGGTCTGAACCGCTCGCTTCACTGCGCGTCGATAGCTCACTCTCCGTTCGATCTGCTGGGCAACGGATTCAGCGACGAGTTGAGCATCAAGCGCCGGCTTCTCAACTTCGACCACATTCAGAATGATTGCACTTTTTGTGTGAGTTGCGATTTTCTTCCTCAGCGCATCGAGGTTTGCACCACCTTCACCCAAAATATGGCCAGGACGTCCTGCGTGAATGGTTATCCGACACTTCCGGTGAGGTCTTTCAATGACAACTCGGCTGATACCTGCTGGCCTGCATTCTTCTTGGATCAGCGCTCGGATCTTAATGTCCTCAAGCAGCAGTGCCCCATAGTCGCGAGTATCGGCGTACCAGCGACTATCCCAGTTTCGGTTCACACGAATTCGGTTTCCGGATGGATTAGCCTTCTTGGTCAAAGAGTTCGCCTATATCCGGTTCACAAGTGATACACATAGCCATCATGTATTCTTCATAACCCATCTTCTGCTCGACAACTAACCAAATTCCACTCGTTTTCCTGAAACTCAGATCCCAAAACGATGCTACCCTCCAACACGTCCCCACCAAAGCACCTCGCCCTTCACCTCGACTTGTCCTTCCTTGCGAAACTCCACCGGGCTGGCCGGGTTGTCGGACCTCACCACCAGCATCCCCTTCTCTGGGCGATCCAGGCGGGTGATGCGGTTGGTTCCGTCCTGGTCGACGAAGGCGTAGATGCGGCCGTTTCGGACGGCCGTGCGGGTGGCTTCGATCAGCGCCAGGTCACCGTCCCCCAAGGTTGGGGCCATGGCATCGCCCTTCACGCTCACCAGGCGGGCCGCATCGGGGCTGACGCCAAGGCGGTCGAGGAAATCCTGGCGGAATGCCAGCGGGCCGTGGCCTTCTTCGTCAAGGAACGGCACGGGAATGTAGGATCCGGCCGGAGCCGGCACCGGGCTTGATCCAACTTGCCCTGTCAGCAGGTTTTCCTGCAGCTGGTCGGGGGATGGTGGCTTGGCGAAAGCCGCCACAATCGGGTAGCGATGAACGATCCCTACGATATGCCGGTCGTCATGCATCTCCAGTGTTCCGTCCTTCTGAGGCAGATAGCCGGAGGTCTTTATCCAGTTCCCGTCAATCTCCCGGATCCGGCGCACGGCCTGCAGCCCGTCCCGGTCTACCAACAGGGCCAAATCCCCTGCCCCGGCTTCCCGGTTCCCCTGGACCAACAGGGTGGCGTCGTTGGGAATGCCGGGGGCGGCGATCGAACCGTCGGCGAGCTGGACGTAGAAGGCACCCTCGCCCCCTGCCCCGCTTGGCAGAGGAAAATCGAAGCCGGCAGACTCGGGCTCGGCCCACCCGCCCTTGGCGGATTTCAAAGTGGACACCGGTGCCGGCGACTTGGCTTCGAAGGCGACCTGAGCTTCGGCGAACCCGGTTGCGTGCGCCACTTTGGATGGCCGCAAACCAGGCATTTCAATGCTGAACTTCAATCCAAGGGCATCACACAGCCTTGATAGGGTCGTGAAATTCGGAGGAATGCCGCGCTTTAGGTTCTGTATTGCGGTCGATTGGGTGCCGGGAAAAGCAATCTTGTGCACGTCCGCCATGGACATGTTGAGCTGCTTCCGCCGCTCCTCGACTAATTTGGCAAGCTCTTCCAGCTCCATAGTGCAAAAATGCACTGAAACACGCACGGCGCACAAGGAAACATTGCGTTTCCAAATCAGTGCATTTATACATCGGATAGATGATGTAGGAATACACTATGAATGTCAGCCACCTCATTCGCCTAGCTGAAGCCTATGCCGGCCACAGCAATCTTAGGCTCAGGACTCATAGCCGATAGATGACGGTCGCTGCGAGGGCGATTGCCGATAGGAAGACCCTTGGGCAGCGATCATACCGTGTCGCGACCCGGC
>NZ_JASHJX010000098.1 GCF_030732985.1 Nioella sp. MMSF_3534
CGTGTCCAAGATCCTCGCCTAAGCGACCGGATCACCAAGACTAACGAAAAGGCCCGCTCAACCGAGCGGGCCTTTTTTTTGCGTGGGACGCGGCCCGGACAGCGGCGGGGTCATCTGAACGTTAGCGCATTGCCGACGCGCGCGGGGGCGATCCGAACTGCAGATGCTGCCACTTTATCCAGGCCAAATCCGCAAACGCTCACAAGATCGCGCTTCCCTCACCAAATCGCCTCTGCGTCAGGGCGCGTCGGCAATGCGCGGCGGCTTCGCCTTGATTCCGCGCCCGGTGCCAGCAACTGGTTCGTCAGTGGAAGGTGGGTAGAAATCCCCAACTTTCCCCTTGCTCCACCACCCTATCCCGCGTATAGCGCGCGGGTTCGCAGATAGCGGACTGCTTGAGAAGCGGGATTCGATCCCGCTTTTTGAGTTCGAAGAGGGCCGGGGGAATGAGCCGCCGGTCGTCCTATCAACTCCAATAAGCCTGAAAGGGCGAATGACATGCAAAGTCAGAACATTCGTATCCGGCTCAAGGCGTTTGACTATCGTGTGCTGGATGCCTCCACGCAAGAGATCGTCAACACCGCCAAGCGGACCGGCGCGCAAGTTCGCGGACCGATCCCGCTGCCGAACAAGATCGAGAAGTTCACGGTTCTCCGTGGCCCCCACGTCGACAAGAAGAGCCGTGACCAGTGGGAAATCCGTACCCACAAGCGTCTGCTCGACATCGTCGATCCGACCCCGCAGACCGTGGACGCGCTGATGAAGCTCGACCTCGCTGCCGGCGTCGACGTTCAGATTTCGGTCTAAGGAGGGCAACAAGATGCGCTCTGGATTGATCGCCAAGAAGGTGGGCATGACCCGCCTGTTCATGGAAGACGGCAAGCAGATCCCTGTGACCGTTCTTCAGCTTGATAACCTGCAGGTCGTGTCGCAGCGCACGTCCGAGAAGGATGGCTATTCTGCCGTTCAGCTCGGCGCGGGCACCCCGAAGGTCAAGCGTGTTTCCAAGGCCATGCGCGGCCACTTCGCCGGTAACGGCGTGGCCCCCAAGCGCAAGCTGGCCGAATTCCGCGTGACCCCGGACAACCTGATCGAAGTGGGCGCCGAACTGTCGGCCGAACACTTCCTGGAAGGCCAGAAGGTCGACGTGTCCGGCACCTCGATCGGTAAAGGCTTCGCCGGTGCCATGAAGCGGCACAACTTCGGTGGTCTGCGCGCCTCTCACGGTGTGTCGATCAGCCACCGGTCGCACGGCTCCACCGGTCAGTGTCAGGACCCGGGCCGCGTGTTCAAAGGCAAGAAGATGGCCGGCCACATGGGCGCCGTGCGCGTCACCACCCAGAACCTGGAAGTTGTCCGGACCGATGCAGACCGTGGTCTGATCATGGTCAAGGGCGCCGTTCCGGGCTCGAAGGGTGGCTGGGTCACCATCAAGGATGCCGTGAAGAAGAAACTGCCCGAGGGTGTTCCCTTCCCCGCCGCCGTGAAATCGGCTGCCGTGGAAGAAGCCCCCGTTGAGGCTCCGGTTGAGGGAGCGGAAGAATGAAACTTGATGTAATCAAGCTCGATGGCGGTTCTGCCGGTACCGTGGATCTGGACGAAGCTCTCTTCGGTCTGGAACCCCGCGCCGACATCCTGCACCGCGTCGTTCGCTGGCAGCGCAACAACGCCCAGGCCGGCACCCACAAGGTGAAGACCCGGTCGGAAACCAGCTACTCGACCAAGAAGATCTACCGCCAGAAGGGCACCGGTGGCGCACGCCATGGTGACCGCAACGCGCCGATCTTCCGCAAGGGTGGTATCTACAAGGGTCCGACCCCGCGCAGCCATGGCCACGACCTGCCGAAGAAGTTCCGCAAGCTCGGCCTGCGTCACGCCCTGTCCGCCAAGGCGGCAGCGGGTGAGCTGGTCGTTCTGGACAGCATCGCGCTCGACGCCCCCAAGACCTCGGCGCTTGCCAAGCAGGTCAAGGAACTGGGCTGGAAGCGCGCGCTGATCATCGACGGCGCATCCGTGGACGAAAACTTCGCCAAGGCGGCGCGCAATATCGAAGGTCTCGATGTGCTGCCGACCATGGGCGCAAACGTCTATGACATCCTCAAGCGTGACACGCTCGTGATCACCAAGGCGGGTGTCGAAGCACTGGAGGCTCGACTGAAATGAGCGCGAAGGCAGAACATTACGACGTGATCCGCAAGCCGGTCATCACCGAAAAGTCGACCATGGCATCTGAGAATGGCGCGGTTGTTTTTGAAGTGGCGATCGACGCGAACAAACCCCAGATCAAGGAAGCGGTTGAAAACCTCTTCGGCGTGAAGGTGAAGGCGGTCAACACCACCATCACCAAGGGTAAAACCAAGCGGTTCCGCGGCCAGCTCGGCAAGCGGAAAGACGTGAAGAAGGCCTATGTGACCCTCGAAGAGGGCAACACGATCGACGTGTCGACTGGCCTCTGATCTTCTGATCAATGTGATTGAGGGAACCCTCGGCGAAAGCCGGGGGTTTTCTTGTTTCGGGGATGTCCCATATGGTTTGGGGGATCTGAGGAAGGATTGTGATCATGGCGAGCGGGCAAGTCAAACTGCATTTCCTATGCGGCAAGATCGCGGCGGGCAAATCGACACTGTCCAAGGCGCTGGCGGCGGAGCATCGCGCGGTTGTGCTGTCGGAGGATGAATGGCTGCCGCTGCTCTATCCCGATGAGTTGCTGACGATCTCCGACTATGTGCGCTATTCGACCCGGTTGAAGAAAGTCGTGGGGCCGCTGGTGCGCGACCTGCTGGCGGCGGGGGTGAACGTGGTGCTGGATTTCCCGGCCAATACGGTCGAACAGCGCCGCTGGATGAAGGAAATGGCCGACAGCACCGCCGTACCGCATACACTACACTATCTCGATGTTCCGGATGAGGTCTGCAAGGCCCGGCTGAAGGCACGCAATGCAGGTGGTGAGCACCCGTTCGAAGTGACGGATGAACAGTTCGAAAAGATCACCAGCCACTTCGTGCCGCCGAGCGAGGGGGAGGGCTTTAGGATAGTGGTGCATGACGCGTAGGGTGGGCAGTTTTGCCCACCGACCAGCAAAGTTGTCGTAGTGGCGGGCAGAACTGCCCACCCCACGCTTGCTTCCAAGTGAAGACAATCAAAAGCCCCTCGGCGTGAGCCAGAGTGCTTCTCATTTGTTAAAATTCTTCAACTGGTCCAGAACCCCCATCATTCGCCTCATTGATCAAATACCCCAGCACCCCGACGGCCAGCGCGCCGCCGATGATGCAGATGGCGGG
>NZ_JASHJX010000099.1 GCF_030732985.1 Nioella sp. MMSF_3534
ACAGGTACTTGTTGACTGAATACATAGGTCTTCAAGAGCAAACCCGGGGAACTGAAACATCTAAGTACCCGGAGGAAAGGAAATCAATATGATACTCCCCTAGTAGCGGCGAGCGAACGGGGACCAGCCAAGCCTTGAGAGTGACCAGAATGATCTGGAAAGATCAGCCATAGCGGGTGACAGCCCCGTATGGGAAGCTCGATGGGATGTATTAAGTAGGGCGGGACACGTGAAATCCTGTCTGAAGATCGGAGGACCACCTTCGAAGGCTAAGTACTCCTTACTGACCGATAGCGAACCAGTACCGTGAGGGAAAGGTGAAAAGCACCCCGACGAGGGGAGTGAAACAGTACCTGAAACCGAACGCCTACAAGCAGTCGGAGGCTCCTTGAGAGCTGACGGCGTACCTTTTGTATAATGGGTCATCGACTTGGTCTATCTAGCAAGCTTAAGCCGTTAGGTGTAGGCGCAGCGAAAGCGAGTCTTAATAGGGCGCATGAGTTAGATGGATCAGACCCGAAACCGAGTGATCTAGGCATGATCAGGATGAAGGTAAGGTAACACTTACTGGAGGTCCGAACCCACACCTGTTGAAAAAGGTCGGGATGAATTGTGCCTAGGGGTGAAAGGCCAATCAAACTCGGAGATAGCTGGTTCTCCGCGAAATCTATTTAGGTAGAGCGTCATCCGAATACCCCGGGGGGTAGAGCACTGGATGGGTAATGGGGCCCCACAGGCTTACTGATCCTAACCAAACTCCGAATACCCGGGAGTACTAGATGGCAGACACACGGCGGATGCTAACGTCCGTCGTGGAGAGGGAAACAACCCTGACCTCCAGCTAAGGCCCCTAATTCATGGCTAAGTGGGAAAGCAGGTGGGACGACCAAAACAACCAGGAGGTTGGCTTAGAAGCAGCCATCCTTTAAAGATAGCGTAACAGCTCACTGGTCTAAACAAGTTGTCCTGCGGCGAAGATGTAACGGGGCTCAAGCCATGAGCCGAAGCTGAGGATGCACATAGTGCATGGTAGCGGAGCGTAGTGTGAATAAACCCATTCCTCCTTAGCGTCTTCGGGCGCATTGGAGGACCGGGTTTTACTGTGAAGCCGGCGCGTGAGCGATCCGGTGGAGTGATCACTAGCGAGAATGATGACATGAGTAGCGACAAACAGGGTGAGAGACCCTGTCGCCGAAAGTCCAAGGGTTCCTGCTTAAAGCTAATCTGAGCAGGGTAAGCCGACCCCTAAGGCGAGGCCGAAAGGCGTAGTCGATGGGAACCAGGTTAATATTCCTGGGCCAGGAGGATGTGACGGATCTGAGCCGTTGTTCACACTTATCGGATTGTGTGGGCAGCCAACGGGTTCCTGGAAATAGCCCTCCATGAGATCGTACCCTAAACCGACACAGGTGGACTGGTAGAGAATACCAAGGCGCTTGAGAGAACGATGTTGAAGGAACTCGGCAAAATACCTCCGTAAGTTCGCGAGAAGGAGGCCCGGTTCCAAGGCAACTTGGAGCTGGGGGCACAAACCAGGGGGTGGCGACTGTTTACTAAAAACACAGGGCTCTGCGAAGTCGCAAGACGACGTATAGGGTCTGACGCCTGCCCGGTGCCTGAAGGTTAAAAGGAGGGGTGCAAGCTCCGAATTGAAGCCCAGGTAAACGGCGGCCGTAACTATAACGGTCCTAAGGTAGCGAAATTCCTTGTCGGGTAAGTTCCGACCTGCACGAATGGCGTAACGACTTCCCCGCTGTCTCCAACATCGACTCAGCGAAATTGAATTGCCTGTCAAGATGCAGGCTTCCCGCGGTTAGACGGAAAGACCCCGTGCACCTTTACTACAGCTTCGCACTGGCTTCAGGCACAGCATGTGCAGGATAGGTGGTAGGCTTCGAAGCAGGGACGCCAGTCCCTGTGGAGCCTCCCTTGAGATACCACCCTTGCTCTGCTTGAAGTCTAACCGCGGCCCGTTATCCGGGTCCGGGACCCTGCGTGGTGGGTAGTTTGACTGGGGCGGTCGCCTCCTAAAGCGTAACGGAGGCGCGCGAAGGTTGGCTCAGAGCGGTCGGAAATCGCTCGTTGAGTGCAATGGCAGAAGCCAGCCTGACTGCGAGACTGACAAGTCGAGCAGAGTCGAAAGACGGCCATAGTGATCCGGTGGTCCCGAGTGGAAGGGCCATCGCTCAACGGATAAAAGGTACGCCGGGGATAACAGGCTGATGGTGCCCAAGAGTCCATATCGACGGCACCGTTTGGCACCTCGATGTCGGCTCATCTCATCCTGGGGCTGGAGCAGGTCCCAAGGGTACGGCTGTTCGCCGTTTAAAGAGGTACGTGAGCTGGGTTTAGAACGTCGTGAGACAGTTCGGTCCCTATCTGCCGTGGGTGTAGGATACTTGAGAGGAGTTGCCCCTAGTACGAGAGGACCGGGGTGAACGATCCACTGGTGGACCTGTTGTGGCGCCAGCCGCAGTGCAGGGTAGCTATGATCGGAAAGGATAACCGCTGAAGGCATCTAAGCGGGAAGCCCCCCTCAAAACAAGGTATCCCTGAGGGCCGAGGTAGACCACCTCGTCGATAGGCCGGAGATGTAAGCGCAGCAATGCGTTCAGTTGACCGGTACTAATGGCCCGATAGGCTTGATTTGATCCAGTAGAAGCCAGACTTCATGGCCCTACAATCAATCAAAAGCAGAAACTACACCAACACAGTCACCTGACCTGGATGAAGATGTTTGACCCTTTCCCCAATCAAAGGGGAAAAAGGGTTTGCTTGTTCGGTTTGGTGGTCATAGCGCGAGTGAAACACCCGATCCCATCCCGAACTCGGCCGTTAAGCACCGTTGCGCCGATGGTACTGCGTCTCAAGACGTGGGAGAGTAGGTCACCGCCAAACCTAACAAGCAAACCAAAATCTCTCAGAAACGATAACACACAAAGCCCAGATCAAAACAATATCCGGGCAAGTGGCGCGGGGTGGAGCAGCCCGGTAGCTCGTCAGGCTCATAACCTGAAGGTCGTAGGTTCAAATCCTACCCCCGCAACCAAAA
>NZ_JASHJX010000009.1 GCF_030732985.1 Nioella sp. MMSF_3534
GGGCGGGGGGGCCTAGTAGGCGGGGGGGGGCCTAGTTGCCGCGCCAGATCCAGCCGCCGCCGAAGATGCGGCTGCCCTCCGGGTCATAGAACACGCAGGCCTGGCCGGGGCTGACGCCTTCTTCGGCCACGATCAGTTCCACCTCCGCCTCGGTGTCCGAGATCGGGCGGATCACCGCCTCACGCGGGGGGCGGGTGGAGCGGATCTTGACCGACAGATGCCATTCGGGCCGCGAGGTGAAGGGCTCGTCCCCCAGCCAGTTGATCTCGCGCACCGGGACGATCCGTTTGGACAGCGCCTCTTTCGGGCCCACCACGACCTGCCGCGACTCCGGGTCCAGCTTGACCACATAAAGCGGCGTATCAAGCCCGCCAATTCCCAATCCGCGGCGCTGGCCAATCGTGTAATGGATGACGCCGCGATGTTGTCCCAGAACCGCGCCATTCATATCGACGATATCGCCGGGATCGGCCGCACCGGGGCGCAGTTTCTCGATCACCGAGGCGTAGTTTCCATCAGGTACAAAACAGATATCCTGACTGTCGGGTTTATCAGCCACCGGCAGCCCGTATCGCGCCGCCAGTTTCCGCGTTTCGTCCTTCGAGGGCAAATGGCCCAGGGGAAAGCGCAGGAATTCCAGCTGTTCCTTTGTGGTCGAGAACAGGAAATAGCTTTGGTCGCGGGACGAATCGGCGGCGCAATGCAATTCGGCCCCGTTGGTGCCGTCCATTCGTTGAATGTAGTGCCCGGTGGCCATGCAATCCGCGTCGAGTTCTCGGGCGGTTTCCAGCAGATCCTTGAACTTCACGCGCTCGTTGCAGCGGATGCAGGGCACAGGCGTGGCCCCGGCAAGGTAGCTTTCCGCGAACTCGTCGATCACCGCGTCCTTGAAGATGTTTTCGTAGTCCAGCACGTAATGGGGGAATCCCATTTCCTCGGCCACTCGGCGCGCATCGTGGATATCGCGGCCCGCGCAGCAGGCGCCTTTCTTGGCCAAAGCGGCCCCATGATCATAAAGCTGCAAGGTCACGCCGATGACGTCATAGCCTTGTTCTGCAAGCTCTGCCGCCACGACAGAGCTGTCGACACCGCCCGACATCGCCACCACGACCCGGGTCTCGGAGGGCGGTTTGGCAAAGCCAAGAGAGTTCACGGGATGTGGATCGAGGGGCATGGGCGTCTCCGGGGGTTTGAGGCGCAATATAGGAAAATGCCACCTATCCTCAAGGGACGTGCTTACCGGCTGTTAAACTTATTGCGACAGGGTGGCCCGAAACCCGAGCGGTGAGAGGAGCGCCATGTATATCAGACGTGTCAAAGGGGTCCAATCCGTCACGCTTCCCGATGGCAGTGTGATGACCCGCGCCGATCTGCCCAGTGCCTCGACCAGACGGTGGGTTGCCAGCCGAAAGGCGGCGGTTGCGAACGCGGTGTCATATGGCCTTCTGGACCGGGAAGAAGCCTGCCGCATTTACGCCCTGTCCGAAGAAGAATTGGACAGCTGGACGCGCGCCGTTTCCGAACATGGGGCACAGGCATTAAAGGCAACAGCCCTGCAGAGATTTCGCGCTTAATGCAATTTTGGGATTGCAATAATGGATTTTTTCGGAAGACTATCTAAAAAGATAACTTGAAATTAACGAAGTGTACCCAAGGTCGTAACCAGTTCGAAAGATTCGGAGAGTTCGTGATGCGTGTCTTGCTTGTAGAAGATGATCCCACCACCTCGAAAAGCATAGAGATGATGCTCAGTCATGCCAATCTCAATGTCTATTCGACCGATCTGGGGGAAGAGGGCGTCGATCTTGCCAAGCTCTACGATTACGATCTCATTCTTCTCGATCTGAACCTTCCCGACATGAACGGGCACGAGGTGCTGCGCCAGTTGCGCCTGGCCCGTGTCGATACGCCGATCCTGATCCTGTCAGGGTCAGATGATACCGAAAGCAAGATCAAGGGATTTGGCTTCGGGGCCGATGACTACCTGACAAAGCCCTTCCATCGCGATGAACTGGTGGCGCGCATCCATGCCATCATCCGCCGGTCCAAGGGTCATGCCCAATCCGTGATTCGGACGGGGCGGATCAACGTCAATCTCGACGCCAAGACCGTCGACGTGGATGGCCGCGCGGTGCATCTGACCGGCAAGGAATACCAGATGCTCGAACTGCTCAGCCTGCGCAAGGGCACCACGCTGACGAAAGAGATGTTCCTCAACCATCTCTACGGCGGCATGGATGAGCCGGAACTGAAGATTATCGACGTGTTTATCTGCAAGTTGCGGAAAAAGCTGTCTCAGGCCACAGGCGGCGATAACCATATCGAAACGATCTGGGGCCGGGGGTATGTCCTGCGGGATCCGATAGAAGAGGCGCAGCCTCAGGGCTTTGCCGCCTCGGCCTGATCTCTTCTCCTGACTGGACCTCCCGGTTGCGGCCTCCTATCACTTCGGGAGGCCGTGACAGTTTCGAGGGGCAGAGATGGCAACGCAATCCGAGACACCGGAAGACCGGGCGAGGGACGTGACCGAGGCGGAGGCCCCGGCACGGCTGAGGGAACTGGCCGAAGCGATTGCACGCGCAAACGATGCTTATCACCGGCAGGATGCCCCCGAAATCTCGGATGCGGAATATGACGCGCTGAAGCGCGAGAACGCAGCGCTCGAGGCCCGCTTTCCCGCCCTGAAACGCGCCGACAGCCCGACCGATCAGGTGGGCGCCGCCCCGGCGGAGGGGTTTTCCAAGGTCACCCATGCGGTGCGGATGCTGTCGCTCGGCAATGCGTTCGAAGAGGGAGACGTGGCGGAATTCGCCCGTTTCATCCGGAATTTCCTGGGGCTCGCCCCGGATGCGCCGCTGGCCTTCACCGCCGAACCCAAGATTGACGGGCTGTCCCTGTCCCTGCGCTATGAAAACGGGCGTCTGGTGCAGGCCGCGACCCGTGGCGATGGCGAGGTTGGGGAAAACGTCACCGCCAACGCCCGCACCATTGCCGACATCCCGCAGGTGCTGACAGGTGCGCCGGAGGTGTTGGAGGTGCGCGGTGAGGTCTACATGTCCCATGCCGATTTCGAGGCCCTGAATGCACGGCAAGCGGAGCGGGGCGGCAAAACCTTCGCCAATCCGCGCAATGCCGCCGCCGGATCGCTGCGCCAGCTCGATTCGGACATCACCCGCGAACGCCCGCTGAAATTCTTCGCCTATGCCTGGGGGGAGCTGTCGGAGCCCCTGTCTGACACCCAGATGGGTGCGATTGATCGGCTGAACGCGCTCGGCTTCCAGACCAACGACCGCACGAAGCTCTGCGATACGACCGCGGCGATGCTCGCCCATTACCGCGAGATCGAGCAGGCCCGCGCGACGCTCGGCTATGACATTGACGGGGTGGTCTACAAGCTCAACGATCTGGCGCTTCAGGCCCGACTCGGCATGCGCTCGACCACGCCACGATGGGCCATCGCCCATAAATTCACCGCCGAACTGGCCTGGACCCGGCTGGAAGCCATCGACATCCAGGTGGGCCGCACCGGCGCGCTCAGCCCGGTGGCGCGGCTTTCCCCGGTGACGGTCGGGGGCGTCGTGGTGTCGAACGCGACGCTGCATAATGAGGACTACATTGCCGGGCGCGATTCCAGTGGCAGCCAGATCCGCGAGGGCAAGGATATCCGCGTCGGTGATTGGGTGCAGGTTTATCGCGCCGGGGACGTGATCCCGAAAGTGGCGGATGTGGACCTGTCGAAACGGCCCGAGGATGCCGCACCCTATGCCTTCCCGACCGTTTGCCCCGAATGCGGGTCCGATGCGGTCCGCGAGGAAGGCGACGCCGTGCGCCGTTGCACCGGCGGGCTGATCTGCCCCGCGCAGGCGGTCGAGAAGTTAAAGCATTTCGTCAGCCGCGCGGCGTTTGACATCGAAGGGCTTGGCGCCAAGCAGGTGGAACAATTCCACAAGGACGGCTGGATTGCTGAGCCCGCTGATATTTTCGAACTTCAGGCGCGGTATGGCAGCGGGTTGCAACAGCTCAAGAACCGCGAGGGCTGGGGCGAGAAATCGGCGGAAAACCTGTTCAAGGCGATTGAAGAGAAACGCTCCATCCCCCTGAAACGGCTTTTGTTTTCGCTTGGTATCCGGCATGTGGGCGAGGTGGCGGCGGCCGATCTGGCGCGCCATTTCGGCACCTGGGATGCGCTGGCGGAAACGGTGGATCGCGCACAACCCGCCGCCGATGCGGCCCGAAACGCGGATGAGGCCATTGCCACCGAACGGGCGCGCGCCGCTGATGAGGGCCGCCGCGCCCAGATCAGCACCACGCGTGAAGCGGCCTGGACAGAGGTGCCCGCAGAGGCGCGTGCCGCATGGGATGAAATCACCGGCATCGACGGGATCGGCGCAACAGTTGCGCAGGCGCTCGTGACGGCCTTCGGGCAGCCCCGAGAACGGGCCTCCATCGACCGGCTGGTCGCCGCGTTGCACGTTCAGGCAGAGGCCGCGCCCACCACGTCAGACAGCCCCGTCGCGGGCAAGACCGTGGTCTTCACCGGCACGCTGGAAAAGATGACCCGCGCCGAGGCCAAGGCGCGGGCGGAGGCACTGGGGGCCAAGGTCTCGGGGTCCGTTTCCGCCAAGACCGACCTGCTGGTTGCCGGACCGGGGGCGGGATCGAAGGCCAAGAAAGCCGCCGATCTGGGCGTGGAAACCATTGATGAGGACGCGTGGCTCGCGTTGATCAACGACGCCCCCGCGGCGGCGCGATCCGATGGTTGAGATGCCCAAGGGACGCCCGGAAATCCTCTTCCCGCTTTTCGCAGAGCTGGAGGGGCTGGACGGGATCGGACCGAAAACGGCTAAGAATTACAAAGGTTTGGGCGTTGAAACCCCCAAGGATCTGCTGCTGACCCTGCCGGTTGGTGGCGTCGACCGCACCCGGCGGGCCAGTATCCGCGACGCGGTGCTGCCGGGGGTCGTGACGGTCGAGGTCGAGATTGGCCCGCATCGCAAACCCGCCTCGCGCGGGCGGCCATACCGGGTGCAGGTGACGGATGCGTCAACCAGTTTTGAGCTGGTGTTCTTCCATGCCCATGGCGACTATCTGCAACGGGTTTTGCCGACGGGCAGCCGTCGTCTGGTGTCGGGCAAAGTGGAGCTTTTCGACGGCCTCGCGCAGATGGTTCATCCCGACCACATCCTGCCCATTGCCGATGCGGATGAGATTCCGACCTATGAACCGGTCTATCCCCTGACCGCTGGCGTCACCCAGAAAGGCATCACCAAGGCCATCGCCTCGGCCCTGCCACGCGCGCCCTATTTCGGGGAATGGATCGACCTTGAACTGTTGAAATCCCGCAAATGGCCTGCCTGGCCTGATGCGCTGGAACAGCTGCACTGCCCCGATGGCCCCGAAACCCTGTCGCGCAGCCACCCGGCGCGGGAGCGGCTGGCCTATGATGAACTGCTGGCCCATCAGCTGACGCTCGGCCTTGCGCGGCTGAAACTGAAGCGCGCCAAGGGGCGGATCAGCGAAGGGGATGGGGCGCTACGGGCCAAGGTGTTGAAATCGCTTCCCTATCGGCCCACAGGTGCGCAGGACCGGGCGATTGCCGAGATTGCCGCCGATATGGGCCAGCCGGTCAAGATGAACCGGCTGTTGCAGGGCGATGTGGGCGCGGGCAAGACTCTGGTGGCGCTGATGGCCTTGTTGGTCGCTGTGGAAGCGGGTGGGCAGGGGGTGATGATGGCGCCGACTTCGATCCTCGCCGCGCAGCATTTCGACGGGTTGAAGCCGTTGGCCGAGGCGGCGGGGGTGCGTCTGGAAAGCCTGACGGGGCGCGATAAGGGGGCGGAGCGGCGCGCGAAGCTGGAGGCGCTGAAATCGGGAGAGATCGGCATTCTGGTCGGCACCCATGCGGTGTTTCAGGACGATGTGGAATTCGCTGACCTGCGCCTTGCGATCGTCGATGAACAGCATCGCTTCGGCGTGCGCCAGCGGGTGAAACTGGGCCAGAAGGGCGCGCAGGCGGATGTGCTGGTAATGACGGCAACGCCCATTCCGCGCACGCTCAGCCTCGCCACCTATGGCGACATGGATATCTCGGTGCTGGATGAAAAGCCGCCGGGCCGGAAACCGGTGCGCACCGCGCTGGTCAGCACCGCGCGGATGGATGAAGTTGTGGACCACCTGCGTCAGGCGGTGGCCGAGGGGCGGCAGGCCTATTGGGTCTGCCCGCTGGTCGGCGAAAGCGAAGCGGTGGAAATGACCGCCGCCGAGGAGCGGTTCAAACATTTGCGCGCAGCCCTGGGCGACGACGTGGTCGGGCTGGTGCATGGTCAATTGCCGCCCGCCGAGAAGGACGCCGCAATGGCCGATTTCGTCGAGGGGCGGGCCCGCGTTCTGGTGGCCACGACGGTGATCGAGGTGGGCGTGAACGTGCCCAATGCCACGATCATGGTGATTGAACAGGCGGAGAATTTCGGGCTGGCGCAACTGCATCAGCTGCGGGGTCGTGTGGGCCGGGGCGAGGGGGCCTCAACCTGCCTGCTGCTCTATCGCGCGCCGCTTGGGGAAACGGCCACGCGGCGCCTGCAGGTGTTGCGTGAAACCGAGGACGGATTCCGCATCGCCGAGGAAGATCTGGCGATCCGTGGCGCGGGCGACCTGATCGGTACCGCGCAATCGGGCCTGCCGAAGTTCCGGGTGGCGGATCTGGAGGGGCAGACAGCCCTGATGAGCATCGCGCAGACGGATGCGCGGGCGCTGCTGGATCGGGACCCGGAAATGATCAGCCCAAGGGGGCAATCGGCGCGGGTTCTGCTGTGGTTGATGGAGCAGGAAAAGGCCATCGGGCTGATCTCGGTCGGGTAACGAAGGTTAATAACCCATTAACCATCGTTAACCATTGGACCGGCTTTGTTCTCAAATGTTCTCATAAAGTTCTTGCATCCTGTGGGTAAATATGAGAACAAAGCGTTAACACGCCACAAGTTGTTCAGGAATTGGAAACCATGATCACCCAGATCCGCCAGATTCTCGAAACCTCCCGCGACTCGCTGCTTTATGATTTTGCCGGTGTTCTCGCGATCGGCGTGATGACCTTGGGTGCCCTGCATCTGCCCGGCGCGCTCTGACCTTTTGCCTCTGCCTGCGGTCGTATCTCCGGATGGCTTTTCAATAGCTGCGGGTCTGTCCCCCAACCCCCGCGCTGCCTCTGCCTCAGGGTCTTTGGAACTGCCTGTCCAAAACCCGGCCTGACGGATCCCCCGACACGCATACCTGCCGCCGCCTCCGTGCCCCGGATTGCGGCGGTTTTTTTTGTTCAGAGGTGAAGGTCAGGCGCAGGCGGCGGCTTCCGCGTCCGCCATGGCCTGGGCGGTGGCCTCGAAGGCCAGCATGATCGAGGCATGGCGGTTCTTGTACTCGCGGGCGGGCTCCAGCACTTCGTAGCCGGAAAACGGTGCCTCGGGCGGGGGGGCACCGTCCTTCAGCATGGCGCGCAGCTGATCGCGGCCCTGTTCTACCTCGGCACGGGTGCGCCCAATGATGTTGGCCGCCATCAGCGCGGCAGAGGCCTGACCGAGCGCGCAGGCCTTCACATCCTGACCAAACCGAACAATGCGACCATCCTCGATATCGAGATCGACCGTCACGGTCGAGCCGCAGAGCGGCGCGCGTTTGCGCACGGTTGCCTGGGGGGTCTCCAGCCGGTCGGTCAGCGGAATATCCGCCGCCAAGGCAAGGATACGCTGCGAATAGAGTTTGATCAGGTCGCTTTCGGTGCTCATGGGCTTTTCCCCCGCGCTGGTACTCTATAGGTAGCGACCAATCACAGGATTGCAAAGGGTGCTGGTCATGAGCTTCGATCCCGCAACGCTGACATATACCGCCGACGGGCTGATCCCCTGCATCGCACAGGAAGAGGGGACGGGCGAGGTGCTGATGATGGCGTGGATGAACGCCGAGGCGGTGGCCCGCACGCTGGAGACGGGCCGGGTGACCTATTGGTCGCGGTCGCGGCAGAGCTTTTGGGTGAAGGGCGAAAGCTCCGGCCATGTGCAGAAGCTGGTGGAGCTGCGCGTCGATTGCGACCGGGATTGCCTGCTGGCTGTGGTGCGTCAGACCGGGCCTGCCTGCCACACCAACCGGCGGAGCTGTTTCTATATGGCGGTGCAGGAGGGGGACGAGGTGGAGATCATGTCGCCCCTGGTCTGAGGCCAGTGCCCTGCGGCTTATGTTGGACGCCTCCGGCGGGAGTATTTGGACCAAGAAGAAGGGCAGGGCGCGCGTTAAGGTTAATGGGGGCGGTTAACCTTAATATGAGAGGCCCACCAGGGCGCGAATGTCAGATGGGGTCAGGCCCTCTTCGCGATAGGTGCGGATTGCGCGGGCGTCATCGCGTTTGGCCAGGCGCTTGCCCTTCTCGTCACGGATCAGCCGGTGGTGGTGGTAAACCGGTGTCGGGAGCCCAAGCAGACGTTGCAGGATCACGTGAATCCGCGTGGCGTCAAACAGGTCTGCGCCACGAACAACGTCCGTAATGCCCTGTGCCGCGTCGTCCAGCACAACGGACAGATGGTAAGACCCGCCCATATCGCGGCGCGCGAGAACCACGTCGCCGATGTCGTGGGCCACATCCTCGGGGGTGAATTCGATCAGCCCGCGTGGGATGCCTTCCCCATTTCCCTTTTCCTCAAACGCGGCCACGCCTGCTGTGCCAAGCCGAGGGACAAAGACATCGTCGGCCAATGCCGCTTGCGCCATATTCAGGCGGAGCGCTGTGTGTTCGGGGCGCGCGCACATGTGGTTCGGCATTCGTGGTTTGCTTCGGCAGGTGCCGGGATAAATGATCCCGTCCGGGCCGCGAAGCGGTGCCCCTTCCTGCGGGGCCGAAGCGGCCTGGGCAATATCACGTCGATTGCACGTGCAGGGATAGAGCAGGTCTCGGTCCCAAAGCTTGTCCAGGGCAGCTGCGTAAATGTCCATCCGTTCGGATTGGCGCATGACCGGCTCATCCCATGTCAGGCCGAGCCAGGAAAGATCGTCATAGATCAGATCCTCCCATTCCGGCTTTGCGCGGGTCTGGTCGATATCCTCAATCCGCAGCAGAAACGCGCCGCCCTTTGCCCGCGCCATGTCATGGGCGAGGATCGCCGAATAAGCATGGCCCAGATGCAGAGGTCCGGTTGGCGATGGGGCAAATCGGGTGCGAAAGGTCACTTCGATTTCAAATGGTTGCGGGGTGGTCTTCACCCTGGTTCAGCCAGTCTTGCCAGGCCGCTTTGGCCCGGTCCGTATAGCCCTTGTAGCGCGCTTTGCGGTTCTTGCGTCCGCCTTTCAGATCAACCGGAGGGAAGAGGCCGAAATTCACGTTCATCGGCTGGAAGGTCTTGGCTTCGGCCCCGCCGGTGATGTGATGGATCAGCGCACCCATGGCGGTTTCCTGCGGGACGGGCGGCAGCGTCTGGCCCAGCACCTCGGCTGCGGCAAGGCGGCCCGCCAGCAGGCCCATGGCCGCCGATTCCACATAGCCCTCGACCCCGGTGATCTGGCCCGCGAAGCGGATATGCGGGCGCGTGCGCAGGCGCATCTCGTGATCCAGCAGGGTGGGCGAATTGATGAATGTGTTGCGGTGGATGCCACCAAGCCGCGCGAAACGGGCGTTTTCCAGACCGGGGATCATGCGGAAAACCTCGGTCTGGGCCCCGTATTTCATCTTGGTCTGGAAACCCACGATGTTGAACAGCGTGCCGAGCTTGTTGTCGCGACGCAGCTGCACGACGGCATGGGCCTTGACGTCAGGCTGGTGCGGGTTGGTCAGGCCCACGGGTTTCATCGGCCCATGGCGCAGCGTTTCGCGGCCGCGTTCGGCCATGACCTCGATGGGCAGGCAGCCGTCGAAATATTTTGCCGTCTCGCCTTCGTGAAACTCGGTCTTGTCGGCGGCGAGCAGCGCGTCGATGAAGGCCTCGTAGGTGTCGCGGTCCATCGGGCAGTTGAGATAGGCGGTGCGCTCTTCCTCGGTTTCGCCCTTGTCATAGCGCGACTGCATCCACGCCTTGGACATGTCGATGCTGTCGGCATGGACGATGGGGGCGATGGCGTCGAAGAAGGCGAGGCTGTCCTGTCCGGCTTCCTGCGCGATAGCCTCGGCCAGTGCGCCGGAGGTCAGGGGGCCGGTTGCGATGATCACGGGGCCTTGGTCGGGCAGGGCGGTCACCTCGTCCTCGACCACGGTGACCAGAGGATGGGTGCGCAGCCGGTCGGTGACGGATTGCGCGAAAGGCTCCCTGTCCACGGCCAGCGCACCGCCTGCGGGCAGGCGATGGCGGTCGGCCATTTCCATGATGAGGCCGCCGGCCGCGCGCATTTCCCAATGCAGCAGGCCGACGGCATTCTGTTCGTCATCGTCGGAGCGGAACGAATTGGAACAGACCATTTCCGCCAGGTTGCCGGTCTGGTGCGCAAAGGTGCCCACATGCGGACGCATTTCGTGGATGACCACGGGAACGCCAAGATTGATCGCTTGCCAGGCGGCTTCGGACCCGGCCATGCCGCCGCCGATGATGTGGATCGCTTTTGTCATGACCGGGGATGTAGGCCAGGGGATCCGATTTGCCAAGCCACGCAGTGGCGCTCATGCGAGGCGCTTCCACCCCCTGCGATAGAGCGCAAACTGCCCGCCGCCGCGCAAGACCAGCGGAATAGCGGTTGCGGTGGCTGCAATGGCCAGCCATGGGCCATACACCGTCCGGATTTCCATGGCATCGAACCAGAGGGTGAGCCCACAGAGAAGGGCGACCCCAAGCACGGCAACCACCCGGCTGCGGATGCCGACGAGAAGCCAAACCGCCGTAGATAGAATAAGAGCGCAGAGTACAATGATGGCGGTCCATTCCACACCGTGGATCCCGCGCGTGCCCACGGTCCAGTGCAGGTCGATAACCGCAAGCGCCTCGATCGAGGCTGTTGTCAGCAGGAATGCAGTCAGCATCCTGCACAATAGATGTAGCACCTGCCCGAATGTCATGCCGGTTCTGCCTGTAAGCTCGTTATTGTTTTATTTCACATTAACCTTTGTCCAAAATTATTAAAGCTGAAAGCTTGCAAAAGCATCTTTGCGAGAATTAAGGGTACTAATCTATATTCAAAAGGATAGTTTGAGACTGTTCGAAAGAAGATACGATCCAGTTCATGGCGTCTATTGCGGCCTGGTCTTTTTTTCTGGAGCTGTGGAATGCAGCCCAAAAATCCACGTTGATTGGCTCGATGTCGTCAAAAGCAGGTTGAAAGTCCGAATCCCGTTTTGCCAAAAAGGTTGGAAGCAAGACAGGCAGACCGGTCGATTTGGAGATTCGGAATGCATCGAAGAAGTTTGCCGCGCGAAGTGACGGGGGACGCCGGAACAAGGCTCGTGCGCGGCGCATCGGCTCGAAGTCATCGTGCTTGTCGACCAGCCCGACCCACTCGTCGTCGAGACCAGAGGGCGCCCTTCTGTAGGTGTTGAATTCCATGTTTCCCACACGGCGGGTGATAAGGCTACCGCGATCCGGCGGGGTGTCCATGATCATAACGTCGACATCACCAAGGCCAGAGCGGGATGTGCGATTGTGAAGTTCAATCGTGTAGCCTTTGTTTTTAGACAAAAAATCACCAACATTCGCAGACAGGACGCCGCCCAGAACAATCGGTGGAGCCCCGACCCGGATCATGACGGGGTTTGCGCCTTCGGATTTCAACGAGATCTGATTTCGTTCCGCGCTCAGCTTTCCCTCGAACTCTTCGATCAGGAACAGCAGGCTTTCCAGGTCCGGATTCGGCTTCCAATCACCTGATGTCTTGATGAAAGCCGGTGCGCCCAGTGTCTGGCCAAGGCGTTCGATTCGGCGCGATACAGTCGCCACATTCGCACCAAGATGGCGGGCAGCCGCAACCATCGTGCCGCTTTTGTGTACAGCGAGAAAAAATTTCAGATCGTCCCAGTTGTCCATTTTGAGGAACTTCCATTTGTCTCAGCTGCTCCAGCCGTCCGCTGGCCATTCCCTTTACTAGGGGAAATGACAATGGAAAACAGGCAATTGATGATCAATTGCCTGTATTAAATAAAGTGCGATCTGGACGGTTTGTCAAGCGGATTGCGTTTCGCTGTCCTGCGTTCCGCGGTTGATATTGAGCGCTTCGTGAACTTCGTAAAGCGTGTAGCGCCCGCCGCCATACAAGATCAACGGAACCGAGAAGACCGACACCAGGGTTATCTTGACGGCCAATGCAGGATCCCCGTCGGGGTTGGTCATGATCGCGGGCAGGACGAGCAGCGCCATCGACATGGCGGCAACCATCGACGTGCGAATGCCCAGGATCAACCAGAAGCTCAGGACAAAGAAGAGCGCGGCCAGTGCGGCAGAGTGGTACTCCAGCCCCTCCATGCCGCCGACGACCGTCGGGACGTTGCAATCCCTGAGCTGCGGAATCAGGCCGATGGCGGCCTCGATCATGAGAGTCGCCGAGAGGCAGACCCGGAAGTTCAGGCGGAGCCATTCGGTAAGGTTGTTCATCGTCTCTGTCCCGTTAAGGTTAATTGCTCGATAGTGACAGTCTCTTCGCCAATTGGGGCAGGACAAGGCCGCTGGAGGGGAACCTTCGGGGAGATTTATACTCAGCCTATGCTGCAATGGCTTGGTTGGGTCGGTATTGTTCACAAAGTGGAAACCGGACCTGAACTTTTAGGCAGGTGTCTGCCTTAATTCCAGGTGAAGTCGCAGCGAAACATCGGCATTGTTTATCGGTCTTGAAGGACGGACCGGGATGGCGTCGTGCCATGATAAAACGCCGCGCCCCCATGTCGGAGAGCGCGGCGCCCGGGCACACCCGCTGGAGCAGGGCGTTAACCTGTTGCTGTGAGGTCCGTAAAGATGTTGTCAACCGGGTCGGGTAGATTCGCGGCCAGCTTGCGACGGCTGACGAAGGCCGCGACCGGCGCGATTGTGGGCAGGCTGGACTGCGGCGCCGCGGGCGTCACGGCCGCCGGACGCGGCCGGTGCGGATGATCGACCGGAGCCACACGGCGCGGCGTCACCTTGCGGCGAATGGCGCTGCGCATCCGGTGATCGCGCGGGGCGTTTTCCGCATAGGTCAGCATCAGGGCTGCGATCAGCACGAGATCGCGCCAGAAGGTGCCCAGTTCGTCCGCGACGCCCAGTTCGATCATCTGCAGGTAGCTGGCAAAGAGCGTCATCAACCCAAGCACCAGAGCGGCAGGGCGCATGTAGAGGCCGATCATGACGAGGAAGGCGAGGGCAAAGACCATCATGGCCGCCAATGGCTCGGCCACATGGGATGGCAACACTTGCGCGGCAAGAATGGTCAGATTGGTGCCGGGGATAAGGTTCAGCCCGACGGCGACAAAGTAAGAGGCGATGACGATCCGCAGCAGGTTCTGGGCGGTGGCATTCAGCGTGATGCGTTCGGCACTCGGGTTGGTCATGACCAATGTCTTCTCTGCTTGGCAGCCTTGCAGACTGGTAGTCGCCCCCCGGCGTGTCGCCCCAGTAAGACCAATCTGGGTCCGAAATCTGGCGGATTTATTATGGATTTGCGGAAAAGCCGGTGCATTCACGGGGCAGGGCGGGGGCGGAAAGATGGCCAGACTGTGTTCAGGCCCCGAAAAACACAACCGCCGCTTGCAATCGGGCAAGCGGCGGGCGGTGTTAACCTTTGTGGCGGGTGTCAGGCCGCTGCGGGCCGACCAAGGCGATTGTCCAGAGACAGCGCCCCGGCCCCATGGGCTGCGATCACCAGATAGCCGCCAGCCATGGCGAGGTTTTTCAGGAACATGATCTGCTGCATCTGGTTGCCCATATCGAAGTGATAAAGAAAGGCTGTGACGATCGAGAATGCGGCGAGGGTCAGGGCGACGGGCCGGGTCATGAAGCCCACAAGCAGGGCCAGACCGGCGAGGATTTCGAACAGAACGGCAGGCCAGGCCAGGATGGCGGGGATGCCGCCAGAGGCCATGTAACCGGCAAAGCCCTGAACATCGCCCAGTTTGCCGAAGCCGGCGACGACAAAGATCAGGGCCATCAGAATGCGGCCAGCGGGGAGGGCGTAGGTTTGAAGCGTGGACATGCGGGAACTCCTTTGAGGGACGGGTTTGCGCTGCGGCGCAGCAACTGCTGATGTCATGCCTCAGAGAGAGCCTGTTTCTCAATGCACCAAACTGCGCGAATGCGCGCTTGTTCTGTGTGGAATTGCACTTACTTGGGTTCGATCAGATCCCACCGGTTGCCATAGAGATCCTGAAAGACGGCGACAGTCCCGTAAGGTTCATGTCGTGGCTCTTCCTCAAACCTCACACCAGCGGCCAGCATCCGCGCGCGGCTGGCGTCTAAATCATCCGTGTGCAGAAAATAGCCGACTCGCCCGCCCGCATGGTTGCCGATTGCATCGGCTTGGCCGTCCACCGCACGCGCGATCAGGAACTGGGTTGCGGAATCGGCATCCGGGGCCATACGCACCCATCTCTTGCCGCCGCCCATATCGGTATCTTCCAGCAACTGCCAGTCCAGCGCCGTCTGGAACCAGTCGATCGCCTCGTCATAATCCCGGGCCAGAAAGGCCACCAGCGCCAGCCGGTTGGTCACGCCTTGCGTTCCAGCGCAGTCGCGATGCGATCCAGAAGGGCGTTCTGCTCGCGCAGAAGGGCGTTATGCGCCTCCTGCTGTTCGATCTGCCGGTTCTGGTTGGTGGTCACCTTCTCGGTTTCCGCCGTGTGACGCGCCAGATAGTCCTGATACCGGCCCGACTGATAGCGGGCCAGCAACGCCATGGCCAGAATGACCGCCCCCCCGAACAGGAAGAGCGGGATCCAATCATTCATCGGCATCGGCAGACTCGTCCTCGGTTTGCTCGGCGATCCAGGCGACCGAGACGACCTCTTCGCCCTTGGCGGTGTTGAACACCTTCACCCCACCGGCAGAGCGCGAGCGGAACGAGATCCCGTCAACCGGGCAACGGATCGACTGCCCCTTGGAGGTGGCCAGCATGATCTGGTCGCTCATCTCGACCGGGAAGCAGGCCACCAGGGCCCCGCCACGCATCGCCTTGTCCATGGCCGCCACACCTTGCCCGCCACGGCCCCGCACCGGGTAGTCATGGGACGAGGACAGCTTGCCCGATCCCTTGGCGGTGATCGTCAGGATCAGGTCCTCTGCCGCCGACATCTCCGCATATTGTTCGGGGCTGAGCGCGGTGTCGGCCACGGCCTCCTCGTCGCTGTCTTCGGCCTCTTCGGTCACACCGGCCACGGCGCGGCGCATCTTGAGATAGGCGGCACGGTCTTCGGCGCTGGCCTCGAAATGGCGGATCACGGCCATGGAAACCACGGCTGCACCATCCGACAGGCGAATGCCTCGGACACCGGTGGAATCGCGGCCCTTGAAGACGCGAACATCGGTGGTACGGAAGCGGATCGCGCGGCCAGCATCGGTGACGAGCATGACATCGTCATCCTCGGTACAGATGCGGGCATTCACCATGCTGACGGAGCCGTCCTCGGGCAGTTTCATGGCAATCTTGCCATTCGCGCGCACATTGGCGAAGTCCGAGAGCTGATTGCGCCGGACATCGCCTGCCGAGGTGGCGAAGACGATCTGCAATTCGTCCCAGTGGTCCTCATCCCGGTCAATGGGCAGCACGGCGGCCACGGACACGCCGGTCGGGATGGGCAGGATGTTGACGATTGCCTTGCCCTTGGAGGTGCGTCCGCCTTGGGGCAGGCGCCATGTCTTCAGCTTGTAGACCATCCCGTCAGTGGTGAAGAACAACAGGGGCGTGTGGGTGTTGGCGACGAAGAGGGTGGTGACGACGTCGTCTTCCTTCAACTCGCCCCCCGACAGCCCCTTGCCCCCGCGCTTCTGCGCCCGGAAATCGGCCAGCGGGGTGCGCTTGATATAGCCGCCCGAGGTGACGGTCACGACCATGTCTTCGCGCTCGATCAGATCCTCGTCATCCATGTCGCCGGACCAGTCGACGATTTCCGTGCGGCGCGGCACGGCAAACTGTTCGCGTACTTCTGCCAACTCGTCCGAGATGATCGACATGATCCGTTCGCGGCTGGCAAGGATGGCGAGGTAGTCCTTTATCTTCTCTGCCAGTTCCTGCAGCTCGTCCGTGACTTCCTTGACCCCGATCTGTGTCAGGCGCTGCAAACGCAGCTCCAGGATCGCGCGGGCCTGCGTTTCCGACAGGTTATACGTCCCGTCGTCGTTCATCGTATGGGTCGGGTCGTCGATCAGCCGGATGTAATCTGCGATCTCGCCAGCGGGCCAGCGTCGCGTCATCAGTTTTTCACGCGCTTCGGCGGCGTCGGCGGATTGGCGGATGGTGGCCACGACCTCATCGACATTGCTGACAGCGACGGCCAGACCGCACAGGATATGTGACCGTTCGCGCGCCTTGCGCAACTCGTAGGCGGTGCGCCGGGCAACCACGTCTTCGCGGAAATCCAGGAACGAGGTCAGGAACCGCCGCAAGGTCAGCTGTTCCGGCCGTCCGCCATTCAGCGCCAGCATGTTGCAGCCAAAGCTCGTCTGCATCTGGGTGAAGCGGAAGAGCTGGTTCAGCACCACCTCGGGCGTCGCGTCGCGCTTCAGCTCGATCACCACACGCACGCCGACCCGGTCGGATTCGTCCTGAACGGCGGAAATGCCCTCCAGCTTCTTCTCGCGCACCAGATCGGCGATCTTCTCGATCATCGAGGCCTTGTTGACCTGATAGGGAATCTCATCCAGCACGATGGCGTAACGATCCTTGCGGATCTCCTCGACCCGCGTCTTCGCGCGAATGACGACGCTGCCGCGCCCCTCAAGATAGGCTTTGCGCGCGCCGGAGCGGCCAAGGATGATGCCGCCGGTGGGGAAATCCGGGGCAGGGACATACTCCATCAGCTCTTCGCTGGAAAGGTCGGGGTTCACGATCAGCGCCTGGCAGGCGTCGATGACTTCGCCCAGGTTGTGCGGCGGGATGTTCGTGGCCATGCCGACCGCGATACCGCCCGCGCCATTGACCAGCATGTTGGGGAAGCGCGACGGCAGGACCGACGGTTCCCGATCCTTGCCGTCGTAATTGTCCTGAAAATCGACCGTGTCCTTGTCGATATCGGCCAGCATGAAGGCGGCGGGCTTGTCCATCCGCACTTCGGTGTAGCGCATGGCCGCCGGGTTATCCCCGTCCATCGAGCCGAAGTTGCCCTGACCATCCAGAAGCGGCAGCGACATCGAGAAATCCTGCGCCATCCGCACCAGCGCGTCATAGATCGCGCTGTCGCCATGGGGGTGGTATTTCCCCATCACGTCGCCCACGGGGCGGGCCGATTTCCGGTAGGCCTTGTCGTGGCTGTTGCCGGTCTCGTGCATCGCGTAGAGGATGCGCCGGTGAACCGGTTTCAGCCCGTCGCGCAGGTCGGGGATTGCGCGGGAAATGATCACGCTCATCGCATAGTCGATGAAGCTGGTCTTCATCTCTTCGGCGATGGAGATTTGGGGGCCATGGGGTGCCGGCGCTTCGGGGCCGGTTTCTTCCATGTTTTCAGGGGGTTCTGGGGTGTCGGTCACGCCTGATGCTCGCTTCTGTCCGCGCGTCTATATTTAGTTGTCGAGCAGTATAGAGGGCCGGGATATGGGGTGCAATGGCAATGGTCCGCGCGGCTTGTCACTCAGGGCGCAGGATGGATAACAATTTGTTTTATTTGATTTTTAATATGTCGATGGCATGATTTTCACATGAGCAGCCGAACAGGAGGCAAAATATGCCCGAAACACCGACCGAGCTTATGCTCAAGGGCTATGGGCTGACCGTGGCCGAGATGTTCTATCACATGCCCGATTATCCGCATGTGCTGAACAGTTTCATCTGGCAGGATTACGACCTTGCGCCGGATCACCCGAAACTCTTTTCCTTCATCGAGTTCTGGAAGGAAGAGATCGAGGGTCCGCTCCACTCCGTGCGCTTCACGCATCGCAAGCTGATAGGGCCCGGTGAATGGCGCAACGTGGTGGGGGAATTGACCCTCCACTGACGCGTGTTGCGTTTCTTCTTGGTCCAAATACTCCAGGGGGTCGCCATTGGATGCGCCATTGGTTCAAGCCCAATGGCGACGGGGGCAGCGCCCCCGGCGGGTCGACGCCGTCAGGCGGCGAAACTCCCTTACCCCTTGGCGCGCTGCACCATCCCGAACAGGTCTCGCGGGTCATCGGGATCGGCCAGCATGTCGAGCTGATCGAACAGATCCGTCCCCTCAAGCCGGTCGCGTACATAGCGCAGGGCCGAGAAATCCTCGATGGCAAAGCCAACGGAGTCAAACAGGGTGATTTGCTGCGGTGAGACGCGGCCCGCTGCGTCCCCCAGTATGACCTGCCACAGCTCCGTCACCGGATGATCCTCATCCAGTTGCTGAATCTCGCCTTCCACCCGTGTTTGCGGTGGGTATTCCACAAAGATCGAAGACCGGTGCAGGATCGCGGGGGCCAGTTCCGTCTTGCCCGGGCAATCGCCGCCGATCGCGTTGATATGCACGCCTTCGCCGACCATGTTGTCGTTCAGGATCGTCGCGTATTGCTTGTCGGCGGTGCAGGTGGTGATGATCTCGGCCCCCTCCATCGCCTCCTCGGGCGTGGCGCATGTCACGACGGTCAGCCCCTGACCGGCAAGGTTGCGCGCGGCCTTCGCGGTCGCGGCACGGTCGATATCGTAGAGCCGAACGGTGTCGATGCCGACGACCGCTTTCATTGCCAGCGACTGGAATTCGGATTGCGCGCCATTGCCGATCATCGCCATGGTCTTTGCGCCTTTCGGTGCCAGGTGTTTGGCCACCATAGCCGAGGTCGCGGCGGTGCGGATCGCGGTCAGCACGGTCATTTCACTGAGCAATGTCGGATAGCCCGTGGCCACATCTGCCAACAGCCCGAAGGCCGTGACCGTCTGCAACCCCGCCTTGGTATTGGTCGGGTGGCCGTTCACATATTTGAACGCATATTGTTCGCCGTCCGAGGTCGGCATCAGCTCGATGACGCCCACGGGGCTATGCGCTGCCACGCGCGGGGTCTTGTCGAAAAGCGGCCAGCGGCGGAAATCCTCCTCGATATATCCGGCCAGTTCCACCAGCATCTTTTCCAGCCCGATGGTGTGGACCAGCTTCATCATGTTCTCGACCGACACGAAGGGAACGTAAGCGCGATCAGAGGGTTGAGGCAGTTTGGTCATGCAGCGAAACTCCTTGTGGGGCGGTCGAAGACGCGGCGGCCCATCAGCGATGCGGTGAGGTCGACCATCAGCGACGCGGTGCGCCCGCGCTCGTCGAGGAAGGGGTTCAGTTCTACAAGGTCGAGCGAGGTCACCAACTCGCTGTCATGCAGGATCTCCATGACCAGATGCGCCTCGCGGAAGGTGGCGCCACCCGGAACGGTGGTGCCCACGGCGGGGGCGATGGAAGGATCGAGGAAATCAACATCCAGCGAGACATGCAGCAGGCCATTGGCGGCCTCGACCCGCGCCAGAAACTCACGCAGGGGGGCTGCGATGCCGTGCTCGTCGATGGCGCGCATGTCATGCACGTCGATCTCGGTCTCCGCCAGTGCCTGCTTTTCCTCCAGATCGACGGACCGCAGCCCGATCATGCAGACATTGGCCTGTGGGACGGGGGCGGTCAGCGCCGGGAAGTGGTCGAAGCCGGGCAGGCCGGTGACATAACCCACTGGCGTGCCGTGCAGGTTGCCCGAGCCGCTGGTCGCGGGGGTGTGGAAATCGGAATGCGTATCGAGCCACAGGACGAACAGGGGCCGCCCTTTCGCCTGAGCATATTCCGCCACGCCCGCCACGGTGCCAAGCGACAGGCTGTGATCGCCGCCCAGGAAGATCGGGAAGCCCTCGGCCATTGCTTCACGGGCGGCGGGGATCAGCGCCTCGGTCCAGGCGACGGTTTCGGCGAGGGCGTGGACTTTGCCGGTCGTGGGCAGGTCCCTCAGGGGGGCTTGGGCCACATCGCCAAGGTCGCGGGTGTCGATCCCGAGGCTGCTCAGATGCTCGGCAAGGCCAGCGGTGCGAAAGGCGTCGGGGCCCATCAGGCAACCACGGGTGCGTTTGCCGCTATCCACCGGGGCGCCGATCAGAAGGCAGGGTTTTGAAGTCATGTCGAAATGGTCCTGAATGCGCGTTTTCCAAGGAATAGCGCCCGGATCGGATTGGACAGAAGCGCTCAGAGTGGTCATATTGGGGATCAATTGAGCAATATGAGCATCTACCATGACCGAAATGGATGATACGGATCGCGCGCTGCTGGCCGCGTTGCGCCGCGACGGGCGGGCCTCGGTCTCTGACCTCGCGATTGACCTCGGCGTCACCCGCGCCACGGTTCGCGCACGGATGGAGCGGTTGTCAAAGGCGGGCGAGATTCGGGGGTTTACCGTTGTCACCCGCAGCGACATCGCGCAAAGCCCGGTGCGGGCGCTGACAATGCTGGGGATCGAGGGGCCGGGGATGGACCGTATCCGGCGGCAGCTGTCGGGACGGAGAGAGGTTCAGGCGGTGCATTCCACCAATGGCAAATGGGATCTGATCGTAGAACTGGGGACGGAGACGTTGGAGGCGCTGGATGCCGCGCTGCGGGATATCCGGCGGTTGGAGGGCGTCAGCACCTCGGAAACCAGCCTATTGCTGTCCACCAGTCGCTACAGTCGGATCTGAGGGCCTGAGGAACCCGAAGCTCTCCGCACTGGCCTTGCGCCAGGACAGCACCAGACGCCGGTCAAAGCTGACTGCGTCAGGAACACGGTGCAGGTGGCCTGCGGCCATCGCCTCCTGAATGATCCTTTCCGGCAGATAGGCCGCGCCGCCGTCGCGGCGCATGTGATCGAGCGCCCAATCGGGGGTGGAAAAGGCCAGCGCTGCGGTTTCATCCGTTGGCCAGGCTTCGGCATGCTGTGCACGGAAAAGGGGGCCGTAATCGACATAGATGTAATGGTTCTGCCAGGGCAGATCGGGCGCGGTCGTAACAAGGATCAGCCGGTCGCGGGCAAAGTCCCGATGGTCGATTCCCGCACCAATCACCGGTTCCGGCAGCAGCGCCGCGTCGCTCATCCCGCTTTGCAGCCAGGATTCCGCATCGCGGGCCAGCCCGGCCCAGATTTCGATAGCCGTTTCAGGATGGGCGCTGCGGATGCCGTCGATCCAGCGCTGTCCCAGCCCTGTCCAAAGCCCCGGATCGCAGACGAAGCTGAATAGCCGCGTGACGCCGCGTGGCAGGTTCGCACGGGCGCGGGCATTGTCCCAGGTGCGGGCGATGACCTCGGCCTGTTCCAGAAAGGCAAAGCCGGCCTTGGTCAGCGTCGCCCCCTTGCGGGATCGCACCAACAATTGCGCCCCAAGCGCCTGTTCCAGCGTGTCGAGACGCGCCGTGACGGCGGATTGCGTGACATTCAGCTGCTCCGCCGCACGGTTGAGATTGCGACAGCGGACAACGGCCAGAAAGGTCTGGATGGCGGCAATGTTCATGCGTAGATAATGCAAGAATTCCGAATTACTGCATAGATAAAATCCGTTTTCCAGATTCAACGCCTCGTGCCACTCTGATCCCGTAACAGGGAGGTGCGCGATGGAGTTTTCGGCTCAACTGTCTTCGGACTACCCCGACAAATCCTATGGCGGGGACAGGGTTTACGGCGACATGCTCAACCAGGCGGTGCTGGCCGACCGAATGGGGTTCGACGCGGTGTCGATCACCGAACATCACCTGATGAATTGCCTGATGATGCCCGCACCGCTGCAATTTGCCGTCAAGATCGCTGCGATGACCAAATCGGTGAAGATCATGACCTCGATCGTGGTGCTGCCGCTGCATGACATGCGGGTCTATGCGGGCGAGGTCGTGGTTGCCGATATCTTTACCGAAGGCCGCTTGCTGCTTGGTGTCGGGCGCGGGGCGTTCAAATACGAGATGGAGCGGCTTGGCGTCCCGATGGAGGAAACACAGGCGCGGTTCAATGAATCGCTTGCCGTCCTTCAGGCGCTGCTGAGTGAGGAGGAGGTCAGTTGGGACGGCGACTATTACAAGTTCGATCCCCTCACCATCATGCCCCGCCCCGTGCGCCCCGGTGGCCCGCCGATGATGATGGCGGTGATGAACCCGGAAGGCATCTACCATTGCACCAAGTGCGGCTTTCACATCCAGACGACGCCACTATCGGGCAATCACCAGTTGCTTCTGGATCAGGTGGGCGCGTTCAACCGGGCCAAGGCGGATATGGAGGGGGCAGGAGATGGGTTGACCCTGACACTGTCACGTGTGGCCCATATCGCGCAGAGCGCGACGGAGAGGCAGCGCAAGGTGGAGGCGGCACATCGCTACTACGGGCGGTTCGACAATGTCTTCACCGGGCCGGGACTGGTGGATAATGGCATGGTGCGGGAACTGCCCTGCGCGACACCGGTGGACGAGCTTGGGGAAAGCCTGCTGATTTGCACGCCGCAGGAAATGATCGACAAGCTGGGGCCCTATGCGGAACTTGGCATCGACCGGGTCATTCTGAATTTCAATTTCGGGCTGGACCCGTCCGAAACGCTCGACGCAATGCAGTGCTTCGCGGAAGAGGTCATGCCCCATTTCACCGGCAGGCCCGCCACCGTGGCCGCCGAGTAACTTTTTGAAAGGACAGCAAGAATGCCGATTATCCGAGTGGAGATGTTCCCCGGTCGCACCACCGACCAGAAACGCGACATGGTAAAGGCTCTGACCGATGCGTTTGTCGCCACGGCAGGCGGCAACCCGGCCAGCGTCCATGTGATCATCACCGATATCGAGAAATCAGACTGGGGCACGGGCGGGGAGCTGAACTCCGACCGGTTCCCGGACTAGGGGGCGGATATGACCCAAGCGATGGATTGCGAATACACCGTGCAGGGCGAGGGGCCGCCGCTGTTCCTGATCCACGGGATCGGCGCAGCGCGCAACACATGGGCGCGGGCGCTGCCAGTGCTGACCCCGTATTTCACCTTGGTCACTTACGACTTGCGCGGGCATGGGGCGTCGCCGATGCCGTCAGGGGAGTTCGGCCTCGATGAACTGGTGGCTGATCTGGAACGGGTGCGGGAACGCACAGGGTATGAGACCGCCCATTTCGCGGGCCATTCTCTGGGCGGCATGATCGGCCCGGCCTATGCGCTGAAATACCCCGACAGGGTGCTGTCGCTGGGCCTGCTCTCCACCGCCGCCTTCCGCACGGAAGATGACAGCGCCAAGGTCTGGGGCGTGGTGCGCGCGATGGAGGAGAAGGGCATTCCGCAGGTGCTGGAAACGCTGTCGGATCGCTGGTTCACCGACGGGTTCATCGCCGCCCACCCGGACGTGGTGCGCAACCGGCTGAAACAGGTGGTGGACACCGATCCTGACGTGTTCCTCAACGTCTTCCGCATCTACGCAGGGACCGAAATGGCCCCCTGGCTGCACGAGGTCACGGCGCCCTCGCTGGTGCTGACGGGCGAGTTTGACGGCGGCTGCAACCCGCGCCTCAACCGGTTGATTGATGAGGCGCTACCCAATTCGGAACTGGTGATCCTGCCCGACCTCAAGCATTCGCTTCTGCTGGAGGCAGGCGAGGTCGTGGCCGAAAACCTGGTGCGGTTCATCTCGGCGCTGGATTAACCCCTGGGCCGGCGCGGCGGCTGATCGCCGCCCTTGCGCGGCTTCGAGCCGGGTTTATTCAAGCCCGCCTTGCCCGCGCGTGCCGGTTTGGGCTTGGCGCCCGGACGTTCAAAGCGCTTGGAGGGATCGGCGGCAGAGCTGCGCGCGGCAGGGGCGGCAGCAGGCGCATCGCGGCGCGGCTTGCCCCCGTCAGGTCTGGGGCCCTTTGGTTTGTCAGATCTTGGCTTGTCAGAGCGCGGCTTGTCCGAGCGTGGTTTATCGGACCAGGGCTTGTCCCCGCGCGGTTTGCCGCCATCGCTCTTGGGTTTGCGGGGCTTGTCGAAGGTTTTGCCTTTGGGGCCATCAGCGGATTTGCCACGCGGCTTGCCCTTGGGGGCATCACCGTCGCGGCGGGGTTTGCCGAGCGGCTTGACGGCGTCCTTGAGGTAAGCGTCACGCTCCGCCCGGTCCTCTCGCGCGCGGCGAGGTTTTGCTTCGCGTTCGGGCCGGTCTTCTCGCGGGACGCGACGTGGCTTGTCCCCACGCGGGCCAGAGGGGCGCGGGCCGGTTCCGGGTTTTGCAGGGCGGGGCAGGGAGGACAGATCCGGGGCCGCTTCCAGCACCTTCACGGTAATGCCCTCGTCAAGTTCCTTATTGTCGCCGAGCGTTGCGATGAAGCTCTCCGCACTCGACTCGGTCAGTTCCACATAGCTTTCCGACGCGCCGACCCGGATCGCGCCGATGGCGGATTTGTCCAGATTGCCCGCGCGGCAGAGAAGCGGCAGCAGCCAGCGGGCTTCGGCCCGGTCATTCGCGCCGACCGACAGGGCGAACCAGCGGCTCGGGCCGAAGGGTTTGCGCTCTTTCGGGGCGGGGCGCGCATCGGGGGGGCTCAGCTCCTCGGGCGCGGAATGGCGGCTGCGGTAGAGCCGCAGATAGGCGGCCGCGATGGCCTCGGGGCTGTGGGCCTCCAGCAGCCGGGCGGCGAAAGTGGCCTGATCCTCGGTGATCTCATCTTCCCAGGCGGGATCGGTCAGCAGCCGCTCCTCATCCTGACGCAGAATGTCATCGGCAGAGGGCGGCACGGTCCATTCCGCCGTGATCTTCGCCCATTTCAGCAGGCGCTCGGCCTTCTTGGTGATCTTGGGCGGCACGATCAGGGCAGAGATGCCCTTGCGCCCGGCGCGGCCCGTGCGGCCGGAGCGGTGCAACAGGGTCTCTGAATTCGAGGGCAGATCGGCATGGATCACCAGTTCCAGATTGGGCAGGTCGATGCCGCGCGCGGCCACATCGGTCGCCACGCAAACCCGTGCGCGCCCGTCGCGCATGGCCTGCAGCGCATGGGTGCGTTCGCTCTGGCTAAGCTCGCCCGACAGGCTGACCACCGAAAAGCCCCGGTTGGCAAAGCGCGCGGTCAGGCGGGCCACCGTGGCGCGGGTATTGGCAAAGACGATGGCGTTTTCCGCCTCGTGATAGCGCAGAAGGTTGATGATGGCGTTCTCCGCATCCACCTCGGCCACGCGCAGGGCCTGATAGGTGATGTCGGCATGCTGGCGGCCCGCATCCTGGGTGCTGACGCGCACCGCATCACGCTGGTAATGCTGTGCAAGCGTCACGATCATCGGCGGCACGGTGGCCGAGAACATCAGCGTGCGCCGATCCTCGGGGGCCTCGCCAAGCATGAATTCGAGGTCTTCGCGGAAGCCAAGGTCGAGCATTTCGTCGGCCTCATCGAGCACGATGGCGCGCAGGCCCGTCATGTCGAGCGTGCCACGCTGGATATGGTCGCGCAGACGCCCCGGCGTGCCCACGACGATATGGGCACCGCGTTCCAGCGCCCGGCGTTCGTCGCGGAAATCCATGCCCCCCACGCAGGAGGTCACGCGCGCACCCGCCTTGGCATAAAGCCAGCTCAGCTCTCGCATCACCTGAAAGGCCAGTTCACGGGTAGGCGCGACGACCAGCGCCAGCGGCGCCTCTGCCGGGCCCATCACCTCGGCCTCTCCCAACAGTGTCTGCGCGATGGCCAGGCCAAAGCCCACGGTTTTGCCCGATCCGGTCTGCGCCGACACCAGCAGGTCGGCATCCTGAAGCTCCGGGTTGGTCACGGCCTCCTGCACGGAGGTCAGGGTGTCGTAGCCGCGTTCCGCAAGGGCGTCGGAAAGTGTCTTGATCATGGGGAGGGTCTATCCGTCAGGGTCAGGCGTGGTCGCGGCGGTGTGGTCCGGCGTCGCGGTCACGGGAAAAACGGACGTCTAACGCCTGATCCGACGAATGTATACAGGGAAAGCGTGGCGCGGTGATGATTATCCCACGCTCATGCGCGGCGTGCTGCCATGATCCAGACGCCCAGAAGGATCACGGAGATGATGGCATTGTAATTGGCCATCGACAGGCCGAAGAGCTGCCACGAAATCTCGTCGCACAGGACAATCCCTGTGCCGCAATCGGGGTCCAGCAACCCGCATTCCGAATTCAGCAGGTCCAGGCCGCTTGAAGTGCAGGAGGCAGGCCCCTCCCACCATGCCCGCTCCACGCCGGAATGGTAAACGGCAAGCCCGGTGGATACGGCCATGTTCAGCGCCCCTGCCCAGGCAATCAGCGCCTTGGGAATGGCCAGACCGATGATGCCTAACAGGATGCCGATCCGATGCGGCCAGCGTTGCCAGTAGCACATCTTGCACGGCAGAACGCCCAGAACGAACTGAAAGAACAGCGCCCCGAAGAACAGCCCGGCAGAGCCAAGAGCCGCCAGAAGGATCAGATTGCGCCGGGTCAGGGTGCTGAGGAAGCTCATAGGAATTTCACCACATAGAAACCGCCCGCCAGCAGTATCACGAACAGGATGAACATCAAGCCAAGGCGACGTTCGATGAAATCACGAATAGGTGCGCCGAATTTCCACAAGAGCGCCGCCACGACGAAAAAGCGCAGACCGCGCGCGACGATGCTGGCCACGATGAAAACCCCGAGGTTCAACTGCGTGACCCCCGACATGATGGTGATGACCTTGTAGGGGAAGGGCGTCACGCCCGCGATCAGCACCGCCCAGGCCCCGTATTCGTTGTAGCGGGTGGCGAAATCGTCGAAATAGGCATCCTTGCCATAGAATTCGAGCACCGGGCGACCGACGCTCTCGAACAGGCCATAGCCGATATAATAGCCCAGAAGCCCGCCAAGCACCGAGGAGACGAGGCAGACGCCCGCAATCAGGAACGCACGGCGCGGGGCTGCGATGATCATCGGGATCATCAGGATATCGGGCGGAATCGGAAAGACCGAGCTTTCCAGAAACGACACGATGGCCAGCGCCACCAGCGCATAGCGATGTTCGGCCAGGCTGATCGTCCAGTCGTATAATCCGCGGATCATATGTGTCTCCTGAAAATGCCCGCTTGCGATGCCCGATCTCGGCGCGGTGGTCAAGCGCGCTGCGTCAGTGGGCGGGCTATGCGAGGCGGACGGGACGCGCTATGCCAAGACAATAGGCAGCAGGTGCAGAAGGGGAGGCAGGCCATGACGGTCATCATCGCGGGTGCAGGGATTGGTGGGCTCAGCCTGGGGCTGTCGCTGCATCAGGCGGGCATTCATTTTCATATCGTCGAAGCGGTGGAGGTGATCAAACCCCTGGGCGTAGGAATCAACTTGCAGCCGCATGCGGTGAGAGAGCTGTTCGAGCTGGGGCTTGAGGCACAGCTGGACCAGATCGGGTTGCGCACCGCCGAGGTCGCCTATTTCTCGCAACAGGGCGGGTTGATCTGGTCGGAACCGCGCGGCCTCGATGCAGGATATCACTGGCCGCAATATTCGATCCATCGCGGCGAGCTGCAGTTCCTGCTCTACCGGGAGCTGCTGTCGCGCTGCGGGGCTCAGGCGATCACCTTGGGGGCCGCGCTGTCCGGATGGGACGAGGACAGACATGGCGTCGTGGCGCATCTGGTCAACCGCCGGACGGGCGCGCGCCTGCCGGACCTGCACGGGCTGGTTCTGGTGGGCGCGGACGGGATCAACTCGACCCTCCGCGCGGCGCTTTATCCCGATGAAGGCCCGGCGCATTGGCGCGGCACGATGATGTGGCGCGGCGTGACGCGGGCCAGAAGCTTCCTGACCGGGCGGAGCATGGCGATGGCGGGCACGGCGGATCGCAAATTCGTCTGCTACCCGATCCAGGACTTCGAGGACGGGGATCTTCGGATCAACTGGATCGCCGATCTTGCCAAGCCCGCCGACTACCAATGGAACCGGCAGGACTGGAACCGCGAGGGGCATCTGCATGATTTCGCGGATCATTTCGCGGATTGGCGCTTCGACTGGCTGGACATTCCGGCCCTGATCCGTGACGCGGAAGGCATCTGGGAATACCCGATGGTCGACCGCAATCCGCTGCCCCGCTGGAGCCATGGGCGCGTGACGCTTCTGGGCGATGCGGCCCATGCGATGTATCCCATTGGCTCGAACGGGGCGACGCAGGCGATACTCGATGGCCGGGTTCTGGCGCGGGAGCTGCTGAAGCATGGGCAGGGGGCAGAGGCGCTTCAGGCCTATGATGACGACCGCCGCGAGGCGGTGAATGCGCTTGTGCTGGCCAATCGCGGCGACGGGCCGGATGTTGTGCTGGACAAGGTTGCCGAACGTGCCCCTGAAGGGTTTGGCGACATCTCGGAGGTGATGAGCCGCGAGGAGCTGGCCGAGATCGCCGGCGCTTACAAGAAGATCGCAGGCTTCGATGTGGATCGGCTGAATGCGCGGCCGGGGGTGATGGAGCTTTAGCGGACTGGGACGCGCCCGGGCAGGAACCTGACGGAAGACGGGCTTTCGAAAGCCCGTGGCAAGGCGCTTCGAAGCGCCTTTCAGCTCTCGGTCGACCTGCCGTGCCAATTCTGGTCCGACGCAAGGGATCGAGCGAAATGCGGGTCTGCCGTGATGCGATCCGTTTGCATTTTGTCGGAGATGGGCATTCGAATGCCCATGAAAGGCGCTTCGAAGCGCCTTGCGCAGCGCTTGGCTCCTGCGATCGGACCGTGTCGGAAACGCTCCGCTCATAAGCCGTGATCGCGGGGAAGGGTCCATCAGCGGTACAGGCCGCGCCACCGATTGCGACCATGTGCAAGAACGCACGGCACAGCTTCTCAGCCGGGGGGATGTCGCCTATGTTGATGTCAGATCGGCCCCCAACAACTGTTTCCAGACAAGGATCGCCGCTGCGCCATGACACCGAATTACGACCGCATCCCCGAACTCGCGCTGGACTGGCATCGCCAGGGCAACGGCGCAGCGCTGGCCACTGTCATTGAAACATGGGGCAGCGCGCCCCGGCCCGTGGGCAGCCAGTTGGTCGTGTCGGGCGAGGGCGAGATGGAAGGGTCCGTGTCAGGCGGCTGCGTCGAAGGGGCGGTGGTGATCGAGTCCATCGACTGCCTTGAGAAGGGGGAGGCCACGGTTCTGGAGTTCGGTGTGGCCGACGAACAGGCCTTTGCCGTGGGTCTGGCCTGCGGCGGGCGCATCCGGGTGCTGGTGGAACCCGTGGGGCGCGTCATCCCGGTCGAGATGCTGGAGGCGCTGGTCGATGCCCGTGCCGCGCGTGAGCAAGTGGCCTATGTGGTCAACCCCGAAACCGGCGCGCGGCGGCTTGTGACGGGGCAGGGCGATGCGCTGGAGGCCGAGATTGCCGAGCGGTTCCGCACCGACAAATCCGGCTTCGAGGGCGACTGGTTCATCGGCATTCACAACCCGCCCCTGCGCATGGCCATCGTGGGGGCTGTTCATATCGCTCAGGCGTTGGTGCCGATGGCGCGGCTTGCGGGCTATGACCCGGTGGTGATCGACCCGCGCCCCGCCTTCGGGGCCGAGGCGCGGTTTCCGGGGGAGACTCTGATGGAAGACTGGCCGGACGAGGCGCTGGCGGCCTACGGGCTCGACCCGCGCACCGCGGTCGTGACGCTGACCCATGATCCCAAGCTGGATGACCCGGCCATACGGGCGGCGCTTGGTTCCGACTGTTTCTACCTTGGCTGTCTTGGCTCTACCCGGACCCATGCCAAGCGGGTGGAGCGGTTGCGTGAGGCTGGGTTTTCTGAGGCCCAGATCGCCCGCATCCATGGCCCCGTTGGCCTCGATATCGGTGCGCAGGGACCGGCGGAGATCGCCATTTCGATCATGGCGGAAATCACCAGCCGGTTGCGCAAGGTATGAGGTTCGGGCCGGTTCCCCTGCATGAAGCTGAAGGGACAGTCCTGGCCCATTCGGTGCAGTTGGACAAAGGGCGGCTGCGCAAGGGCCGGGTCCTGAGCCGTGACGACATCGCGCGGCTCGCAGCCAATGGTCTGACCCGCGTGACGGTGGCGCGGCTGGACCCCTCCGACATAGAGGAAAACGACGCCGCCCGCCGCTTGGCCGCCGCTCTGGTCCCCGATCCGGCGGTGGCGGGGCTGGAGGTGCAGGAGGCCTTTACAGGCCGTGTCAACATCCGCGCCACGCGGCCCGGAGTGGTCGGGATCGACGTGGCGGCGGTCGAGGCGCTGAACGCCGTCGATCCGATGATCACGCTGGCCACCGTGCCGCGCTGGCAGCGGGCCTGGCCGGGTATGATGGTGGGGACGGTCAAGATCATCGCCTATGGCGTGGGCGAGGATGCGCTGACACGGGCCGAGAATGCCGCCCGCAACGCGCTCTCTGTCCGGCCCGTGGAACTCCAGAGCGCCGGGTTGATCGTGACAGAGGTGCCCGGCGATCCCGTTTCCCCCGAGGACAAGGGCATTCGCGCCGTGGCCGGGCGATTGGAGGCGCTCGGCATATCGCTGGAGACCGTGCGGATTGTGGCCCATGAGACCGGCGCAATCACCGAAGCGCTGACGGATCTGCCGGGCGCGCTGAAACTGATCCTCACGGCCTCGGCCACCTCTGACATCCACGACGTTGCGCCCTCGGCCGTGGTTGCCGCAGGCGGAAGGATTACCCGCTTCGGCATGCCGGTCGATCCCGGTAACCTGCTGTTTTTAGGCCAGATTGGGGCGGCGCCGGTGATCGGATTGCCGGGCTGCGCCCGCTCGCCGGCGCTGAACGGGGCCGATTGGGTGCTGGAGCGGGTTGCCTGTGGGGTGCCTGTCAGCGCAGCCGATATCTCGGCCATGGGGGTAGGGGGATTGCTGAAGGAAATCCCGACCCGGCCACAACCCCGCGCCGGACGCAACCCGAACGGGTAGCGCCAGCGGAAACGATCAAATTTTGACCATTCAAAAAATTTTTCATTTGTCCTTCAACGATTCCGTGCTTGGATAATTCCATAACCAAGGGAGGAATTTCATGACCCAGGTCACGATGACCGTGAACGGGAAATCCGTTTCCGGTTCCGTAGAAGGGCGCACGTTGCTGTCCGATTTCATCCGCGAGGGGCTCAAGCTGACCGGCACGCATGTGGGCTGCGACACCAGCCAATGCGGCGCCTGCGTGGTGCATGTGAACGGCCAGCCGGTGAAAAGCTGCACCATGCTGGCGGCCGAGGCCGAGGGCGCGGACGTCAAGACCATCGAAGGCATGGCCAATGCCGATGGCTCGCTTTCCACGATCCAACAGGCGTTTCAGGACCATCACGGCCTGCAATGCGGCTTCTGCACACCGGGCATGGTGATGAGCGCCACGGCGCTGCTGGCCGAGAACCCCACGCCGAGCGAGGCCGAGATTCGCGCCTATCTGGAAGGCAATATCTGCCGCTGCACCGGCTACCACAACATCGTCAAGGCGATCATGGCCGCAAGTGGCCAGGAAGTCGCCGCGGTGGCCGCAGAATGAGGGGCGCGGCGCTTGCGATTGCGGCGACCGTTCTGGTTCCTGCAATGGCCCAGGCCGAGGGCTTTTCCTCGGGCTATGTCACCGGATTCAACTCCGACACGGAATGCATGGATCTGGCCCGTACCTCGATGGATGCCCATTTCCGCAACCATGGTGGAACGCCCGATACGGGCGAGGCCAGCTTCTCGGTCTTCGGCTTCGATGTGCCGCCCGGGCGCACTCAGGTCGCCATCATCTGCACCGAGGATCAGGGCCGCTATACCGCGACCGTGACCGGTTACAGCCTGCAGGAAGACGGCACCCGATTGGAAACGGTCGAGGCCATGCTGGACCTTCTGGAAGGTGTGACGCCGACCGGCAGCAAGTGAGGATCGGGCGGGCCGTGTCCCGCCGGACAGGAGGATGGATGCCGAGATCCGCTTTTCTTGCCGCAGTGCTGGTGCTGGCTACCGGCGCGGCCAAGGCTGACAATTTTGCCAATATCGACCTGCATTCGGTCGATAGCCAGCAGGCCTGCATGGCGCAGGCCCGTCAGGCGCTTGTCATCCTCGCGGCGGAAAACGGGTCGGACAATCCCGACATCACCCAAGGCAGCTGGAGCACGTTTGGCTGGGATTTCCCGCCGCGCGCGGCGGATATCTCGATCATCTGCCCGGATATCGACGGGGTCACATACCCCTTCGCCACCGGTCACACGACGGGCGACGGAAACGAACCGGGCGACATGATCGAACGGCTGGCCGAGATCTTCAACAAACTATGACAAGCCGGTTCCCGCGGGAGGCGGGCACAGGGCGCAAAGAACAATAAGGGAGGATACCATGCCAAAGGATAGTGGCATCGGCGCAAGTTCGAAGCGCCGTGAAGACGTCCGGTTTCTGACTGGTACCGGCAATTACACGGATGACATCAACCTCAATGGTCAGGCCTATGTGCATTTCCTGCGCTCTGACGTGGCCCATGGGCGGCTGAACAAGGTCGATACCTCGGTCGCGGCGGAAATGCCCGGCGTGGTGCGCATCTTTACCGGTGCGGATTTCGAAGGCGTCGGCGGTCTGCCCTGCGGATGGCAGGTGACCGACAAGCACGGCAATCCGATGCAGGAACCGGCCCACCCGGTTCTGGCGCAAGGCAAGGTCCGCCATGTGGGCGACCCGATTGCCGCCGTGGTGGCGGAAACCGCCGCGCAGGCAAGGAATGCGGCTGAGGCGATCGAGCTCGATATCGAGGAACTGCCCGCCGTCATCGACATGAAGGAAGCGGTCAAGGAGGGCGCGACCAAGGTCCATGACGATCTGGAATCGAACCTCTGCTATGACTGGGGTTTCGTCGAGGAAAACAAGGCCGCCGTGGATGAGGCGTTTGAAAAGGCCGCCCATGTCACCACGCTGGAACTTGTGAACCAGCGGCTGGTTGCCAACCCGATGGAACCGCGCGTGGCCGTGGGCGATTACAACCGCGCAACGGGCGATTCCACGCTCTACACCACCAGCCAGAACCCGCATGTGATCCGGCTTCTGATGGGCGCTTTCGTTCTGGGTATCCCGGAACACAAACTGCGTGTCGTGGCCCCCGATGTGGGCGGCGGCTTTGGTTCCAAGATCTTCCATTATGCCGAAGAGGCATTCTGCACCTTCGCCGCCAAGGCACTGGCGCGGCCCGTCAAATGGACCTCCAGCCGGTCGGAGGCGTTCATCTCGGACGCCCATGGCCGGGACCATGTGACCAAGATCGAACTGGCGCTGGATGCCGACAACAACTTCACCGCGCTTCGCACTGATACCTATGCGAATATGGGGGCGTATCTGTCGACCTTCGCGCCCTCGGTGCCCACCTGGCTGCACGGCACGCTGATGGCGGGGAACTACAAGACGCCGCTCATCTATGTGAACGTGAAGGCGGTCTTCACCAACACCGTGGCCGTCGATGCCTATCGCGGGGCCGGGCGGCCCGAGGCGACCTTCCAGCTGGAGCGTGTCATCGACAAGGCGGCGCGCGAATTGGGCGTCGATCCGGTGGCGCTGCGGCGGCAGAACTTCATCACCGAGTTTCCCTATGCCACCCCCGTGGCGGTGGAATACGATACCGGTGACTACAACGCCACGATGGACAAGCTGCTGGAAATGGTGGACCGCGACGGGTTCGAGGCCCGCGCGGCGGAAAGCGCCAAATCGGGCAAGCTGCGTGGTTTCGGCGTTAACACCTATATCGAGGCCTGCGGGATCGCTCCGTCTGCCCTTGTGGGCCAGTTGGGCGCGCGTGCCGGGCTTTATGAAAGCGCCACGGTGCGGGTGAACGCCACCGGCGGACTGGTGGTCATGACCGGCAGCCACAGCCACGGGCAGGGCCATGAAACCGCCTTCCCGCAGGTGGTCGCCGACATGATCGGCATCTCCGAGGATATGGTCGAGGTTGTCCATGGCGACACCGCCAACACGCCCATGGGCATGGGCACCTATGGCTCTCGCTCGCTGGCCGTGGGTGGCTCTGCCATCGTGCGGGCGACCGAGAAGATCATCAACAAGGCCAAGAAGATCGCGGCCCATCTGATGGAGGCGTCCGAGGGGGATATTGAGCTTAAGGACGGCCAGTTCACCGTTGCGGGCACCGACAAATCGGTGGCTTGGGGCGATGTCACGCTGGCGGCCTATGTGCCCCATAACTACCCGCTGGAAGAGATCGAACCGGGGTTGGAGGAAACCGCCTTCTATGACCCGGCCAACTTCACCTATCCCGCGGGCGCCTATGCCTGCGAGGTGGAGGTCGATCCCGATACCGGCAAGGTGACCATCTGTTCCTTTGCCGCCGCCGATGACTTCGGCAACGTGGTCAACCCGATGATCGTCGAGGGCCAGGTCCATGGCGGTCTGGCACAAGGCATCGGTCAGGCGCTGCTGGAAGGGGCTGTTTATGACGACAATGGCCAGCTTCTGTCCGCCTCCTACATGGACTACGCCATGCCGCGCGCCGATGATCTGCCAAGCTTCCAGGTGGATCACAGCTGCGCCACGCCCTGCACGCATAACCCGCTTGGCGTAAAAGGTTGTGGTGAGGCCGGGGCCATCGGCAGCCCGCCCGCCGTGGTCAATGCCGTGGTGGACGCCCTGCAGCGCGGGGGCCACAACGTCACCCATATCGACATGCCGCTCAGCCCCGGTCGGGTCTGGCAGGCGATGAACGGCTGATCCCGGAACAAGGAGAAAACCCATGTATGAGTTTGAATTCAAACGTCCGGGCACCATCGCCGATGCGGTCGCCGCCCTTGGCGCGGAAGAGGCACAACTGCTTGGGGGCGGGCAGACCCTGCTGCCCACGATGAAGCAACGCCTTGCCGCGCCTGCGGTGCTGGTCAGTCTTGGCGGCATTGCCGAGATGCAGGGCGTCTGCACCGATGACGCGGGCCGCATCTGCGTCGGCGGCGGCACCACCCATGCGGCGGTGTCGGCGGCGACGGCAGAAAGCTATCCGGCACTGTCGCATCTGGCGGGCCATATCGGTGACCCGGCAGTGCGCAATCGCGGCACCATCGGCGGCAGCCTTGCCAATAACGACCCGGCGGCGTGCTACCCGGCGGCGGTGTTGGCCTCTGGCGCCAATGTGGTCACCAATACGCGAGAGATTGCGGCGGATGATTTCTTCGAGGGCATGTTCACCACGGCGCTCAATGATGGCGAGATCATCACCGAGGTGAAATTCCCGGTGCCGGCGGCTGCAAGCTATCAGAAGTTCCTGCAACCGGCGTCCCGCTTTGCCCTGACCGGGGTGTTCGTGGCCAAGTTCGCGGGCGCGGTGCGTGTGGCCGTGACCGGCGCGTCGGAAGATGGCGTGTTCCGCTGGTCCGAGGCCGAGGCGGCGCTGTCCGGCAACTTCTCGCCCGAGGCGGTGGATGGCTTGTCGGTGTCTGCCGATGGCATGATCGCCGATTTGCACGGGTCCGCTGCCTATCGTGCGAACCTGGTGAAAGTGTTGACCAAGCGGGCCGTTGCCGCCTGCTGACACATGCGCATGCGTTGAAACAAAAAACCCCGCGCCGAGGCGCGGGGTTTTCTTTTCGTCTTGTCGTGAAATCAGAGCCCGAGCGCGTTGCGCAGGCGGGTCGTCACTTCGGGGACAAGCGCCGGGTTGTTGCGCGCCTGCTCGATGGCCGCGGACAGCGAGGCACGGGCGACGGCCGAAAGATCGGCCTCCGCCACGGCCGCGAGGGCGGCATCGGCGTCGAACCCTTCGACGGAGAACAGGGTCGACAGGTCCGTGGCCCCTTCGATCGCATCGACCGCTTCGGTGGTCTCTTCAGCGGCAGCCTCGGTTTCTTCGGTCACGGCCTCGGTGGTCTCTTCGGCGGCAGCCTCGGTTTCCTCGGTCACGGCTTCGGTGGTTTCCTCGACGGCTTCCTCCGTGGCTTCGACCGCCTCTGCGGCGTCTGAAGTGCCCTCCTCGACAGCGTCTTCGACCGTTTCGGTCACGGCCTCGGTGGTCTCTTCCGCCATATCGGACGCCGCATCCGCAGCGTCTGCCGTGGCGTCGGCGGCCTCGTCTGCCGTGCCGGTCACCTGGTCGAGCAGCCCTTCGGCCTCTTCCATCACCCCTTCAACCGCTTCGGTTGCGGCGTCGGTCACTGTGTCCACCGCGTCCTGTGCGGCGTCCTCGACGGCTTCCACGACCTCAGCAGCCGTGTCAGCCGCGTCTTCGGCCATCTCTTCGACAGCGTCAGCTGCGTCCTCAGCGGTCTCTTCAGCGGCCTCTGCCGCCTCTTCCATAGCTTCGGTCGTTTCTTCCACGGCCGCCGCAGGGGTGGTTTCGGGTTCTGGCTGGCCAAGCGGGCTCAGGTAATAGGCGACGGCGCCGACGACGACCAGCGCGGCAACAATTGCGATAATACGGGACATGGGGAAAACTCCGATGCTCAGAGAGGACGATTCCGGCGATTCCATACGCCCCCTGATGCCGCAGCGCAACGAGAACGGGGGCTTTGACCGGATTCCTGCGGCATTCAGCCGGGATTCGCCTTGAAACGCCCGTTGGCTAAGGCTAGTTTCGGGCACCGCATATCGTGGCAATAGAAGGATTTTACCGATAGCCCGCAGACCGCATAACGCGCCCCCGCAGCGCGACACAGGCCCCCGCGTCAATGACCGCATCCGGGCCCCCGAGATCCGCCTTATCGGCGCAGATGGAGAGAATATCGGCGTGGTCAGTCCGGCCCGCGCCATGGATCTGGCGGCAGAGGCCGGTCTGGACCTGGTGGAGATTTCGCCGAATGCGGCTCCTCCGGTCTGCAAGATCATGGATTTCGGCAAGTTCAAATACGAACAGCAGAAACGCGAATCCGAGGCTCGGAAAAAGCAGAAGATCATCGAGGTCAAAGAGGTCAAGTTCCGCCCGAACACCGACACCCATGACTACGAGGTCAAGATGCGCAACGTCTTCCGCTTTCTCGAAGGCGGCGACAAGGTGAAGATTACCCTGCGCTTCCGGGGCAGGGAAATGGCGCACCAGAACCTTGGCCGAGAGCTGCTGGAACGCGTGGCGGAGGATGTCAAGGAAATCGGCAAGGTCGAGAACATGCCGAAGATGGAAGGCCGCCAGATGGTCATGATGATCGGTCCCGCGAAGTAAGCGGACCGAATGAAGACAAGGATGGGGCGCGCCAGAGATGGTCGCGCCCTTTTCTTTTGGGACCAATGCCTTACATCTTCCCGAACCAGAAAAATGGAAAGGGCCGGTCATGGACAGGGTCGAGAATGCCCGCCCCGATGTGGCGGATCTGAAAGAGGCGGACCGCCCCAAGGCGCCGCCAATCGAGGGCGCAACGGAGCTGCAGAGGCGGCAGGGACGGCAGTTGGCGGCCATCCACCGGATGCATTTGCAGCAGATGGGGCAGGTGCGCCGGATGATGGAGGGCATCGCTGCGGGCAGCACTGCACCCGCCGCATTGACCAAGGCCCTGCCCGAGATGGAGATGACCCGAAACTACCGCCAGTTCGGCAATCTCTGCGGTCAGGAATGCCAGTTTCTCGACTATCATCACGGTGCCGAGGAGCACCGGGTCTTTCCGCATCTGGAGGCGCGGGCCAGCGAGGGTCTGCGCGCGGTCATCGCCAAGCTGCGCGAGGAACACGAAGTGGTGCATGCGCTGCTGGAGCGGCTCTATGCCGATGCGGTGCGGCTGGAGCAGAACCCGGGCGAAGACGCCTTCGACGAAGCGCGCCAGACCTTCGATGCGCTGGAGCGCGTGGTCCGATCGCATTTCGGTTACGAGGAAGAGGAACTGGAAGAGGCGCTTGGCGTCTATGGCGGGCTCTGACCCCGCATGAAAAAGCCGCCTCGGAGGGCGGCTTTTCGGTTTGGCGGTACGTCAGTCCAGGAACGCCTTTTCGACCACGTAGGTCTTGGGGTCGGAATTCGCGCCTTCCTCCAGACCGTATTCCTCCAGCATTTCTTTCAGTTCGAGATTGAAGGCCAGGTTGCCGCAGATCATCGCGCGGTCGTTTTCCGGGCAGATCGGCGCAACGCCCAGATCCGCGAAGGCCTCGCCCGAGCGCATCAGGTCGGTGATGCGGCCCATCTTGGGGCTCTCTTCGCGGGTGGTGGTGGGGTAATACTTGATCTTCTTCCAGAAGCCCTCGCCGATCACTTCATTCAGCAGCTCATCGGTCTTGAGGCTTTCGATGATCTCGCGCCCATAGGTCAGTTCGCCCGCCTCACGGCAGGTATGGGTGATGATGACCTCGTCGTAATCCTCATAGGTCTGCGGCTCACGCAGGAGGCTTGCGAAGGGCGCAAACCCGGTGCCGGTGGCGAAGAACCAGATCCGCTTGCCGGGCAGCAGCGCGTCATGGACCAACGTGCCCACGGGCTTGGGGCGCAGGATGACCTGATCGCCGGGCTGGATATGCTGCAAGCGGCTGGTCAGGGGGCCATCGGGCACCTTGATCGAGTAGAACTCCAGCTCTTCGTCCCAGGAGGGCGAAGCGATGGAATAGGCCCGCAGCAGCGGTTTCTGCTTGCCGGTCTTGGGGTCCGGGTCGCCCATCAGGCCGATCATTACGAATTCACCCGAGCGGAAGCGCAGGGACGCGGGCCGTGTACAGCGGAAGGAAAACAGGCGGTCGGTGTAATGCTTCACCTCCGTCACGGTTTGCGCGTCGGGCAGGGTGGGCACTCTTACAGGCGATGCGGTGGCTTCGGTCACGGGTTTTTGCTCGGTCATGTCTTCGGTTGCGGCCTGAGTAAAGCCGACTCCTTCATTAAGCTTTGATCTAGGTCAGGAAAAGGGGGCGCTTTTACGCAGCCCGCAGCCGCGATCTGTGGTCATGATCGCGCCAGTTGGCGCGGGCGAGCCACTGATCCTCGGGCTGGCGGGCGGCCAATGCGCGGTCGATCTCAACATCGTCGAAACCAGATCGGCGGGCCATGGCGTATTGATCGGCCAGCACATGCCCCTTCGCGCGCAGATGCCCGGCAAAGCCCATCTGCCGCAACCTGCGGGCCAGGGTAAAGCCGCGCCCGTCGGCGAAGCTGGGGAAGTCGATGCGGATGGTGGCGTTCGTCTGAAGCGCCTCGGTCAATGCCTCAGCATCCGCGTCACTGGGCAGGTCCAGCACCTCGGCCCCGTCCACGGGGGCAAAGCCGGTATCGGTCACAAGCAGGGTTTCTGTCAGGGCCTCAAGGGCTGCCAGGTCTTTCATGTCTTTCGCTCCTTATGAGGCGGTTTTCAGGGGGCCGCGGACAATGCGCCCGTCGATGAAATGGATGCCGCATTCTTCCTTCTGCTCGCCCCGCCAGCGGCCCGCGCGCGGGTCTTCGCCGGGTTTGACGGGGCTGGTGCAGGGGGCGCAGCCGATGGAGGGGTAGCCCTTGGCCACCAGCGGATGCCGGGGCAGGCGGTTGTTGACCATGTAGTCCTGCACATCCTCGGGCGCCCAATGGGCCAAGGGGTTGATCTTGATGCGGATATCGCCCTCGGTCTCGAAGAAGTCGAGTGCCGCGCGCGTGCCCGACTGGAACCGTTTGCGCCCAGTGATCCAGCTGTCGAAGGGAGCAAGCGCCGCCTCCATCGGGCGCACCTTGCGCAGATCACAACAGGCATCGGTGTCGCGCTGATTGAGCGTGCCATCGGGATCGCCCGCCAGAAGCGAGATCTTGCTGGCGTGGATGGTGCGCACGTCCCTCAGGCCCAATTGGCTGGCCACCTCCTGCTGATAGCTCAGCGTCTCGGGGAACAGCATCTGCGTGTCGATGAAGAGCACCGGCGTGGCGGGGTCGATGACCGAGACCATGTGCAAGAGCACGACAGATTCCGCTCCGAAGGAGCTGACCAGCGCGATCCGGCCAAGGTCGGGGTCCTTGAGCGCGCGCTCCATCACCGCCGTGGCGGAATGGTACTTGTAGCGCGCGTTCAGCCCCTCGACCCAGGTCGTCAGAGATCCTATGGGCGCATCAAGCGGCACGGGTTTTCGTCTCCGGATAGAGCGCCGCCTTGAAGGGCTCGATGCCGACACGGGCGTAGGCTTGCAGGAAGGTTTCCTCGGCGCTTTCCCGCAGGCCCAGATAGGTTTTCACGATGGTTTCCACCGCGCCCACGATCTCGTCATAGGCAAAACCCGGCCCGGTGCGGGTGCCGATCACCGCGTCCTCGGTGCCGTCGCCGCCAAGGGTGATCTGGTAGTTTTCAACGCCTGCGCGGTCGAGACCCAGAATGCCGATATGGCCCACATGGTGGTGCCCGCAGGCATTGATGCAGCCCGAAATCTTGATCTTGAGCGGCCCGACCTCGTGTTCCAGTTTCAGCTCCTCGAAGCGCGTCGCGATTTCCTGTGCGACGGGGATGGAGCGGGCGGTCGCCAGCGCGCAGTAATCCATGCCGGGGCAGGCGATGATGTCGGAGATCAGCCCGATATTGGCCGTGGCAAGCCCGGCTGCGCGCAGTTCCGCATGGATCTGCGGCAGGTGGCGCTTGTGGACATGGGGCAGGATCACGTTCTGTTCATGGCTGATGCGCAGCTCGTCATGGCCGTAGCGCTGCGCCAGATCGGCCATCACGCGCATCTGGTCGGCGGTGGCGTCACCCGGCGTATCGCCCTGTTTTTTCAGGGAAATCGTGACGATGGCGTAGCCCTCGGCACGATGCTCAGAGAGGTTCGTATCGGCCCAGGAGCGGAAGATCGGGTCAGCCGCATAGAACGCATCGAAAGCGTCGGTCGGGGCAGCGTCAAAGGCCGGCGCTGCGAAATGGGTCTTGATCTCCTCCAGCAGGGCAACGTCCTTGCCGCCCGCATAGAGCGGTTTACGCAGGGCAAACTCCTTCTCGACCTCCGCCTTCAGGTTCTCCAGCCCGAATTCATGGACGAGGATCTTGATCCGCGCCTTGTACTTATTGTCGCGCCGCCCGATGACGTTCCAGACGGCGACGGTGGCCTCCAGATAGGGCAGCAGGTCATCGGCCGGAATGAACTCCGCCAGAACCTTGCCAATCATCGGCGTGCGGCCAAGCCCACCACCCACCAGCACCTGATATCCGATCTCGCCGTCCTTCCGCACGATCCGCAGCCCGATGTCATGGGCCGCCGTCACCGCGCGGTCATTGGGCGCGCCAGTGATGGCGATCTTGAACTTGCGCGGCATGAACTGGAATTCCGGGTGGTCGGTGGACCATTGCCGCAGCAATTCCGCCACCGGGCGCGGATCGGCCACCTCATCGGCGGCGGCCCCTGCGAAATGGTCGGCGGTTACGTTGCGGATGGTGTTGCCGCTGGTCTGGATGGCGTGCAGCCCCACCTCGGCCAGAGCATCGAGCATATCCGGCACATCGCGCAGGCGCGGCCAGTTATACTGGATGTTCTGGCGGGTGGTGAAATGGCCATAGCCCTTGTCCCAGGTCTCGGCCAGGTAGGCGAGCTGGCGCATCTGCGCGCTGTTCAGCGTGCCATAGGGAATGGCGACCCGCAGCATGTAGGCATGCAGTTGCAGGTAGAGCCCGTTCATCAGGCGCAGCGGCTTGAACTCGTCTTCGGTGAGGCTGCCATCAATGCGGCGCTCCACCTGCGCGCGGAACTGGCGGTTGCGTTCTGCGAGGAAGTCGCGGTCGAAGTCAGAGTAACGGTACATTTGGGCGTATCCTTGGTCATGGGCGCTGGCGAAAATCCTTGGAAGGATTTTTAAAAGCTCTTCGAAGAGCTTTCCCCGCTTAGAGCTCCACCTGTTTTCCATGGGCATAGTTGGACGGGCCGCGGGTGCGAAAGACCTCGCGGAAATGGGTGGGTTCGGGGCCTTTCGGGCCGTCCTGTGCATCTGCCAGATAGGCACCAACGATGGTGTCCACCTGCCGTTCCGCATCCAGCAGACGGATCTGGGCATGGGCCTCATCGGTGATCAGCTCGGCCTCGGCATGATACCGGGTCCAGCGGTCATCGGCTGTCTGGTAGACAACATCGCCCTCCAGCAGGTGATTGGCGGTGATGACCTTGGGGGTGAAGTCACGGGGCATTTGCAAGCTCCTGCAAGTCTGGCAACCGGGCCTCCGCCGCGCGGGGCGCGAGACCATAAAGAAGGATGGCGGGGCCGGTCAGCTCGGCGGCATCAAGATCGCTTGCCAGCGTGGCCAGGGTGCTGGCGACGGTGCGCTGGTTGGGGCGAGAGGCGTTTTCCACGATACTGACGGGCGTCGCCGCCGGGGCACCATGCATCAGCAAACGGCCTTGCAGGAAGCGCGCGCCTTTCTTGGCCATGTAGATTGCGGCCACGGTACCGGGGCGGGCCAGCGCGGCCCAGTCCTGCTCGGCAAACCCTTCGGTGTCATGGCCGGTCAGCACCCGCAGCGCTGAATTGCGGCCCCGGCGCGTGAGGCTCTGGCCGATCCCGGCGGCGGCGGCAGAGGCCGAGGTGATGCCGGGCACGATGGACCAGCTGATCCCCGCCGCGTCGAGCGCCTCGATTTCCTCGTCAAGACGGCCATAGATCACGGGATCACCGGATTTCAAACGCACCACTTGCAGGCCCTGCGACGCGTGGTCCACCATCAGCCGGGCGATTTCCGCTTGCGGGGTGTGGCGGCCAAAGCCCTGTTTGCCCACATCGAGAAGCGTGGCTTCACGGCGGGCGAGTTCGAGGATTTCCGGCGCAACCAGCCGGTCATGAATGATCACATCGGCCTCGTCCAGCGTCTTGCGGGCCTTCAATGTCAGCAGTTCCGGGTCGCCAGGACCTGCGCCAACAAGCGCCACATGTCCCTCGCGCGGCGCGGCGGTCAGATGCTCGGCCAGAAGCGCGCGCAGACCATCCTGCACGCCTTGTTCACCGCGCTCGGCCAGCGCCTTGGGGCCGGTGTCGAAATAATACTCCGCCCAGAAGTCGCGCCGCTTTCGCCCGAAGGGCAGGGCCTCCACCGCGCCGCGAAACGCCTTGCCGATGCGCGCCAGCGTGCCGAGCGTGACGGGCAGTTTCTCCTCCAGGTCGCGCTTGATGGCGCGGGCGAGAACGGGGGCCGCCCCTTCGGTGCCGATGGCCACAGTCACCGGATCACGGTCGACGATGGCAGGAGTGATGAAGGCGCTGTCATGCAGGTTGTCGACGATATTGACCAGCAGGCCGGCCCCTTCGGCAATGGCCTTGATCCGGGCATCCTGTGCCTCATCCTCATCGGCGGCATAGACCAGCACCGCGCCGGGCAGATCGGCGGGCGCAAGCGCGCGGCGGTGCAGGGTCAGGCGGCCCTCATCGGACCAGGCGGCAATCTCTGGCGCGGGGCTGTCGGAATAGACCTCGACCCGCGCTTCGGTCTTGAGCAGAAGCCGCAGCTTCGCCAATGCGGCCTCGCCGCCGCCAGACAGCAGGATGCGCCGGTTTTCGACCGAGAGGAAGATCGGAAAATGTTTCATTCGGGCTGATCCTGTCATTCCAGTTTCCGCCCCCAATGTAGGACAATTTTCCAATTATGCGCCAGATGGGCTTGTGAATAAGAACATATGTTTGCTATTGGGCTGCTTGAGTTGCTCGGTGTTCTTGAACGGAAAGGGGGCGCGAATGTCTGCCCAAATCGACGCGTTGGATCGGAAAATCCTCGCTGCACTGCAGGAAGATGCCAGCCAGTCGCTGGATGACATCGCCAGGAAAGTCGGGTCGTCCAAGACGCCTGTCTGGTCCCGAATCCGCAAGATGCGAGAGGCGGGGATCATAGGGAGGCAGACGGTTCTGCTGGATGCAGAGGCGCTTGGGCTGGAGGCCTGTTTCTTCGTGCTGATCCGCACGTCGGAACATGAATCGGACTGGCAGCAACGGTTCCTGCACGCGCTGCAAAGCCGCCCTGAAGTGCTGGAGGCACACAGGCTGGCGGGCGATATCGACTATATTCTCAAGGTGCGCGTGGCCAATGCGCGGGCCTATGACCGGTTCTATCAGGCGCTGATTTCAGAGGTGCGCATTCACAACGTCACGGCGCTGCTCAGCATGGAGGAGATCAAGTCCACCACGCTGTTGCCGATCCAGACCGAGACCTGAGCCCCCTCAGGCGCGGTGCATCACATCGCGGTTGCGGCAATAGGACGGTGCGTCCTCCAGCTTGGCGTTGTTGTCCAGCAGGCGACGGCAATCCTCGTGTTGCTTGCAAGCGGTACAGGACAACACCATGGATCGATAGGCCAAGGCAGAGCTTTCCACGTCCAGACCGCCAATATGGGTCAGGTCCACATCCAACCGGTCGGCCATATCGTCCACCAGACCGGCACTGTCGCTGAGAGTCTTGAAAATGCCCATCGGGGCCTCCTGTCTTCCTGTTCGGGGTCAGAAGGCACGGATCTCGTTGCAAATGCATTGATTTGGATCAAGCCGGGACCGGCATAAGCTCTGTCTCAACCGTCGCGCCATGTTCCAAAGTGCGATGGACCGGGCATTTGTCGGCGATCTCGAGCAGCCGTTCGCGTTGCGCGTCGTCCAAACTGCCCACAAGCGTGATCCGACGCATGAACCGGTCGATCCGCGCGTCCTGCCCGCCCGCGTCCTGCGCGTGCACCTTGTCATGTGTCACATCGACAGACACATGATCGAGCGGCCAGCCCTTGCGGCGGGCATACATGCGGATCGTCATCGAGGTGCAGGCGCCCAGACCGGCAGCAAGGAACTGGTAAGGCGTGAACCCCTGATTTGTGCCGCCATAGGCAATGGGTTCGTCCGCCACCGCGTGGTGGATCAGTCCCGCCTGAACGTCCTGCCGAAAGCCCTTCGGATCAGCCTCCGACACGCGGGTCACACCCTCGGGCGCGCCAATGGGCGGGGCGGGGCTGCGCAAGGGCAGGTAGCGCCCCGCCCATGCGGTGATGACCTCGGCGGCGTATTCCGCGTCCTCGGGGCGGCTGATCAGGTGATCGGCATCATCGAGCGTGACGAAGCTTTTGGGATGTTTCGCGGCCAGGAAGATCTCGGTCGCGTTCTCGATCCCCACAACGTTGTCGCGCGGGGCGTGCAGCACCAGTAGCGCCTTCTTCATGCTGGCAATCGCGGGCCCGAGCGCCTCGGCCCGCACATCCTCCACGAACCCCTTGCCGATGCGCACGGGACGCCCGCCCAGATGCACCTCGGCCACGCCGTCGCTGTCGATCCGTTCCAATGCATTGCCGAAATTCTGGGTGACATGGCCGGGATCGAAGGGCGCACCGATGGTCACCACGGCGCTGACGCTGTCGATCCGTCCCGCCGCCTTCAACACCGCAGCCCCGCCAAGCGAATGGCCGATCAGCATCGCAGGGGCCATGCCGCGGGCGGTTAACGCCTCGGCCGCGGCCAGAAGGTCATCCACGTTGGAGCTGAACGAAGTGTTCTCGAACTCGCCGCCCGAATGCCCCAACCCGGTGAAATCGAAGCGCAACACCGCGATGCCCATTCCCGCCAGTCGCGCTGCAATCCGGCGCGACGCTGCAATGTCTTTCCCGCATGTAAAGCAATGGGCGAGGATGGCCGTGGCCAGATGCGGGCCTTCCGGCATGTCCAGCCGGGCAGAAAGGTCGTGCCCGGCATGGCCGGGAAATGTGAAGCGATCAGTGGGCATGTGGGGCGTCCTTCGGGTGCGTGCCCTAGAAGACTGACGATGCCCCGCCGGTTTCGCAACCCGCCTCACGGGGGCGTGTTGGCCCGTGTGACGCAGTGACCGCCCATGGCCGTCTGTTCACAGTCTTGAAAGCTTCGTCCGATAGGTTTGCCGCGATCGAGGAAGGGATCGGTAGATTGCGCATGTTTGTCCTGTTCCTCCTGTCCACCGCGTTCCTTGTTTTGAACGGGGGCGTTGCGCGGGCGCAGACCGGGACCGCGCTGTCGCTGGAGGAAATGGCGCTGGCGGATTGTGCGGGGCGGGCTCTGGCCGTGGAACAGGCAATGCAGGAGGGGGCCTCGCCCAGGGAACACCGGGCGGCCATGGCCCGCGCCGATGCGTTGCTGCAGGTTGCCATCAATCGCTATGTCGCGATCAGCCGGGTGGAGGCTTTTCGGCGCCGCGCTGCATTGGCCTTGGCGGCTGAAAACATGCGGATGGGCCTTGCGATACAGATCACCGGCGCTGCGGATCGGGCGATTGACCGGGCCAACAGCGCCTTGGAGGAGGCGTGCCAACACTACCTCGACTGACCTCGGACGGGCGTTTTACCGCGTGTATCGCCAGCATTCTGGCGCGGGGCTGGACGGGCAGGGCAAAACCTGATGCCTTTCCAGCCATGCCAAGCGCCATGCCGGAGGCCCGATGAAGCAAAGCGCCCACTGGATCAGCCGTATCCTTCGCGGATCGGGGTGGGTCGCGGCAATCGCATGCTCAGCCCTGCTGCTGGCGGGATTTGCCGGGGCGCTTCATCCGGCGCTCGATTCGCTGGCATTGCTGCGCATTCCGGCAGCGGCAGGGTGCTTGGTCCTGGTGCTGCTTCTGGCACGACCGCGGGCGCTGGTCTGGTCCGGGGCCGGGGTATCGGCATCGGTCCTGATCGTGCTGTGTGCTGCAAGGATAGTGGCGGGACCGGACGGGCAGGGGATCACGGTCTACCAAAAGAACCTCTGGGCCGGGAACGTCGCCAGCCGGGCGCTGGTCGCCGATATCCGCGACAGCGGCGCCGATCTGGTGATGTTGCAGGAGGTCTCGGATCGCAACGTCCCGTTGCTGGCCCTGCTGGAAGACGACTATCCCCACCAGCAATTCTGCCGCTTCTCGGCCTGGAGCGGGATGGCCGTGCTGTCACGGTTTCCCGCCATCGGCGACGGCATCTGTTCGGACAGGCGCGGCATGGCGGGGCTGCGGGTCGAGGGGCCGAACGGCCCGGTCTGGGCGCTGTCCATCCACTTGCACTGGCCCTGGCCGCATGGTCAGGCACGGCAGGTGGCACGGCTGTTGCCGCAACTGGACGCGCTGGAAGGGCCGGTTATCATCGGTGGCGATTTCAACATGGTGCCTTGGGGGCATTCCGTGCGCTCCATCGCGGCGGCGACGGGTACGCATAGGGTGGGTCAGCGGCTGCCCACGATCTTCCCCTACGGCGCGCCGCTTCCCATCGACATGGTCTTCGCCCCGACGCCCGGCCGCAATGAACGCCGCCCTCTGTTCGGGTCCGACCACTATGGCCTTGTCGCGCGTGTTGCCGCCCCCTAGTCCCGCCAGCCCAGAAGCCGTTCGTCGAACGGATAGCTGGTCAGGTTCTCATACCCGTCTTCGGTGATCAGAACCTGATCCTCCAGCTTGATCGAGAAATCGCCGCCCTCGGGGCTGACCAGCGCCTCGACACAGAGCGTCATGCCCGGTTCCAGCACATAGTCGAACGCCCCCTCGACCGCGTGATCGGGATAGGCAATCAGGGGCCATTCATCGCACAGCCCCACACCATGCATCAGGCAGCCGTATTTCTGCTTCTGATACTGCGGTTCCAGCACATGGGTGTTCTTGGTCAACTCGCTGAAGTGAACGCCGGGTTTCAGCATTTCCATATTGGTCATGATGTGATCATAGGCCACGCGCATGGCGTGGATCATGTCGGGGCGCGGGTCGTCATCGCCGATCCACCAGGTGCGCGACAGGTCCGAGCAGATGCCGTAGCAGCCAATGAGGTCGGTATCGAAGGCCAGGATTTCGTTATTTTGCAGCACGCGGGGGCCGCATTCCTGGAACCACGGGTTGGTGCGCGGGCCGGTGGCCAGCAGTCGTGTTTCAATCCACTCGCCGCCACGCCGGATATTGGCCTTGTGCAGTTCCGCCCAGATGTCGTCTTCGGTCATGCCGGGTTCGGTCGCGGCCTCCATCTCGGCCATCGAGGCCTCACAGGCCAGCATCGCGCAGCGCATGGCGAGGATCTCGTCCGGGCCCTTGATCGAGCGGGCCTTTTCGGTAACCTCTTCGCCTTCCACGACGTCGAAGCCCCGCGCCTCCAATGCGCGCAGCCCGTGCAGCATGATCTTGTCCACCGCCAGCCGCTTGTTGCCGCCGGCATGTTCGCGGATCAGTTCTTCCACCTCGCCGGTCACCGCCTGCGCCTGTTGGTCAAGCTTGTCGCCTCGGTCGAAATAGAACAGGTCAAAGCCGGACCGAACCTCGCGCACCAGCGGGTTGTGATCGGCCAGGAAGGGCGAATTCTTGTAGTCCCACAGCACCATGTAGCCATCGGCGCAGACCAGGCAGGCGCGGAACGGGTTATGGGTGTTCCACAGCTGCATGTTGGTTGAGTCGGTGGCGTAGCGAATGTTGAGCGGATCGAACATCAAAAGACCGCCAAGCCCACGCTCGTTGATCTTGTCGACCAGCCGGGTCAGCCGGTACTGGCGCATGGCGGGCAGATTGGGCAGGATCAGCCCCGCCGCCTCGAATTCTGCATAGGCCAAAGGGGTCGGGCCGATCTCGATCCGGTCATTGTCGTTTAACGTGCCGTCAGGCAGGGACACGCCCTTGGTCGGGTCGATCTTGCGCGCGGGCAGGCGATAGGCTTCATTCATGACGAAAGCTCCCAAGGTCTTTGCGTCAGAGTGGCGGCGAACGCCCCGGGCGGCGCGCCGTTTTGCGGCATGAGAGAGGTCGAAAATGGAAGAAATCTGCCAAAACAGCCTGCCCTTCGCGCCCTGGCTGCATCCCGCCACGCGGCGGCTGCCCGGAATCCAGCCGCTCGATATGGGCGAGTGGCTGGTCCGGGACGAGGCGTTCGCCGCCCAGATGGCCCTGCGCGACCGGTTGCTGGCAGATCGGCGGGAAGATGTATTCCGTGCCTTGCCAGAAGCGATGGCAGCAGCAGAGGAGCTGTTGGCGCTGGTGCTGTCGCGGCTGGATGACGGGTATAGGCGGGCTGGAAATGTGGTGACGCGCCCTGATGGGGTGACAATTGACGTGACGGCCGACCACCCTCTGATAGGGGCCGCGCGGTTGGTGCAGGAGGACCTGTGCCTGCTGGACCAGAACGGGGGCGAGGGTGAGCACATCCTGACCGCAGCAGCCCTGTGCTTTCCCGCAAGCTGGACCCTGGCCCAGAAGATCGGCCACCCCATGACGCGCATTCACGTCCCGGTGGAGGAGTATACGGACAACATGGCCGCCCGCGTTCAGCGGCTGTTCGATGCGCTGCATGTGGACCGGCCGCTGTGGCGCGCCAATGCGTTGCTGTATCACGATCCGTCGCTCTACCAGCCACGCCGGGAGGATGACCGGCGTGACCCGCCGCAGGGCCGGGCGGAATACCTGCGGTCCGAACGCCAAAGCCTTTTGCGCCTGCCGGAAACCCGCGCGGTGGTGTTTTCCATTCACACCTGGGTGGTCCCGTGGACAAAGCTGAGCGAGGAACAGCGCGCGGGCCTTGACATCCACCCTGTCGAGACCGCAGGGCAGGGCGCATGAGCCAGATCGAAGACCAGTACAACGCCTATCCCTACCCGGAACGTGACCCGGCGGACGAAAAGAGACGTCTGATCACCGGGTCGCCTTCGCACCCGGTGGAGCTGGATCATTTCCTGTTCGCAGGCAAACGCGACTGGTCGCGGCCCCTGCGGGTGCTGGTGGCGGGCGGTGGAACGGGTGACGCGCTGATCCAGCTGGCGCAGGTGATGACCACGGCCGGAAAACCCTATGAGATCACCTATCTGGACCTGTCACGCTCTGCCCGGAAAGTAGCCGAGGAACGGGCCAAGGTGCGCGGGCTAACAGGCATCCGCTTTGAAACCGGGTCGCTGCTCAATGCCGCGCAATACGGGCCGTTCGACTATATCGACTGCTGCGGTGTGCTGCATCACCTGCCCCATCCGCAGGAGGGGTTCAACGCGCTGTCCGGGGCGCTGGCCCCCGATGGCGGCATCGGCCTGATGGTCTATGCGCCCTATGGCCGGTCCGGCGTCTACCCGCTGCAGGAGGCGTTCGGTGCGCTGCTGCAAGGCAGCCCCAAGGAACGGCTGAAGGCGGCGAAGGCCATCTATGCGCGCCTGCCGGAGGGCCACCCGTTCAAGCGCAACACGGTTCTGGTCGACCATGAACAGGGCGATGCGGGGTTTTATGACCTGCTTTTGCACAGTCAGGACCGGCCCTACACGATCCGGCAATTGCACGAGGCGCTGACTGCCGCCGGGCTGGAATCGGTGGGCTCGCCGCAGGCTTTTGCCTATGATCCCGCGCCTTACATCGGTGATCCGGGGCTTCTGGTCGGGATTGATCCGCTGACCCGGATGGAAATCGCCGAAAAGCTGCGCGGGACGATCAAGACCCATGTGCTCTACGCGGTTCCAGCAGGCAAAGCCGAGGGCCGCGTGGCGCAGCCGACGCCGCAATCGGTGCCGCATTTCAAGGGGGGGAATGCCGCAAAGGTCGTGCAGGCGATTGCCAAGAAGGGGGTGCTGCCCCTGAACCTTGGCGGCGAAAAGGTCGAGATCCCGGTGTCTGGCGCTGTTGTGGGCCTGCTGCGCCATGTGGACGGACGTAAATCTCTGTCTGAAATCGCGGCGGCTGAGCGGTTGGACCCGGTGGCGTTCTCGGCTCTCTGGAACGGGTTTTCCAAGGATCTGGCGCGCTACGGGCTGCTCTATTATTCCGCTATCCTGAGATGAACGTCGCCACGTTACATCTTGAAATGCTTGGATAGTTTCAGGCCCTGACCCTGGTAGTTCGAGGCCAGATCGGACCCGTACAAAACCTCCGGCAGCGCCGCCATGCGCTCATAGACCAGCCGCCCCACGACCTGACCGTGTTCCAGCACGAAGGGCGCTTCGTGGCAGCGCACCTCCAGCACCCCGCGCGCGCCCGCGCCACCTGCAGGGCCATAGCCGAAACCGGGGTCGAAGAAGCCCGCATAGTGCACCCGAAACTCGCCCACCATGGCCAGGTAGGGGGCCATTTCGGCGGCGCAATCGGGCGGGATTGTCACCGCCTCCTGGCTGACCAGAATATAGAAGGCACCGGGGTCGAGGATGATGCGGCCCTCGTCTGTTTCGATCTTTTCCCAGAACTCCGCCGGATCATAGTGGCCGATCAGATCGAGGTCGATCACCCCCGTATGCGGCTTTGCGCGGTAGCCCACCAGATTTCCCGCAGCAGGGCGCAGATCGACGGAAAAGCCAAGCCCGTCGTCAATGACCGCCTTGCCCGAGACAAGCGGTGCCTCGGCATGGCGCGCGCGCAGGTCGGCATCCGACAGCACCGCCTGACCGGACCGGAACCGGATCTGATTGAGCCGCATGCCCGGACGCACCAGAACCGAGAAGCTGCGCGGGCAGATCTCGGCATAAAGCGGGCCTTTGTACCCTTCCGCAATCCGGTCGAACTCCACCCCGTTATCGGTGATCGCGCGGGTCAGCAGGTCGAGCCGCCCGGTGGAGCTTTTGGCATTGGCCACGGCGGTGATTCCCGGCGGCAGCGCCAGCGATTCCATCAGCGGCACCACGTAGACGCAGCCCTTTTCCAGCACCGCACCCTTTGTCAGATCGACCTCATGCATGGTGAATTCTTCCAGCCGGTCCGCCACGCTGCGCCCTTCGCCGGACAGGAACGAGGCGCGCACGCGATAGGCCACGGTCCCAAGCCGCAGATCGAGACTGGCAGGCTGCACCTGCGTATCGGCAAAGGGCAGATCGGTCAGGATTTCGCCGCGCGCCGCCATGGCGTGGATCGCGTGATCGGGCAGAACGCCGGGCTGGGTCTGATCGGCTGGCATCGCGTCCTCCTGATACGGAAAACCGCCCCGCCCGGATGGGCAAGAGCGGTTTTAGGTGTTGGTCGGGCTAGCAGGACTCGAACCTGCGACCTTCCGTCCCCCAGACGGACGCGCTACCAGGCTGCGCCATAGCCCGACGTTCGGCTGTTCTAGCGATTTTGCTGCGGGGTGCAAGCGGGAATAGGCCGGAAAATCGCACATCTTCAAATTAGATCAGGCCGAATGTCCGCGACCGTCCAGCCGGTTTGCCAAGGCTTCCAGCCGGGCGACCATCGGGGCCAGTTGCTGCTGCTGCGAAAGCGAGAAGGGGACCGCGCCGTGGATCAGCGCCCGTAGCTCTGACAGAGGGGTCGGTGGGGCGTCCTCGTCCAGTTCTTCCGACAGGTCCACCTCCGCGCTTGCCATGGCAGCGATGGCGGTGTCCGCCGGTTCGGGTTCGGGTTCGGGTTCGGGTTCGGGTTCGGGTTCGGGTTCGCTTGCTTCTGACGAAGCGGCTTCGGCGATAACCTCGGGTTCAGGGGCAGGGGGCTCCTCCGCAGGCGCTTCCGGCTCGGATCGGTCCTCGTGCAGCTGTGCAACGAGTGGTTCCGCATCCGCCGGGGCATCTTCCCCCGCCAGCGCCTCGATATCTATGAACCCGGCCGTTCGCGGCGCCGTGTCTTCGACGGCAATGGCCTCAACCACCTGATCCTCTGCGCCGCTGTCCAGATCCTCGTCGAGCGGCGGCGAGAGCGCAGCCACATGGGTCACGCCTTCCTCGCGGATCAGCTTCTGGACGCCGCGAATCGTCAGGCCCTGATCGTGGAGCAGCGTCTTGATGCCGCCAATCAGCCGCATGTCAGCGGGGCGGTAGTAACGACGCCCGCCAGCGCGTTTCACCGGCTTGATCTGGCTGAACTTGCTTTCCCAGAAGCGCAGGGCATGGGCCTCGACCTCCAGCCAATCGGCCACCTCGCGGATGGTGCGGAAGGCCTGAGGCGACTTGTCGGCCATGCGGTCTTACCCCTTGTTGCCAGCGGCAACCCGGTCCTTCATCAGATGCGAGGGCCGGAAGGTCAGCACCCGGCGGGGCGGGATCGGGGCCTCTTCGCCGGTCTTGGGGTTGCGGCCGACGCGGGCCGTCTTGGAGCGGACCGAGAAGGTCCCGAACGAGGAAATCTTGACCTGCTCGCCGTCCACAAGGCTGTCGGACATCAGTTCAAGCACCCGCTCGACAAGGCCGGCGCTTTCATTGCGCGACAATCCTACTTCTCGGAACACGGCTTCGCTCAGGTCCATGCGTGTCAGGGTCTTGCCGGTCATGACTGTCCTCCCAGGGTGGCTGCACCATCCTGCGCCTTCACGGATAGCAAGTCAATATCAAGGGCTTGGGCGCAAACCTTACAAGCGGGGCCTTGCCGCCTTACCAGCGCAGAACCGCCGAACCCCAGGCCAGGCCGCCGCCGATGGCCTCTGCGACCAGCAGATCGCCCGGTTTGATATGGCCCTCTGCCACCCCCACCGACAGCGCCAGCGGGATCGACGCGGCAGAGGTATTGCCGTGATCCTGCACCGTGACGATGACCCGATCCATGCCGACACCCATCTTCTGGGCGGTGCGGGTGATGATGCGCAGATTGGCCTGATGGGGGACGATCCAGTCCACATCATCGGCCCCAAGCCCGGCGCGATCCAGCGCTGTATGCGCGGTTTGTGCAAGCTTTTCAACGGCGTGGCGGAAGACCTCTTTGCCTTCCATCTTCAACACGCCGCTGGATTGCGTGCGCGACACGCCGCCATCCACATAGAGCAGGTCGCGGAACTGTCCGTCGGAATGCAGATCGACCGACAGGATGCCACGATCGGCACTGGACCCGTCGCCTTCCCGCGCCTCCAGGATCAGCGCACCCGCGCCATCGCCGAACAGCACGCAGGTGGTGCGGTCTGTCCAATCCATGATGCGGCTGAAGGTTTCGGCGCCGATCACCAGCACGCGCTTGGCCTGGCCCGCCAGAACATAGGCGTTGGCGGTCGAAAGCGCGTAGATGAAGCCCGCGCAGACCGCCTGCACATCGAAGGCAAAGCCGTGGCGCATGCCAAGGCCCGCCTGGATCATCGTGGCGACGGAGGGGAAGGTCAGGTCGGGGGTCGATGTGGCGACGATGATGGCGTCGATATCGTCCGGCGTCAGCCCGGCATTGTCCAACGCGGCGCGGGCGGCCTTGATGCCCAGATCGGAGGTGGTTTCGCCTTCGTCCGCAAAGTGGCGGCGTTCGATGCCGGAGCGGGCGCGAATCCATTCGTCGGACGTGTCGACCATGGCCTCGAACTCGGAATTCGGGACAACGCGCTCGGGCAGGTAGTGGCCAATGCCGACCGCGACGGCTCGACGGGTCTTTGCGCCGGTTTCTCCGGTCATTCTTCGGAACCTCCGTTCACCTGGGCAATCGCCCGTTCGGATGCCGCGATACGCGCGGCCAGACGGTCACTGAACCCGGCTGCCGACAGTTCTGCCGCCAGTTTGATCGCCGCCGACACCCCGGTTCCGTCCGAGGAGCCATGGGATTTGACCACCGTCCCGTTCAGGCCCAGGAAGACCCCGCCATTCACCCGGCGCGGGTCGATCCGCCGCGACAGGCGCTGCAACGAGGTATAGGCCAGCACGGCGGCCAGTTTCGACAGGATGGAATAGCGGAAGGCTTCGCCCAGAAAGTCGCGGATCAGCCCGGCCGTGCCTTCGCCGGTTTTCAAGGCGACATTGCCGGTGAAGCCATCGGTCACGATCACGTCGACCCGATCAGACGGGATGTCACCGCCCTCGACAAAGCCCACATACTCGAAATTCGCGGCATTCGCGGCCGCGGCGATATTCTGCGAGGCGAGCTTCAATTCTGCCCGGCCCTTGAATTCCTCGGTGCCGACATTCAGCAGCCCGACCCGCGGGCGCCGAAGCCCAAGCCCGTTGCGCGCATAGGAGGCCCCCATGAGGGCATAATGCAGAAGCTCGGTTTCATCGGCGCGGATATCGGCCCCGACATCAAGCATGATGTTGAACCCGTGCGGATTGCGCGATGGCCAGAGGCAGGCGATGGCGGGGCGGTTCACGCCCTCGATCTTGCGCAGGCGCACCATGCTGATGGCCATGAGCGCGCCGGTATTGCCGCAGCTGATGGCCACGGTCGCCTCGCGGTTGCGCACCGATTCGATGGCCGACCACATGGAGGTGTCCTTGCCAGACCGCATGACCTGGCTTGGCTTGTCCTCCATGGTGACGACATCTGCGGCGTGGCGAATGTCACAACGCCCGGCAAGTTCGGACTTGCGGGCGATGAGGCTTTCCAGCTCGGACTTGTTGCCGTGAACGATGAAGCTCAGACTTGGGTTCTTGGCGGCGGATTTCGCCATGCCGTCGACAACGGCCGACGGCCCGCGATCCCCGCCCATGGCGTCGATTGACAGCACGATCTCAGACGTTGAAACGTCGCTTGCTCGTGCTGTGTCTGCCATGTTGGACCTGCCTTGGACGAACCCGCTGCGTTACGCTGCGTCGTCGTCCAGGTCGATCTCGTCCGCCTGCGCGATCACTTCGCGATCTGCATAGGTGCCGCAGGACGGGCAGATGTGGTGCGGGCGCTTGAGTTCGCCGCAAGAGGGGCACTCGTTCGGATTGCCTGCGGTCAGCGAATCGTGTGCACGACGCATATTCCGGCGCGAACGGGTGACTTTATTCTGGGGGACAGCCATGTCTCAACCTCGGTGTTTTTGCAGGGTGGGCTGTGGCAGCTTTGCCCCGCTTGCGTCTTTCAAATCGTTCTGTCTCGTATCCGCCTTGCATGCGTCGTTCCGGCTGGTCCGGACCGGCCGGGAGCGCCCGAACGGCGCGTCAGTCCTACGCGGCGAATGAGGCCGGGAACATACTCGGATTCCCCCGTCATGCAAGCCCTAATCACCACCCCGGTATCCCGCGTCAATCCGTGCTGTCATCGGCATCCGGCTTGCCAAGCTTATCGCGCAATTCCGCAAGCGCCGCAAAGGGTTTCGCGGCCTCGTCGGTCAGCGGCACGACGCCCGGTTCGGCAACGCTGACAGAGCCGAGCTCGGCCCCGTCGGCGCGGGGATAGAGAGGCAGGTTCAACGCCAGCGCCTCGGCCATGACCGTCGCGGGGTCGATATGGGACCCGAGCGGCTCGATCGTGTCATCCTCGGGCATCTCGGCCTCGCCATCCTCATCCAGAGCCAGATCGGGCATCCTGGCAAGGAAGCGTCGCGTCACCTCCACGTCGATCCGGGTCGTGACCGGGGCCAGCGTCACCACGCAGGGCTGCACCACCGTCGCCCCTAGCTTGCCGTCGAGCCGCCAGTCACGCTTGCCGTCGGCCCGGATTTCCCCGGCGAAGCGCAGTTTGCGAATCCCGTCAATGCCCAGATCCGCCGCCAGGTCCGCGCGGGCCGGGGCATCGGGCACGATCTCGAACCGGGTCGGGGTCTTGGTGGACAGATCCGACAGCGCGTATCCGGGCTCGGCAGGCTTGGATTGGGTCATCGGCTGCTCCTGTTCGATGCGGCGCGGCGTCGGGCAGCTTACGCGGAACTTGCCCTGTGCGCCATGGTCGGTTAAGCCGATAGAAAGCTTTGCCGGGCCTTGCAAGAGCCCGGTGCGATTGGGCGTGCAGGAGGATCAGGGCAGATGATCAGACAGCTTCGAGGCGGACGGCTGATTCTCGCGGGTCTTCTGGCCCTTGGTGTGAGCGCCTGTGCGGCGACCTACACAAATCACGGCTACATCCCGCCCGCCGAAGACCTGGAGATGATCCTGCCCGGCGTCGATACCCGTGACAGCGTGGCGGAAACCATCGGTCGCCCTGCGGCCTCCGGCGTCGTGTCGGAAAGCACCTGGTTCTATGTCGCCTCGCGTCACCGCCATTTCACCTACAACGCCCCCGAAGTGGTGGAGCGGGATATCGTGGCGATCAGCTTCGACAGTCGCGGGACGGTGGAAAACATCCGGGAACTTGGACTGGAGGACGGGGAAATCGTACGCTTTTCGCGTCGTGTGACCGAATCCAACATTCAGGAAGTCACCTTCCTGCGGCAACTGATCGGCAGCGTCGGTCGGGTGAACATCGCCGAAGCGCTGAACGGCAACTGACCGGCTGTTCAGGCATGGGCGCCCCCCCGATGATCATTTCGGCAGGTTGAGGCTTGTCGTCTTGATGTCATGCCCCCACAGTACCAGTGTATGAGCAATGGTAAGCGCCGTCTGCCCGATGGCGCCGGAGTATAGAGGTTCAGCGCATGAACCGACCGCTGACGCTGACACGGGGCCGATTCACGGCCCGATTTGCCCGCTCCGAGGGCGATCTCCACGCGGCCCAGAGACTGCGATTCCGATGTTTTCGGGGCGGGCGGCAGGATCGGGCTGCGCGTGATCACGACAGGTTCGACAGGCTGTGTCGCCATGTCCTGATAGAGGAGAGCGCGACCGGTCGGCTTGTCTGCTGCTACAGGCTTTTGTTTCTGGAAAGCGGTGCAGAGATCGCGCGCAGCTACTCTGCCCAGTATTACGAGCTCTCCGGTCTTGCGGGTTTCGCGCGCCCGATGGTCGAAATGGGCCGGTTCTGCATGGATCCGCTGAAGCACGATCCTGACATCCTGCGTCTGGCGTGGGGAACCATGACCGCTTTGGTGGACCGCGACGGGGTCGAGATGCTGTTTGGCTGTTCGTCCTTCCGGGGAACCGATGCCGCGCCCTATGCCGATGCCTTCGCGCTGTTGCGGCAACGTCATGTCGCGCCGGACTGCTGGCGGCCCGGGATCAAGGCGGGCCGGGTGATCGAGTTCCCGACCCTGACCGGCACCGCCCCGGACCCGCGGCTCGCGCAATCCGGTATGCCGCCGCTGTTGCGGACCTATCTGCTGATGGGGGGCTGGGTCAGCGATCATGCGGTGGTCGACCCGGATCTCGATACGCTGCATGTGTTCACCGGGCTGGAAATCCGCGCAGTACCGGCAGGCCGTGCCCGCTTGCTGCGCGCCCTATCGAAATGACTACCGCGTGATGCGGGAGGAGGGGCAGGGCCGCGATCCGGGCGCGGGAGGCGCAGGTCGGGCGGGCAACAGGGCAGGGGGGCGAAAACGGCGCATGCCAATCGCGCAATATGCCCCGAACCGGTGCCGGGAGTGTCCTGCAAACCCCGGCACAGCTCAGTAGATATAGCGGATCTGGTCGGTCCAGAACCGTTCCATGCGCTTCAGCGAATGGTTCACCTGGTCGATGCCATCGGGCCCGAGCACACCTTTTTCCTGAAGCGTGTCCGCATGGCGGCGAAACAGCCCGGTCACCACATCGCGCACTTCGCGGCCGCGATCGGTCAGCCGCACCCGCACCGACCGGCGGTCGATCTCGCAGCGCTGGTGGTGCATATAGCCCATCTCGACCAGTTTCTTGAGGTTATAAGAGACATTCGACCCCTGGTAATAGCCGCGCGATTTCAACTCGCCTGCCGTCACCTCGTGATCGCCGATATTGAACAGCAGGAGCGCCTGAACGGCGTTGATGTCCAGCACCCCCACGCGCTCGAATTCGTCCTTGATGACGTCGAGCAAGAGCCTGTGCAGCCGTTCCACCAGCGACAGGGATTCCAGATATCCCGGCATGACACCGTGCCGGGAGGTTTCGCCAAGGGGGCTGTGCAAACTCATCATGATCTCCGCATATCTGCTTGCCCCGCAGACTTGCCGATATTTCCAAATAATGAGTTAAACGCGCCCCAGTTTTTCAGGAGCTTTGTTTCGATGCCGCGCCATCTGCCAGAACCCGCGCGAATTCCGACATGTATTCAGGAGCTTGGCGCTGACCGGATATCCACTGGTAAAGATCCTGGTCTTCCTCTTCCAGCACCCGTTCAAAGAGATCGAGCGCCGCGTCATCGGCCGATTTCAGATGCGCGTCAGCCCATCCGCCCAGGATCAGGTCCATTTCCTTGGTGCCCCTGTGCCAGGCCCGCATATGCAGGCGCTTGAGGCGAATCTCGCGCGGCTCGGTGCTCATGTGCGGCCTTCTTCCTTGGAGAGGGTCTTGCGCAGCCGCTTTTCAAGGCGGCCCATCTGCTCGCCAAGCCGGGCGTGCTCCTGCCGGATCTGTCGCAGGTCGAGGATGATCTGATTGAGGTCACCTTCCACATCCACCAGATCGGGGTCTTCGGGGCCGCTGCCTTCCCCGGTCAGCAGCCAGCGGATCGACACGTTCAGCAGCCCCGCCACCATCTGAAGCTTGTTGGCACGCGGTTCGCTCCAGTCGTTTTCCCAGGCCACAACGGTCTTGAGTTTCACACCCAATCGCCGCGCCATGTCTTCCTGACTTACTCCCGCCGCCTCGCGCGCACCGGCAAGCCGATCTCCGAACGTGGCGATCTCTTCGCTGAACCAATCCGCTTGGCCTGGGGTCGTGTCGGTCATTCCATCTCCTTCCACGGGGCATTTTGGCCCCTTGATCGTTAAGCATCGCGACCCTAAGCAGGGCAAGAGCCGATGTAAACCGGACCGATTGACCGGCCCCCTCGCAACCCTGGAGAATTCAGATGACCTTCCTGTCCGAAACGCTGGCCCGCGTGAAACCTTCGCCGACCATCGCGGTGTCCACCCTTGCGGCGGAACTCAAGGCTGCGGGCAAGGACGTGATCGGCCTCGGCGCGGGGGAACCCGATTTCAACACGCCTCAGAACATCTGTGACGCGGCGAAAGCGGCGATTGATGCGGGCAAGACCAAGTATACCGCCCCCGATGGCATCGTGGAGCTGAAACAGGCGATCTGCGACAAGCTGCAACGCGACAACGGGCTGAGCTACACGACCAAGCAGGTCAGCATCGGCACGGGCGGCAAGCAGATCCTCTACAACGCGCTGATGGCAACGCTCAATCCCGGCGATGAGGTGGTCATTCCCGCGCCCTATTGGGTCAGCTACCCCGACATGGTGCTGCTGGCGGGCGGCGAGCCGGTGATTGCCTCGGCCCGCGCCGAAAACGCCTACAAACTGACGGCAGAGGAGCTGGAGGCCGCGATCACGCCGAAAACCAAGTGGTTCATCTTCAACTCGCCCTCGAACCCGACCGGTGCGGGCTACAATGCCGAGGAGCTGAAGGCGCTGACCGATGTTCTGATGCGCCATCCGCATGTCTGGGTGATGACCGACGACATGTATGAACACCTGGTCTATGACGGGTTCGAATTCGTGACGCCCGCGCAGGTGGAACCGGGCCTTTATGACCGCACGCTCACCTGCAACGGCGTGTCCAAGGCCTATGCCATGACCGGCTGGCGGATCGGCTATGCCGCAGGGCCCGAAAGCCTGATCGGCGCGATGCGCAAGATCCAGTCGCAATCGACGTCCAACCCCTGTTCGATCAGCCAATGGGCGGCGGTCGAGGCGCTGAATGGCACCCAGGACTACATCGCCACCAACAACGCCGTCTTCAAACGCCGCCGCGACATGGTGGTCGAGATGCTGAACGCGGCCAAGGGCATCACCTGCCCGACGCCTGAAGGCGCGTTCTACGTCTATCCCTCCATCGCGGGCTGCATGGGCAAAACCACGCCGGGTGGCAAAGTGATCGAGACCGACGAGGATTTCGCAACGGCGCTGCTGGAGGAAAAGGGCGTCGCCGTTGTGTTCGGCGGGGCCTTCGGCCTTTCCCCCAATTTCCGCGTGTCTTACGCGACCTCGGACGAGAATCTTGAAAAGGCCTGCACCCGGATTCAGGAATTCTGCGCGGAGCTAAGCTGAGCGTCCACGCTCTGCGATCATCAATCAGGCCCCGTCATGACCCATGGCGGGGCCTGTCTTTTGAACGGGTGATCATTTGGGCTTTTGGGCGGGCGTGCCGCTCGATATCCTTCTGCAAGATCCGGGCACGGGGATGCGAAGGAGCCAAGACTTGAACATCCTGTTCATCATGTATGACCAACTGAGGTTCGACTATCTCAGCTGCGCAGGGCACCCGCATCTGCACACGCCCAATTTCGACCGGGTGGCGGCAAAGGGCCTGCGTTTTACCAATGCCTATTGCCAGTCGCCCATCTGTGGCGCCAGCCGGATGAGCTTTTACACCGGGCGCTATGCGTCCTCGCACGGGGCGCAATGGAACGGCTACCCCCTGCGCGTGGGCGAACAGACCATGGGCGATCACCTGCGCAAGGTGGGGATGGACTGCTGGCTCATTGGCAAGACACACATGAAGGCGGATGCAGAGGGCATGGCGCGGCTCGGGCTGGAGCCTGACAGCCTGATCGGTGCGCGGCAGGCGGAATGCGGGTTTGACGCATGGGTGCGCGATGACGGGCTGTGGGCCGAAGGGCCGGACGGGTTCTATGACGAGAAACGCTCGCCTTATAATGAGTACCTGAAATCAAGGGGATATGACGGGGATAACCCCTGGTCGCAGAATGCGAATGCCGGGGTCAGGGACGGCCAGATCGCCTCTGCCTGGATGTTCGACAATTGCGACCTCCCTGCCAATATCCGCGAGGAAGACAGTGAAACCCCGTGGCTGACCCAGAAAACCATCGAGTTCATGGAGGCGCAGACCGGCCCCTGGTGCGCCCATGTCTCCTATATCAAGCCGCATTGGCCCTATATCGTGCCTGCGCCCTACCATGACATGTACGGCGCCAATCACGTGCCCGCGCCAACGCGATCCGACGACGAATGGCGTGACGTCCACCCGGTTTTCGGGGCCTTCCTGAAGGGCAAGGTGGCCGAGGCCTTCCAGCGGGACGAGGTGCGCCAGAAGGTCATCCCCGCCTATATGGGCCTGATCAAGCAATGTGACGACCAGTTGGGGGTGATCCTCGACTATCTCGACCGGACCGGGAAGGCGGATGATACGATGATCGTGCTGACCTCGGACCATGGCGATTATCTGGGTGATCACTGGATGGGGGAAAAGGACCTGTTCCATGACCCCTCGGTCAAGATCCCAATGATCGTCTATGACCCGCGGGCAGAGGCGGATGCCACCCGTGGCACGACCTGCGACGCACTGGTGGAATCGCTCGATCTGGCCGCCACCTTCGTGGAGGTCGCGGGAGGCGAGGTGCCGGGCCATATCATCGAGGGCCGCTCGCTCTTGCCATGGCTGCGCGGCGAAACACCGGACTGGCGTGACTTCGTCATCAGCGAATACGACTATTCCGCCCGCCCCTTCGGTGAAACGCTGGTCAGCCGCAGCGCCGATGCGCGGCTTTTCATGGTGTTTGACGGGCGCTGGAAGCTCATCCATGCCGAGGGCGGGTTCCGCCCGATGCTGTTCGATCTGGAAACTGACCCCGATGAGTTGAACGACCTCGCCCGAGACCCCGGCCATGAGGACCAGATCGCGCGGATGCGGGGCCTGCTGGCCGGGTGGGGTCTGCGCCTGTCGCAGCGGGTGACGAAATCGGACGCCGATATCGCCGCCATGCGGGGCCGGTCTCTCCGGCGGGGGATTTTGCCGTTTCTCTATGACGGCAGCGAAGTGCCTGCCGAACTGGTCGAGAAATACCACGGCCCTGCCGGGACGGATTACACCCCGCCCGACAAGGGCTGATCGGTCAGCGGCCCTTGGTCACGGCCTCCTCGATCACCGGCACGATCTCCTCCACCGTCAGCGTCCTGGGGTTGGTTCCGGCGGCGCTGTCCTGAATGGCCTTGGCGGCGATGCGGGGGGCGCAGTCGGCGGGGACGCCGATATCGGCCAGCGTTTTGGGAATGCCGATCTGGTCCAGCAGCCCACAGATATGGGCGTGGAAGGCGTCAAAACCGGTGTCCTCCAGCCCCATGGCCTGCGCCATCACGGGCACCTTGTCGGCAATATCGGGGGCGTTGAAGCGCAGAACGGCGGGCAGCAGCACCGCGTTGGTCAACCCGTGCTGCGTGTCATATTCCGCGCCGACCATGTGCGAAATCGCATGAACCAGCCCAAGCCCCTTCAGGAAGGCCACCCCGGCCAGGCAGGACCCGGCCAGCATGCCGCCCCGTGCCTCCAGATTGCCCGGTTCTGCCACCGCAACGGGCAGCCAGCGGGCGACCAGCCGCAACCCTTCCAGCGCCAGACCGTCGCAAAGCGGATGGAAGCCGGGGACAGAGTAGGCCTCGATCGCATGCACCATCGCATCGGCCCCGGTCCAGACGGTCAGATGCGGGGGCAGGCCGAGCGTGATTTCCGGGTCCAGCAGCGCCAGCGCCGGTTTCAGATCGGCATGCCAGATGCACCATTTCATACCCTTGGCGGTGTCGGTGATCATCGCCGTGCTTTCCGTTTCCGCCCCGGTCCCGGCGGTGGTCGGGATGGTGATCAGCGGCGGGAAGGGGGCGTGGGCGGTCATGTCGGGCGGGGTCTGCTCGAACTCGAACGCCCAGAGGTCGATGTCATTCGTGGCCGTCAGCGCAATGGCCTTGCCGCCATCCATACCGCTGCCGCCGCCAATGGCGATGATCCCGTCATGACCGCCATCGCGGAACATCGCCTTGCCACCGGCGATCTCGTCATCACGCGGGTTGGGCGAAATCTCAGCATAGAGCGCGGCGTGCAGACCGCCCTCCGACAGCAAGCGCATGAGGTCGCCCAGAAAGGGAAGCCCGGCGCTGCCCCGGTCGGTCACCACAAGGGGCCGCGACATGCCCGCATCCCGGCACATGCCCGCGATCTCTTTCAGGCGGCCGGGGCCATAGGCGATCGGGACGGGAAAGCTCCAATCCTGCGGGTCGAGTAGGCTCATCGCGGCGCTCCTGTCTGTTTGTCAGGCGTCACCATCATGGGCGGGGGAAGGGGCGTCAAGCCCGCGCGGTCACTGATCCGGGTCGATCAGCCCAAGGCCCCGCAGGTAGATGCCAATCCCGGCCTCCAGCAGTTCCTCGGGCGGGAAGGGGGCATTGCCGCCGGGCTTGCCACGGGCGAAGAGCTCCACCACCCCGTGGCTCATCGCCCAGATATGGGCGGAGAACATGCTGGCGGGCGGGCGTTTTTCCGGCGGGATATGCTGCGACAGTGCTTCAGCGGCCTTTTCGAGGATGGCGCGCGACCGGGCGGCGGCGCTGGCCAGACCCGGGGTGGCATTCATCGGAATGCCGCTTTCGAACATCGCCATGTAATGACCGGGATATTTCTTGGCAAAGGCCAGGTAGGCGCGACCCGTGGCCTCGAACGCAGCCAGGGCCGAGGGGCCGCCGGTTTCGAACGCATAATCCATCAGGTCGGCGAAAATCTCGTGCCCCTGCCGCGCGCCTTCCGCGATCAGCGCCTCGCGCCCTTCGAAATGGCGGTAGACGGCGGCGGGCGTTACGCCAGCGGTCTTGGCGGCCTCGGACAGGGTAAACCCCGTCGGGCCTTTCTGCTCGATCAGCACAAGGGCCGCATCGACCAGAGCCTGGCGCAGATTGCCGTGATGGTAGCCGCGTTTACCCATGCGCTGCGCGATCCGCCCACATTTCTGGCCCGCCGCAGATGGCCGGGTCGGGTTGACCCACGAGGTCATGGTCCTTGCGGTCATAGTCGAGGCCGGAGAGGATCTTGCGGATCACCGCCAGCCGCGCGCGGCGCTTGTCGTCGGACCGGATGACCGTCCAGGGGGCGGCGTCGGAATGGCCGCGTTCCAGCGTTTCGCTGATCGCGGCGCTATAGGCATCCCATTTCTTCAGCCCCTCGACGTCGATCCAGCTGAGCTTCCATTGCTTCAGCGGGTCGCTTTCCCGGTCGAGGAAGCGGCGCAGCTGTTCGGCCCGACCCACGTTGAGCCAGATCTTCACCAGATGGATGCCTTCGCGCACCAGCATGTCCTCGAATTCCGGCAACTGGCCAAAGAAGTTCTGCCGCTGCGTGGGTGTGCAGAAGCCAAAGACATGCTCCACCACACCGCGATTGTACCAGCTGCGGTCGAAGAGCCGGATTTCACCACCTGCGGGCAGATGCTGAATGTAGCGCTGAAAATACCATTGCGTGGCTTCGCGGTCGGTGGGTTTCGACAGCGCCACGACCGAGGCCACACGGGGGTTGAGATTTTCCCGCACCCGTTTGATGCAGCCGCCCTTGCCCGCCGCGTCGCGCCCCTCGAACACCACGGCGACCCGCTTGCCGCTTTCCTTGACCCAGGCCTGGCATTTCACCAGCTCGATCTGCAACGCCTCAAGTTGATCCTCGTAGTCCTTCTTGTCCATCCTCTCGTCATAGGGAAAGGACGGGTCCAGCACGCTGTCTTTCTTCGCATCCTTGATGGCCTTGCGCACCGCGTCCGGGGCCTCGGATCTGTAGAACTGGCTGATGGCGCCATCGAAGGGCAGGTCGGTCATGGCTCGCCTTTTTGCTTGTCTCTGCTCTGGTTCAATATGGGCCGCGCGGTGGCCTAGTGCAATCCGGCGCGGGCCGAGGCGCGGTCGATGGCGGCGGCGACCTGATCGGGATGGGTGTGATGCGGCATATGGCTGGCGCTGTTTATCGCGGTCAGGTTGGCACCGGGAATGGCGCGGGACAGCGGCTCTGCATGGATATGGTAGCCAACGGCGCTATCGCCGGTTGCGTGCAGGATTTCCGTGGGTACTTCGATCTCGCCATAGCGGGGTTCTTGCGCGGTGATCCACCGCAAAAGATGCCGTCTTTGCAAGGCATTGGCCCGCATGGAGGCGCGGCGCAGCGTCAGGCGAGGGCCGAAATGGGCGGCGTAGCCGGGCGGCGGGGCCTCGGGCGCGAAGATGGCGGCGATCTGGTCGTCAATCACCCTGTCGGGGGTAAAGGCCGTCAGGGCCGGGATCAGCAGATGCCGCCCCGGCCAACTGGACAGCACGCTGTAGTAGGTGCCAAGCCCGGTCGTCCAGGGGTGCGACACGGCAGAGACCGGCACCAGCGCGGCGATCTGATCGGGATGGTTCAGCGCCCAGGCCAGCGCCACCGCGCCACCAAGGCTCTGCCCCATCACGATGGGGCGCGTCGCCCCCAACATCCGCGCCGCTGCCGCCAGCACCGCCGCCTGCTGGTCCAGCGAGGCCCCGTGCGGCATGATCGGGTCGGAATAGCCAAGGCCGGGCCGGTCGAAACTGATCACCCGGTAGCGATCCGCCAGCAGGGCATACATCCCGTAGGAGAAATCCCGCAGGTTGCCGGAAGACCCGTGGATCAGCACAAGGTCGGGACCGCTGCCCATGGCATGGGCATGGACCTGCACGCCATCCACATCCAGAAGCTGCCCTAGCGGCGGGTGACTGGCCTCGGCCCGCGCTTCCCGAACGCCCGCGCGCCAATGGGTCAGCCCCGCCAGAGCCCCGGCAGCGGCCAGAGTGGTCGCGGCAAGGGCCATGGGTCAGCCCCTCAGGTCGGTGCGGTCGAGCCCGATCCGGGACAGGTCGAAGGGCGTGGTTTCGTAGATTTCCGAGATCCAGTTGCCGTAAAGCAGATGCGCATGGCTGCGCCAGCGGTTCTGCGGCGGTTTGGACGGGTCGTCATCGGGGTAATAATTCACCGGCACATTGATGGGCGTGCCCTCGGCCACATCCCGATCATATTCCTGTTTCAGCGTGTTCGAGTCATATTCGAAATGGTTGAAGACATAGAGCGCCCGATGGCCCTGATCTTCGACCAGAGCGGGCCCGACCTCGTCCGAATGCAGCAGCACTTTCAACCCCGGCACCGCCTCGATCTCATCGCGCCGCATCTCCGTCCAGCGGCTGACCGGCATCACCAGATCGTCAGAAAATCCCCTGAGAAGAGGGGTTTCCGGGGCGAGGTTCATGTGTCGAAAACAGCCGAATGCCTTGTGGTCGAGGATGTGTTTCCTGACCCCGTGGAAATGGTTGATCATCGCCATCCCGCCCCAGCACACGCCGAAGGTGGAATGCACATGGGTCTGGGTCCAGTCGAAGATGCGGCCAAGTTCCTGCCAATAGGTGACCTTGTCGAAGTCGAGATGCTCAATCGGCGCGCCGGTGATGATCAGCCCGTCGAACTTCTCGCCCGTTGCCTCCACTTCGGTGAAGGGGCGGTAGAACTCTTCCATGTGGGCGGCGGCGGTGTTCTTGGCCTGATGTTCGCTCATCCGGATCAGGCTGAACTCGATCTGCAGGGGCGTCGCGCCGATCAGACGGGCGAACTGGTTTTCCGTCTGGATCTTCTTGGGCATCAGGTTCAGAAGCCCGATCCGCAATGGCCGGATATCCTGACGCGCCGCCGCATCCTCGTCCATGACCATGACGCCCTCGTGCGAGAGCACGTCATAGGCGGGCAGGGTCGAAGGGAGTTTGATGGGCATCGGACGGCTCCGGGTTGCGCGGTGAAAGGGTGGATTTAGGGGGGTTAGCGGTGGCTCTCAAGAGCGGTGCCTACCAGATCGGTCACATCCTTGGCATCGCGCACGGTGGCCACGTCGCTGGCCTGCACGGTCAGGCCCCAATTGCGGGCCATCCCGGCATAGAGCGGCACCCGGTGGCGGATCGCGCGGGCATAGGCGAAGCGGATGAAATCGTCGGGCACCACATCGGCGGCACTCACCCCGCGTTCGCGTTTGAAGTCGTCCCACAGCTGCCGCATGATCCGGGGCTGGTAATACATCGGCTTCGGGGCGCGGTCGAAGCGGCGGATCAGTTCATCGGTGTGATCCTCGCTGCCCTCGATCCAGATCATCAGCGTATGGGCGCTGAGCGTCTTCAGCACCTCGTCGCGGGGATTGTCCGGCTCTACCACTTCGCAGATCGACCCGCCGGTGTCGCAGACGAAATTCGAGTAGCCGTAAAGATCATGCGCGCGGCGGATGAAATGCGGCGTGTCGAGCAGCGCGTTGATCTCGGCGCGGCGGTGCAGATCCTGCCGGCGCATGTATTCGGCAAAGCTGAGCCCCCCCAGATCCGGGTTGCCCGGCTTGCCCAGATAGGTCGACAGCGGCGCGAGATTGTCGAAGGTGATGTTCGATCCGACATAGATCGAATCCGATTTCAGCAGCTCGGCCAGAAACGGCACCTGCATCGCCTGTTGCTTGAGGTTGTCCGAGATATGCTCGCCCATATAGGCGGTGCCGATGCGGTAATCGACGGAATAGTGAAACCAGTGCCCCTCGGCCCGCAGCAGGTTGGCCAGATGCGTTTTGCCAAGCCCGGACATGCCAAAGAACAGCACCCGCTTGTCGGGGGCCGCGTGCCAGTCGCGGGCGGTCTTGTAGATCAGGCTCATGGCGCGTCGCTTTCCCATGGGTCGCAGAGGTCCGCATTCGATACCGCGCAAGGCCCGGTGCGTCCATGCGGAATTTCAGCGCTTTAGCGCCCGCCACAGCCGCCCGTCGAGAATGAGAAGACCGAGCGCCAGCAGCGCGAAGCCCGCGAAAGCCGTGGGCGCCAGCCGTTCGCCAAGCACCAATGCGCCAAGGCCAATGGCCACGGGCGGGATCATCAGCGTCACCAGCATCGCATTGGCGCTGCCCGCCGCCTGCACGATCCGGTAGTAGAGCAGATAGGCCAGCGCCGTGCCGATCACCGCGAAATAGCCAATGGCGGCAAAGGATTGCGGGTGGACGGGCAGGGTGGGCGTCCCTTCCAGCCACAGCGCAAGGGGCAGCATGATCAGGCTCGATCCGGTCAGCATGCCGGCGGCGGCGACCTGTGGCCTAAGGTGAGAGAGCCGCGCCCGCGCCCATGCCGAGGCGAACGCGTAGGACAGCGTTCCCGCCAGAACGGCCAGTTGCGCCAGCGATCGGATGTCGAAGCTGCGCAGCGCGTCGAGGCCGATGGCGACGGCGACCCCGGCGAAGGCCACGGAAACGCCGATCACCCGGCGCGGGGTCATCCGTTCATCCGCAAAACAGGCAGCGGCGACGGGCACGGCGAAGACGGCAGTGGCGGCGTTGAAGATCGAGGTCAGCCCGGTCTCGATATGCAACTGCCCCCAGGCCATCAGTGAAAAGGGGATGACGTTGTTCAGCAGCCCCATGACCAGGAAAGCGCCCCAAACGCGCAGGTCTCGCGGCAACGCCATGCGCCGCAGCGCCACATATCCCCATAGGATCACGCAGGCCCAGACCACCCGATGCGCCACGAGGGTAAACACCCCGATTTCATCCAGCGCCACGCGGATCGAGAGAAAGGAGGCACCCCAGATCAGGCTGAGGAGCAACAGGTCAGCCCAGGCTCGGGCGGGAATGCGGTCGGTTGTCATGGGATTTGCTTAGCGCGTTGCCTTTGGCCAAACGACCCGAAACCTGCGCAAAGAAAAACCCCGGACGCGGCGGCCCGGGGTTGATCTTGTGACGTGTTGGGGAAGGCTCAGAAGTTGAAGCCAACCCGCAGACCGAAGGCCACGACGTCGTTATCGTAGAAGTCCGAGGTGGTCACAGCGCTGAGCTGCGTGTTCGCATCGCCGATCATGACATAGCGGACACCGGCTGCGATCGACATGTTACCCTGGGTGTATTCCGCGCCAAGGCCGATCGAGGTGAAGCCATCGGTCGGACCGAGGTTGCCCGAGAACCCGTCCTGTTCGGCCTCATAGCCGAGCGTGGCGGACACGGCCCAGTTTTCGTTCAGGCGACGCGCGATGCCGAGGGTGTAGGTCCAGACGTCCTCATCATAATCCACGAGGCTGCCGGCCGGGTAGGCATTGGGCATGATTGCGTAGCCGTCCCAGTTGGTCCAGCGGATCGAGCCGAACAGCAGTGTGTTGGCCGCAATCCCGGACTGCGCTTCCAGCAGGATCGACTGGGGCAGGGTGTTGTTGAATGACGTCGCGGGAGCCACGGCCAGAATGGCAGCTTCCGGTGTGCCTGCGGGCGCGGGGGATTCCACACCGGACAGGCTCAGGTCGACTTCGCTGAAATAGGTCAGCGCAACGCGCATGGCGATATCGGGGCGCTCATAAGCCGCGCCGACCATGTAGCCGAATTCGAGATCCGTATCGGCGCTCAGCGCATAGGCGAAGAGCGGTGTCGAGACATAGACATCGCCCTCAACCTGAACGCCGCGGATACCACCATAGACCGAGAAATTCTCGTTCAGCTCATAGCGCAGGGCTGCGGTGATCTGGCGCGAGGACAGTTCTGCATAGGAACCTGCGAAAGGATAGCCGGTGCCGGTGGGATAGGCCACATCCGCGCCCACGGGCTCGTCGACCACAAGCGAGAAGGACAGCGCATCGGTGATGTCATGATGAAAGCCAAGCGTGACCGAATTGTAGGTCGGGCTGATGTCGCCCGAGGCAACCGCGGGAACGCCGGTCACATTGCCGGTTACCGATGGCGAAATGGAGCCATAGCTCAGTTCGACATAGGTGCCTTCTTCAAACAGAATACCGGTGGTGAAACCGGTGCGCTCGATGCCACCTGCGGTGGCGATTGCGGTGCTTGCCAGAAGGGCCGCTCCTGCGAGAGTGATCTTTTTCATGGTTGTCCCTCCAAGACCGATTACGGTCATCCCTTGTACTGAGGATACTTCGCCAAAACTGGTGTTCAGGGTCAATTCTTCCCTGACGTAAGGGGCCGATACGGGGGGCTGTGGACAAATTTGGTGGGGCGGTTGTGACGGATTTGCTACAGCTGACCTTAGGTCAGGTCCGTCGGGACTCTGTCGCGACGTTGACGTAATTGGCCCCGAAGATCAGTGCCGCGCCGAGGAACACCGGCCATGTCAGCGGTTCGTCATACAGCACCATGCCGATGATGGCGATGACTGGCAGGCGGGCGAAATCTATCGGCAGGACGACCGTGGCGGGTGCCAGGGTCATGGCCGTGGTGATGCAGAAATGCGCCGTCAGACCGCCCAATCCGATGACGATGATCCAGGGCAGACCGTCGGCTGTAGGCAGGGCGATGTCGCCGTCGAACCCGGCGCAGACCAGCCCGAACATCAGCTGCATCGTGGTCAGGTAGAACAGGATGCAGGTGACGCTGTGCTGGCGTGTCAACTGCTTGGTGAAGATGGCGGTCAGGGCAAAGCAGACAGCGGCGCTGGCGGCGGTGATCGTGCCGAGCGACAGCGGCGTGGTGCCCGGTTGCGCGACGATCAGAATGCCGATGAAGCCGCACAGCACGACGCCGAATTTCTTGAGCGTGAACCGTTCCCCAAGCAGGAACGGGGCCAGCAGGATCACCCAGAGCGGGCTGGTGAATTCAAGCGCAAAGACCTGCGCCAGCGGGATCAGCGTCAGGGACGCCAGCCACAGGTTCTGCCCCGCGAAATGGGCGATATTGCGCACGGCGTGACGCGGGAGATCGCGGGTTGTGACCTCGCCCAGTTTGCCGCGCAGCGTGGCCATCAGGATAACGATCACCACGCCGATGAGCGAGCGGTAGGTCATCATCTCGAATGTATCGAGATCGCTGGACAGCGCCCGCCCCGCCACCGCCATGGCCGAGAAAGACACGATGGCTCCGATCATCCAGAGCGCGGCCAGCCCCGCCTGCGCGGGTTCGATCTCGGTTCGAATGGCGGTCAACGGGGCGATCCTGTCAGAAACTGCCCCAAACGGGGCGATGCGGCGACCAGACACCAGCCCCGCGCGCTTGGCAAGAGGGGGGGCTCAGTCAGTCAGGCCGGTGACGCTGTAGTCCCGGGGGATACCTGCGCTGATCGTGGCCCAGTCAGAGGCTTGCGCGCGGGCCTGGTGGGCGCGGAAGGCATCGGAATCGGTGAATGCTTCGGCGACATTGAAACGGCCGGGGATGGCGGGATCTTCGGTCACGTCGAAGCTGAGGCAGCCGGGTTCCGCGCGGGTCAGTCGGATATGTTCGATAAGCCCGGCGCGGATCTGCTCCAGCCGGTCCGCCGGCACGTCGATATGGCCCTTTAGGGTGACGGTCATCCGCGATCTCCTGTGTTGTCGAGAAGCTGGTAGCCCCGGCGAACCGGATGGGCCAGAGGAATTGTTGCAAATGCCCCTCGGTCTCGTGATCATGGCGGGTCTGGGCAAATGGCCCTGTCAGCCCCATATCCTGCGCTGCACGACTGAAACGGAGGGACCGCCCCATGAGCTACGCCAAGACCGACGACGCCCTTGCCCGCCTGACCCCGGAACAATACCGCGTCACACAGGAAAACGGCACGGAGCGACCGTTTTCGGGAGAATATGACCAGCATTTCGAACCGGGTCTCTATGTGGACGTGGTCTCGGGTGAGCCGCTGTTCGCGTCCTCGCAGAAGTTCAATTCCGGTTGCGGATGGCCGTCCTTTGCCAAGCCGGTCGAGGCGGCGCATGTGATGGAACTGCGCGACACGACCCATGGGATGATCCGCACCGAGGTGCGCTCGGCCCATGGGGACAGCCATCTGGGGCATGTCTTCCCCGATGGCCCGCGCGAGATGGGGGGCTTGCGCTATTGCATCAACTCCGCCTCGTTGCGCTTTGTTCCCAAAGGGGACATGGAGGCCGAGGGGTACGGCGCCTACCTGGACCAGATAGAGGGCTGAGCGCCACGGGTTTCGCCGCCTCCGGCGTCGATCCGGGAGCGGCCCTCCTCAACCCCCGCTTTCGCGGGGGCCTCGTCGGTCCGCGTTGCCACGGGACATCGGGTAGGGTGGCGTGTTGGGCCTGAGGTAAGGGCGTGCGGCGCAGGCGGGATGCCTCCGGCGGAGGTATTTGGGCCAAGATGAAAGGGGGGGCGCGCGTTAACCTTAACGGGCGTTATTCCAGCTCGATCGTGCCGGGCGGTTTCGAGGTGCAGTCGTAAAAGACGCGGTTCACGCCCTTCACCTCGTTGATGATCCGGGTCGAGGTTTCCGACAGGAAATCGTGGCTGAACGGGTAGTAATCCGCCGTCATCCCGTCGACCGAGGTCACCGCGCGCAGGGCAAGCGCATAGTCATAGGTGCGCCCGTCGCCCATCACGCCCACGGTGCGCATCGGCAGGATCGCGGCGAAGGCTTGCCAGATCTCATCGTAAAGCCCGTGTTTGCGGATCTGGTCGATATAGACCGCATCGGCCTTGCGCAGGATCTCCAGCTTGTCGCGGGTGATTTCGCCGGGGCAGCGGATGGCGAGGCCCGGACCGGGGAAGGGGTGGCGGCCGATGAAGCTGGCGGGCAGGCCCAGTTCGTGGCCAAGCGCGCGGACCTCGTCCTTGAATAGCTCGCGCAGCGGTTCGACCAGTTTCAGGCCCATCTTCTCGGGCAGGCCGCCCACATTATGGTGGGACTTGATGGTCACCGAAGGCCCGCCGGAAAACGAAACCGATTCAATGACATCGGGGTAGAGCGTGCCTTGTGCCAGGAACTCCGCCCCCTCGATCTGGTCGGCGTATTTCTGGAACACGTCGATGAAGAGCCTGCCGATGGTCTTGCGCTTGGTTTCAGGGTCGGAGACGCCCTCCAGCGCGCCCAGGAAGAGCTCACTCTCATCGGCATGGATGAGGTTGAGGTTGTAGTTGTCGCGGAACATCGCAACGACCTGTTCAGCCTCGTTCAGACGCAACAGACCGTGATCCACGAAAACGCAGGTCAGCTGGTCGCCGATGGCCTCGTGCAGCAGGATGCCGGTCACGGAACTGTCGACGCCACCGGAGAGCGCACAGATGACCTTTTTGTCGCCCACCTGTTCGCGGATCTTGGCGATCATCTCTTCGCGATAGGCCCCCATGGTCCAGTCGCCGCTGAACCCGGCAAGCCGCACGAAATTTTCATAAAGCGTCGCGCCATTCGGGGTGTGGTGCACCTCGGGGTGGAACTGCACCGCGTAGAAATGGCGGGCGGTGTCGGCGGTGATGGCAAAGGGCGCGCCGGGCGAGGTGCCGTAGACCGCGAAGCCGGGGGCAATCTCGGCCACATGGTCACCATGGCTCATCCAGACCTGTTCCTTGCCCGATCCATCCATGAACCAGCCCGACAGCAGATCGACATGCGCGTCAGAAGGCGTGACATAGGCGCGGCCAAATTCGGCGGTGGCATGTTCGCCCGCCTCAACCCGGCCGCCCAGATCATGCATCATCACCTGCTGGCCATAGCAGATGCCCAGGATCGGCACGCCGAGCGTATAGGCCGATTGCGGCGGGCGCGGGCTGCCTTCGCGCATCACGCTGTCGGGGCCGCCGGAAAAGATGATGGCCTTGGGGGCGAAGTCGGCCAGGAACGCGTCGGTCACGTTCTGGTAGGGGTGGATTTCGCAATAGACATTCAGCTCTCGCAGGCGGCGCGCAATCAGCTGCGTCACCTGGCTGCCGAAGTCGATGATCAGAAGGCGGTCATGAGAGGTGCTGGTCATGGGCCAGCCAATAGGCGCGGGCGGGGTTTTGTGCAAGCGGGATTGACGCCAAAGCGGGTTATTCGGCCAGAAGATCGGCCAGACCGTCGGGGAAGAGCTGCATCCGGCCCGCGCGGGCCTTGTCCAGCGACACCCATTTGGCGGTCATCTCGGGGCCGTCGCCCTCGCGGAAGGCCAGTTGGTCGGCCTCGTAGAGCGTGTCATTGGCAAAGCGGGCAGCAAGGACGAAGACGATTTCATGTCCCGCCGCGCCCTCGTGTTCAAAGAGGTTCTCCAGCACGCCGAGCGGGCGGATATCGGCGATCTCCTGCGCCGTTTCCTCCTGGATTTCCCTTGCCAGAGCCTCCGCCGCCCGCTCGCCGAATTCGATGGCCCCGCCAAGCGGGCGCCAGCCCTTGATGGTTCCGTCATCGCTGTGGACCGGGGCGCAGAGGATCTGCCCGTCGCGTTCGAAGATGCCGATGGCCAAGGTGCGCACGCCCGCCACAGGTCGCCAAGGGCGTGGAGATTCAGCCACCGGCGGGCGGGGGCCGAGCGGGTCTGCACCATGGTCATGGCCGCAGCCGCAGGCGGGATCGTGACAGGCGTGATCATGGGGCATGGGCGGTCTCCTTGCCCCAAGGGCTACAGGCCCCGCACGCGCCCGGCAAGGGTCAGGGGATCAGCACGTTGATCAGGGTGGCCCCGATGATCCAGATGGCCAAGGCCAGAACGATGGCCGTGGTCAGGGAATAGAACCCGCCCGGCACACCCACCAGAAAGGCGACCACGCCAAGCCCGCCGATGAGGCCCATCAAGGGTGTTTTGCGACTCTTCCAATTCATGGCAGCACCTCCTCTGGACAGGGAGTCTGCCCAGAAACCGCGCCTCGCGCCTTGATATGGCGCAGACGCGCGGCCCGCATGTCGCTTTTTCCCCGCAATCGCCGCAAATCACACGCGGTTCCGGCGCGCCGCTTTGTATCACATCGGAAACTTCCCCCTTTGAGAGGACATGACGCGATGAGTGATGCAGCAACCGCCCGACGCCGGGGACGTGGTGGTGGCGGGGCCGCCCGCCGCGCCGAACGCAGTGCCGTCAGCATCGAGACCGCCAAATATATCGAGCGCAACATCCCGAATTTCGAGGTGCTGACCGAAGAGGCACTGGAGATCATCGAGGCCAATGCCGAAACGGTGCTGGAGGAGATCGGCGTCAATTTCGTCGAGAACCCCGCCGCGCTGGAGCGCTGGCGCGAGGCCGGGGCCGAAGTGGATGGCGAACGGGTCCGCCTGCCAAAGGGTCTGGCGCGCAAGCTGTGCTCTACCGCGCCCTCGCAGTTCACGCAGCACGCCCGCAACCCCGAGCGCAATGTCGAGATCGGCGGCCGCAATCTGGTGCTTGCCCCTGTCTATGGCCCGCCCTTCGTGCAGGACATGAACGGTGGTCGGCGCTATGCGACGATGCAGGATTTCCAGGACTTCGTGAAACTGGGCTACATGTCCAAGTGGCTGCACCATTCCGGGGGCACCGTCTGCGAACCGACCGATATTCCGGTGAACAAGCGTCACCTGGACATGCTCTATGCCCATATGTCGCTGTCGGACAAACCCTATATGGGGTCGGTCACGGAACCCTCGCGCGCCGTCGATTCCATCGAGATGTCGAAGATCCTGTTCGGCGATCAGTTCGTCCAGGACAACACGGTGATGACCTCGCTCATCAACATCAACTCGCCGCTGACCTTCGATTCCATCATGATGGGCGCGCTGGAACATTACGCCGCCCACAATCAGGCCGCGATTATCTCGCCCTTCATCGTTGGTGGGGCCATGGCGCCGGTGTCGATTGCCGGGACGCTGACGCAGGTTCTGGCCGAGGTGCTGGCAGGTGTGGCCTATAGCCAGTTGATCCGCCCCGGTGCGCCGGTCATTTTCGGGGCCTTCGTGACCTCGATCGACATGAATTCCGGCGCGCCCACTTTCGGCACGCCCGAGGCGTCGCATATCACCATGGGCGCGGGCCAGCTGGCGCGGCGTCTGGGGCTGCCCTTCCGCTCTGCCGGGTCGTTCAACGGCTCGAAACTGCCCGATGCGCAGGCTGGCTACGAAACCGCGAATTCGCTGAACATGGGGCTTCTCGCGGGTGTGAACTTCATGCTGCATTCCTGCGGCTGGCTGGAAGGGGGCCTTGTGTCCAGCTTCGAGAAATTCGTGATGGATGCCGACCAGCTTGGCGCGCTGCATCATTTCGCCCGCGGCGTCAGCATCGACGAAAACGCCCAGGCGATGGATGCGATCCGCGAGGTGGGACCGGGCGGTCATTACCTCGGTTGCGCCCATACCCAAGCCAATTTCAAGACCAGTTTCTGGCGCTCGGACCTGCTGGACTACAAGCCGTTCGAAACCTGGGCCGATGAAGGCAGCCGGGACACGATGGCGCTGGCCAATGCGCGGGTGCGCAAGCTGCTGGCGGACTATCAGCAACCGGCGCTGGACCCGTCCATCGACGAGGCATTGCGCGCCTTCGTGGCCAAGCGCAAGGAAGAGATGCCGGACGCATCCTACTGAGCTTGTCGGCCTAGATCGCCTGCGCGGTCTGGGCCACCAGCATCACGGCGATCAGCAGATCCACATGGCGGCGGGGTGAGTAATCGGCCTCGCCGTTCTTGCGTTTGCGGTTCATCTCCGACTCCTCCGACAGAAGCCGCGCCAGACCGGCGCGGGGCAGTGCGCGACCGCTGCGCAGTAACGATCTGGCGCCGATGCTGGCCGCCTGAACCAGAAGTCGCGGGCGGGTCAGGGTGGAAAGGTCTTGGGGCATGTCGGTCATGTTGGGCTCCTGACTTGGTCGGGTGAGTCGCCCTCAGCATGACCCGAGAGGGCAGGGTGTTGCGTTGTCTCCGTCACCCCCGCGCGGTGTTCTGCATTTGTTTACGATTTGGAAACAATTAGGGTCAAATTGCGGTGATTTTAACCAAACAGTAATCAATACTCCCAAAGGCTTGCGGGGCTTATCCACAGCATTGGTGCCCGGAGGCCCACGATGACAGGTGATGTGACAAACAGTTCAGGACAGGCCGTCTACCCCGGCTGGCTGCCCGAAAACGCGCGCAATTACCTCGATCACGTGGGGCGCGGCGCATCCTTGCGGGACATCGCGCGCCGGAAAGGATGCCACCCGTCCACGATCGGCCGCCGCGTGCGCGCGGTCGAGGCGCGGCGCGAAGACCCGCTGGTCGATGAAGCGCTGACCGCGCTTCAGGCTTGCTGTGTTTCCAGTTCAGAAACAATTAACCAGTTTGAGGAGCATCTCCCAATGACAGCACCCCTGAGGCCACCCCTGGTTTCCGACGACACCACCGTCAACCGGGAAGCCCGCCGCATCCTGCGCAGGCTGTGTGAAAAAGAGGCCACGCTGGTGCTGGCGCAGGACATGGACAAGGCGATTGTCCTGCGCAAAGGCAGCGATGGCAGCCAGACCCGCACCGCCGTTCTTGACCGCAAGGTTGCCCATGCCTTCGCGCTGAAGGATTGGATCCAGACCGCCAAACAGGGCCGGGTCAGCATCTATTCGATCACCGAGGCGGGAAAGTCGGCGCTGAAGCGGCTGATCGAAGAAGACCGAAAGCGCCGTCGCGCGCCCATGGAAATGGCGGAAGCCGCCACGCCCTTCCTTGCGCAGCATCAGACCTGGGGCGAAAAGCCGGTAAAGCAGGATGATGGAACGATCCGCAAGATGCGGATTAACCTGGCAGAATCGCCTCTGGCCATGCTGGCGCGGCGCAAGGGGCCGGATGGCAAACCCTTCCTGACCATGGATCTGGTGCAAGCGGGTGAAAAACTGCGCGAGGATTTCGAACGCGCCCAGATGGGGCCGCGCGTCGCCCAGAACTGGGACCGGTTCCTGACCGGCGGCGATCGCGGTTCGGGCTTCTCTGACGGTGGCATTGGCGAAGGACCGCGCGCGGCGCGTGACCGGGTGACACGGGCCGTTGATGACATGGGGCCGGGGCTGGCCGATGTGGTGATGCGGGTCTGCTGCTTCCTTGAGGGACTGGAATCGGCGGAAAAGCGGCTCGGCTGGTCAGCGCGGTCTGGCAAGATCGTGCTGAAGATCGGGTTGCAGCGGCTGCTGAAGTACTACAACGAGGTCTACGGGTTTGTACCCGCCTCGCTCGATTGATGCTATTTTGGAAACGATAGGCGCGGGGGCCGTTTCCGAAACCTCTCCCTGACTTCCTCCGCCACCTTGCCGCCCGGTCTTCCCGGATCGGGCGGCCCCTTTGCCGGATCAGGCGTCTTTCGGACGCAGCGCCAGCCAGATCAGCGCACCGCCCGCAAGCGCCAGGAAGGGGATCATCGCAAGGTTGACCGAGGTCCAGCCCGCCGTGACAGACCCGCCCGCGCAGTTCATCAACCCGCCCGAGGCCAGCGAGGCGATGGTCACGCAGCCAAAGACAATCGCGTCATTCAGCCCCTGCACCCGGCCCCGTTCTTCCGGCGCATGGGCGTTTTGCAGCATCGCCGTCGCGCCGATGAAGCCGAAATTCCAGCCAACACCCAGTAGGATCAGCGCGACATAGAAGTTCTCCAGCTCCACCCCCATCAGCGCCACACCGCCCGCACCGGCCAGGATGAAGAGACCAAGCGCCACGATATTGGTGGTGCCGAAACGCGCGATAAGGTGGCCGGTGAAGAAGGAGGGAACGAACATCGCCAGCACGTGGGCCGACACGATATCGGCGGCGGTGTCCTGCTCGTACCCGCAGCCCACGACGGCCAGCGGGGTGGAGGTCATCACCAGGTTCATCAGCGCGTAGGACACCATTGCACAGATGATCGCCACGACGATCTTGGGGTCGCGCAACAGCTCGCCCCGTGTCCGCCCGGCCGGGTCGCCCTCGGCCCGCATCGGCGGTTTCGGGATGTCGAGGAAGACAAAGAGCAGCATGCCAACGAGGTTCAGCGCGATGATCGTCAGGTAAATGCCCATGAAGGGAATCACCGTCGCGTCATTGGTCAGCTTCACCAGCTGCGGCCCGATGATGGCCGAGGCCAGCCCGCCCGCCATGACATAGGAAATCGCCTTGGGGCGGAAGCTGTCTGATGCGGTGTCAGAGGCCGCGAAGCGATAAAATCCCTGCGCCGACATGTAGATACCGGCCAGATAGGACCCGATCAGGAAGATGATGAAACTGTCCACATACAGCCCGTAGGCCGACACCGTCGCCCCCGCCGCGCCGCCGATCGTGCCGATGGAAAACCCGGTCTTGCGGCCAAAGCGCTGCATGGCATTGGACAGCCACGGTGCGGTGGTCATCGAGCCGAAGACAATCAGCGAAATGGGCAGCGTCGCAAGGCAGGGGTTCGGGGCCAGCATCTGCCCGGCCAGCCCGCCCACGACGAACATCATCGGCATCTGGCTGCCCAGAATCGCCTGCGCGGCCACAAGGACGATCACATTGCGCCAGGCGCGCCGGTCGTCGGAGGGGGAGTGAACTGTGTCAACCATGGCGAAATCGCTAGACCCGTTTTCCGCCAAAGGGAAGAGGGGCAGGGCAAAATACTTGCCCTGTTAACTCATCTGAAAAAGCACGCAGGTCAGACCGGCACGTTTTCCGCGATCATCGAGATCATCTCGAACATGATCGCCCCACCGACCATCGCCGTGATATTGTTGGGACTGTCCTTGGTGGGCATCATGCAGACCACGTCGCCGCCAACGATATTGAGCCCCCGCGCGGCATGGATCAACGCCACCGCCTCGTCGATGTCGAAGCCCTTCACGCCGGGTTCGATATTGGACACGGCAGGCGCAACGCTCGGGTCGAGACAGTCGAGATCGAAGGTGATGTAGACGGGCCGTCCCGCCAGCACCTCTTTCGCCTCGGCGATCACATCCGCCGCGCCCCTGCGCCGGTAATCCGCCATGGTCACCACGTTGTAGCCGTAATCATAGGAGGGCTGCAGCCAGTCGAGCGTGCGCGGGTGGCCGCGCAACCCGATCTGCATCGACCGGGTCGGATCGACCTTGCCCTGATCGGCCAGATAGGCCCCCCAATGGGCCGCCGATTTTTCCGCGCCCAGGAAATGATCGACCTTGGTGAACACGTCCGTATGGGCATCGAGATGCAGGAAGCTGATCGGCTCTCCTCCCGCGATCTTGCCGTTTCCAAGCGCCTGCACGATCCCGCCAGTGATCGAGTGATCGCCGCCGATGGACACGGGCCGTGCGCCGCTTGCGTCTATTTTCGCATAGAAATCCGTGATTTGCTGGATGCAGTGTTCGTTGTCATTGGCGCGGGGGAAGGGCACGTCGCCCACATCCACGACCTTTCGAGTCCAGGGGTCAATGCCAAAGCCCCCATGCACGCGCCGCTGCACCGCCGACATGTTGCGCACCGCGCGCGGGCCCAGGTGCTGGTCGCGTTCCGTGGTGCCATTGCCTGTCGAATGCGGCACGCCGACAAGGGCGATATCCGCCCCTTCCGGGCTGTCGTTCGGCGCGCGAAAGAAGGTGGGAATGCCCCACCAATAGAGATTGTTCATCATGCTGGCGTCGTGTTCTTCGGCCATCCGTCGTCTCCGCTGTTGCTTGCGGGCAGGGTGGCGCGGCTTTGGCGGCTTGGCAAAGCATTTCCGACCTGAAAGGCTGCGCCCATGGTTGGACGGATCATCGAAACCCCCGATTGCGTGGCCGAAGGGGCCGCATGGCTGGCACAGGCCGAGCCGCGCTTTGCCCATGTGCTGGAGCTGACCGGCCCGCTGCCCCTGCGCCGCCGCAAGGACGGGTTCGCGGAGTTGCTGTCCGCCATCGTCAGCCAGCAGGTCTCGGTTGCCTCGGCGAGCGCCATCTGGGGGCGGATGCAGGATGCGCGCCTGACCGATCCGCAACGGGTCGCGCAGGCCAGCGAGGACGACCTGCGTGCTGTTGGCCTGTCCCGTCAGAAGATCCGTTACGCGAAAGCGCTGGCCCAAGCGGGCATCGACTTTCCCGCGCTCCGACAGGCCCCGGATGAAGACGTGATCGCGGCCCTTACCGAGGTTCCCGGAATCGGGCGCTGGACGGCAGAGGTCTATGCGATGTTCTCGCTTGGCCGCGCCGATGTCTTCGCCCCTGCCGATCTGGCCTTGCAGGAGGCCGCCCGCATCCTCTTCGACCTGCCGGACCGGCCGAAGGAAAAACCGCTCAGACAGATGGCCGAGGCCTGGTCCCCCTGGCGCGCGGTTGCCGCCCGCGCGCTTTGGGCCTACTACCACGTGGCAAAGGACAGGGAAGGGATCAGATGACTCGCACGCTCGAATTCGGCAAACGCCCCGCGGCCTCCGGCCAGGCCGACAGCCTGGTGATCTTCCTGCATGGCTATGGGGCAGACGGAAACGACCTCCTGGGCCTTGCCGACCCGCTGGCCCCGCATCTGCCCAACACGGTTTTCGTGGCCCCCGATGCGCCCGAACGTTCCGCCATGAACCCGATGGGCTTCCAGTGGTTCCCGATCCCGTGGATCGACGGCTCCTCCGAAGAAGCCGCAGCCGAGGGCATGGCCCGCGCTGTGGATGATCTCAACGCCTTCCTCGATCAGATCATGGAGTCCGAGGGCATTGCCGCAGATCGCACCGTTCTGGTGGGCTTTTCTCAAGGCACGATGATGAGCCTCCACGTCGCCCCCCGCCGCGAGCCCCCCTTCGCGGGCGTCGTCGGCTTTTCTGGCCGCCTGCTGGAGCCGGAGCTTCTGGCCGACGAGATTGTCTCCCGCCCGCCGGTCCTGCTCATCCATGGCGATCAGGATGACGTGGTGCCACCGCAAAGCCTGCCCCAGGCCGCCGAGGCGCTGCAGGCGGCGGGTATCGACGTCTACGCCCATATCATGCGCGGCACCGCCCATGGGATCGCGCCCGACGGGCTGTCCGTGGCGCTGGCCTTTATCCGTCAGGTGTTGGAGATCGAGGACGCCCCGGAAGAGGACTGACCCCTTCTTCTTGGCCCAAATACTCCCGCCGGAGGCGTCCAACCTGTCCACGCCGATAGGCGCTGGACTCGGCAGACAGCCCCCGCCACGATCCCGTGGCAACGCGGCACTTTGAGGCCTCCGGCGTCAGCCGGGGGTTGAGAAGGGCCGCTCCCCGGTCGACGCCGCAGGCGGCGAAACCGCAAAACCTGTGGATACCTGTCATATCCCCGTCATCTGCCTGACCTATCACAAAAGCGCGCAACCCAAAATGTGGCGCTTGCCAGCCGGATTTTGGCAGATATAGTGGTTACATGGCTGGAGCGGGTGCTCCCGTTCTGATGCCGAAAACGGGCAGACAGGGCGAGGGCGGAGTCACTCATGGATGGCGACGGCAGTTTCAGAACGGAATTCGTAAGAGAGCCGGGAAGGCTCAGCCAGCATCCGGCATTGGTCCTGAATGCGGACTACCGGCCACTCTCCTACTACCCCCTCTCTCTCTGGCCCTGGCAGGACGCGATCAAGGCGGTCTGTCTCGATCGGGTCGATATCGTGGCCGAATACGATGCCTTCGTGCATTCCCCCACGACCAGGATCCGCATTCCCTCCGTGGTGGTCCTGCGCGACTATGTGAAGCCGCAAAAACGCGTGGCCTTCACCCGGTTCAACCTCTTCCTGCGCGACGAGTTTTCCTGCCAGTATTGTGGCAGCAAGGGCGATCTGACCTTCGACCACGTGGTGCCGCGCGCCAGTGGCGGCATCACGTCCTGGGAAAACGTGGTCGCCGCCTGTTCGCCCTGCAACCTGCGCAAGGGGTCCAAAAGCCTGCGCCGTTCGGGTCTTTCCTTGCGTAAACCGCCTCGTCAGCCGGGCGCGGAGGAGCTGCGCAATATGGGCCGCAAGTTCCCGCCCGGTCACTTGCACGACAGCTGGCTCGATTTCCTCTATTGGGATGCAGAGCTGGACGCGTAAGCTGCGCCCATGAACTGGCCCAGGAATCGAGACGACACGCCCCCGCATCTGCTGGAAAGCGACCGCGCGGCGGGGTTTGAGGTGACGCCGGACTATACCCGGTTTTCCCAGATGAACGACATGTTCACTCGTGCCTTCTGGGATGACAGCGTGCGCAACAAGCATAGCGACGGCTTCTTCGCCTCCTACCGGATGGAGGCCGCGCCGCGCCGGGGCGAAGGCTTCCAGACCCGCGATTTCGCCCTTCGCAACGCCGCCTGGCGCGTCTCCGACATGGTCTCGGACCGGCACGCAGGCGAGGGGGAGCGCGAGGGCTTCCAGGCCCCGCTGCGCAATGACACGCCAGTGGCTGCTGATAAGGCCGAGCTTGGCACAGCGGAGGAGGAGGCGCAGGACATCAAACGCATCGCGCGGCTCTTTGGTGCCGATCTGGTGGGCATCACCCATATGGACCTGCGCTGGCATTATTCCGACCGCCCCGACACGCGCGACATGACACCGGTTTCCAATGACCTGCCCGACGGCCTGACCCATGTGATCGTCATGGCCCATGCGATGGATTTCGACCTGGTGGAGACCTATCCAAGCGCGCTGGCGGGCGCGGCAACCGGTTTGGAATACTCCCACGAGGCTGCGATCGTCATGCAGCTCGCCGCCTATATCCGCAATCTGGGGTTTCAGGCGGTGGCCAGCATGAATGACACGGCGCTGGTCATTCCCTACGCGGTGAAGGCCGGGCTTGGCGAATACGGGCGCAACCAGATGGTGCTGACGCCGGAATTTGGCCCGCGCGTGCGGTTTTCCAAGATCTTCACCGATATGCCGCTGGCCGTGGATGCCCCGCGCAAGCTGGGGCTGGCAGATTATTGCCACGGCTGCACCCAATGCGCCGAGAGCTGCCCGCCCAAGGCGCTGCCTTTCGGGGCCCCCGATTTCGGGGAAGAAAAGGCGGCAGGCAGCCCGTCCACTCAAAGGGGCGTGCGCAAATGGTCCGCCAATTGCGAGGCCTGCTTCGGCTACTGGGCGAAACTGAAATCCGACTGCGCCATCTGCATGCGCGTCTGCCCGTTCAATCGGCGCGGCACTTGGCAAGACCGGCTCTGGCGCTGGCTGGCCCTTGGCGGGGCAGGGCAGGCGGGTGTCCGGCTGGCCCGTCGCTGGCAGAATCGACAAGGTGTTCGGCCGCGCCTAAAGCCGCGTGACTGGTGGGCAAATCCCCGCTAGCCTCGCGCCAAACAGACAAGGGAGTCACCCATGGCCGATCCGTTCTTCACCCCCATCTCGGGCTTCGAGCTGCCGCGTTTTGCCGGCATCCCCAGCTTCATGCGTCTGCCGCATGTCGGGCTGGACCATGCCCGGATCGGCGAGGTGGAGATCGGCCTTGTCGGCGTGCCCTGGGACGCAGGGACGACCAACCGCCCCGGCCCCCGTCACGGCCCCCGGCAGCTGCGCGACATGTCCACCATGATCCGCGCCCAGAATGACGCGACGGGTGTGCGCCCCTTCGAGGCAAGGAACTGCGCCGACCTGGGCGATGTCGGCCCCAACCCCGCCGATCTGATGGACAGCCTGACCCGCATTACCGCCTTCTATGACAAGGTTAAATCCCATGGAATCAAGCCCCTGACCGCAGGCGGCGATCACCTGTCCACCCTTCCGATCCTGCGCGCCATGGCCAAGGACGGCCCCCTTGGCATGATCCATTTCGACAGCCACACCGATCTCTTCCACAGCTATTTCGACGGGCGCATGTATACCCATGGTACCCCCTTCCGCCGCGCGGTGGAGGAGGGGCTGCTCGACCCCAAGCGCGTGGTCATGATCGGCATTCGCGGCACGGCCTATGACAGCGAGGACCGGGATTTCGCCGACAGCGTCGGCATCCGCGTCATTCCGATCGGCGAATTTCACGCCCGCGGCGTCGAGGACGTGATGGCAGAAGCACGCGAGATCGCGGGCACCGGCGACACTTATGTCAGCTACGATATCGACTTCGTCGACCCCGCCTTCGCCCCCGGCACCGGCACGCCAGAGGTGGGCGGGCCCAACAGCTATCAGGCGCTGCAGGTGGTGCGGGAATTGCAGGGCGTCAACATCGTCGGCGCCGATCTCGTGGAGGTCTCACCTCCCTTCGATCAGGCTGGCAACACCGCCTATCTCGGTGCGTCCATCATGTTCGAACTGCTCTGCGTGATGGTCTGACAGACAGCCCTGCGCATCGGCGCAGCTCTGCGCTTGTGCTTTCATCTTGGCAAAAATACCTCGGGGGGTCCGGGGGGCAGCGCCCCCCGGCGGGTCGGCGCTGTAAGGCGGCGAAATCCCTCAGGCAGAACAGCTTGCCCCGCCCAACACGCAGAACTTCGCGCAATGGGGGTGGTTCAGGGCCACCTCCCGCTCTGCCTCCTCCAGCGTCTCGCCCATCTCGAACGCCTCGTCATAGGCCAGCAGCGTGCAGGCCAGCACCACCGGCCGCGCCGCGCCCTTGCGTTTCACCACCATGCGCGAGGACGCACACATGACGCTGTCAGGCGATTTGCCGAGGATGTCCCAGCATCCGGTGGTGATCTCGGGCACATCGACGCTTTCATCCATTTCGGGAAACAGCACCAGCGCGCCGGGGTCGTTCGCGTCAATCGCATAGGCCCGGTTCGCGAACAGCTCCGCAAACTGCGCCCGTGCGCTTTCCTCGCTTTCGCCCCAGACCGTTCGGGCGGCGACGGCCATGGCGATGTCCCGATCACGCAGCCAGTCCATGCCTTGCAGCGTCTTGTCAAAGCTGCCCGCACCGCGTTCCTCATCGTGCAGCGCTTTCGACCAGTGGTCGAGCGACACCCGCAGCGTCAGCTTGCCGGGATAGGCCGTATTCAACCGCGCCAGCCCTTCGCGCACCCGGCCGCGCATCATCGGCAGCATCGCATTGGTCAGGATCAGCACCTCATAGCCGCGCATCAGCGCCGCCTCGGCCATGCCGATCATCTCGGGGTTCATGAAGGGCTCGCCGCCCGTGAACCCGATCTCGCGCACGCCCCAGTTCCGGGCCTCCAATTGATCGAGATACGCCTCGACCTCGGCCCGGCTGATATAGACCAGCGCATCATTGGTCGGGCTCGACAGGATGTAGCAATTCGCGCAGGTGATATTGCACAGCGTTCCGGTGTTGAACCACAGCGTTTGCGGGTCGCTGAGCGCGACCCTTGCGCGCGTTTCGCCATTGGCGGTCGTGGCCGGGTCCTGGAATTTCTGCGGATGTAAGGTGTCTTTCATGATCTCGGCCCTTGTCTTGGTTCAAGGGCTAAGGCGTTCGGGGGAAAAAGAAAACCACTCGGGCGCATATCAACACCATTGTGATCTTTCCGTGAAAGGCTGGACGTGAAAGAATTATCGGTGTAGAGCCTGCATGACAGCGCCTGATAGCGCTAACATTTTCCGGGGCGGCCCGGCTGCCGCCCCAAGCCTGAAGGATGGTTTCCATGGTTGCGCGCGTCATTCCGGTGGAGGAATTCGATCTGGTGATCTTCGGCGGCACGGGCGATCTGGCCCGGCGCAAGATCCTGCCGGGGCTCTATCGCCGCTTCTGGGCCGAACAGATGCCGGCAGGTGCCCGCATCATCGGTGCCGCCCGGACCGATCAGGACAGCGATGCCTGGCGGGCCTTCGTGCGGGAGGCGATCGAGGAATTCGTATCCGAGCGCAAGCGGGTGCCCGAAACCATCGAGGCGTTTCTCGACTGCCTGACCTATGTGCCGATTGACGCCATGGGCACCGGCGGCTGGTCGGACCTCAAGGCTCAGATGCGTGATGGCGTGGTACAGGCCTTTTATTTCTCCGTCGCCCCCAGCCTTTTCGGCCCCATTGCCGAGCGGCTAAAGGAAAACGGCATTGCGCGCGATGACGCGCGGATCGTCGTGGAAAAGCCCTTTGGCCGTGATCTGGACACGGCGAAGGCGCTCAATGCCACGCTCGCCGCCCATTTCGACGAGGCGCAGATTTACCGGATCGACCATTATCTGGGCAAGGAAACCGTGCAGAACCTGATGGCGGTGCGCTTTGCCAATATGCTTTTTGAGCCGCTCTGGAACGCGCAATATGTGGACCATGTGCAGATCACCGTGGCCGAAACCGTGGGTGTCGGCGGGCGTGGGGCCTATTACGACAAATCGGGCGCGATGCGGGATATGGTGCAAAACCACCTGATGCAGCTTTTGTGCCTGACGGCGATGGAACCGCCCGCGCATTTCGAACCCAATGCAGTGCGGGATGAGAAACTCAAGGTGATCCGCGCGCTTGATCCGGTCAAACCCGATGACATCGTGCGCGGCCAGTACAAGGCGGGCCGGGACGGGGCCAGCTACCGCGACGACGCGGAAAACGGCGACAGCCTGACCGAAAGCTTCGTCGCCATGAAGGTCCATATCTCCAACTGGCGCTGGAACGGCACGCCCTTCTACCTGCGCACCGGCAAGCGCATGACCGCGCGCATGTCCGAGATCGTGGTGCATTTCAAGGAACCGCCCCACAATATCTTCACCGAAGCCGCCGATCCGCGCAGCAACATCCTGACCATCCGGCTGCAACCCGATGAAGGCATCGACCTGCGCATGACCATCAAGGAACCGGGGCCGGGCGGGATGCGGCTGGTCGAGGTGCCCATGGACATGACCTTTGCCGAGGCGCTTGGGCCGGAAGCCGCCGATGTGCCCGACGCCTATGAACGGCTGATCATGGATGTGATCCGGGGCAATCAGACGCTGTTCATGCGCGGCGACGAGGTCGAAGCCGCCTGGGCCTGGACCGACCCGATCATCGCTGGATGGACGGGCCGCGAAGATGTACCCTTGCCCTATGACGCCGGATCGGCAGGGCCGGAGGATGCGCTTATCCTGCTCTACCGCGATGGCCGCCGATGGAGGGAGATTTCCGCATGAACCTGATCGAGTACCCCGACAGCGACATGATGATGCTGGACCTCGCCGATACGCTGGCCAGCGAACTGGCCGACCATCTTCGCCGCGATGACCGGGTCAGCTTCTGCGTTCCTGGCGGCAGCACGCCGGGGCCGGTTTTCGACGTGCTGAGCGAACAGGCGCTGGATTGGGACCGGGTGACGGTGTTCCTGTCTGATGAACGCTGGGTGCCTTCGGACAATCCGCGTTCGAACACCAAGCTGATCATGGAGCGGCTTCTGATCTCGAAGGCGCGGCGGGCGAGTTTTGTGCCGCTTTATGCCGCCGCCCACACGCCCGAGGATTATGTGGACGAATTGGCCAAGGGGCTGGAGCCGCATCTGCCCATCACCCTGCTGTTGCTTGGCATGGGGGCGGATATGCACACCGCCTCGCTCTTTCCCGGTGCTGACCGGCTGGCCGATGCGCTCGATGATCATGCGCCGGTGCTGGTGCCCATGCGCGGCGGTGGCGCGCTCGAGGCGCGGGTCACGTTGTCGGCGCGGGTGCTGAAGGCGGCTGTCTCGACCCATATCGTGATCACCGGTAACGAAAAGCGCGCCGCGTTGGAAAAGGCGCAACACCTGTCGATGGAAGAGGCCCCTGTGCGGGCTGTCCTGAGCGGCGCGACGGTGCATTGGGCGCCTTAAGAACGCTTTGTAACTTATTGATATACTGTCGGGAAGGAAATCGCCCATGACCATCTGGGACGATCTGAAAGCGCATCACGCGGCCAAGTCGGGGCGGACCATCGCGGATCTCTTCTCCGCCGATCCCGCACGGTTCGACACCTACAGCCGGGCGTCGGATGGCATGCTCTTCGACTTCTCCAAGACCACGATCGACGCGGGCGCGCTGTCGCTACTGATCGAACTGGCGCGGCAGGCCAAGGTCGAGGACCGGCGCGAAGCGATGTTCACCGGTGAGAAGATCAACGAAACCGAGGGCCGCGCGGTGCTGCACACCGCGCTGCGCGCGCCCGGCGGCGTGGTCGAGGTGGATGGGCAGAACGTCATTCCCGGCGTGCTGGACACCCGCGCGCGGATGGCGGCCTTTGCCGATGCCGTTCGGTCGGGCGAGATTGCCGGGCAGGGCGGCGCCTACACCGACGTAGTCAATATCGGCATCGGCGGCTCGGACCTCGGCCCCGTGATGGGCACGCTGGCGCTTGCCCCTTACCATGATGGGCCGCGTATCCACTACGTCTCGAACGTCGATGGCGCGCATATCCATGACACGCTGAAGGGGCTCGATCCCACCCGCACGCTGGTCATTGTCGCGTCCAAGACCTTCACCACCATTGAGACCATGACCAACGCCGAAACCGCGCGGGACTGGATGGCGGGGGCGGTGGACACCCCTGCCGATCAGTTCGTGGCCCTGTCCACCGCTGCCGACCTGACCGCCGATTTCGGCATCGCACCTGACCGTGTTTTCGGCTTCGAGGATTGGGTCGGCGGGCGTTATTCCATGTGGGGGCCGATTGGCCTGGGCATGATGCTGGCCGTGGGGCCTGAGGCGTTTGGGCAGTTCCTGTCAGGCGGTCACGCCATGGACACCCATTTCCGGCAAGCCGATCTGGCCGACAACCTGCCGGTGCTGCTGGCGCTCGTGGGGATCTGGCACAACCAGGTGCAGGGCCACGCCACCCGCGCCGTGCTGCCCTATGACCAGCGGCTGTTGCGGCTGCCCGCCTATCTGCAACAGCTGGAGATGGAATCAAACGGCAAGCGTGTCTCGATGGATGGCGCGGATCTGGAAATGAATTCCGGTCCGATTGTCTGGGGCGAGCCCGGCACCAATGGTCAGCATGCATTCTACCAGCTGATCCATCAAGGCACCCGCGTGGTACCGTGCGAATTTATCGTGGCGGCAGAGGGGCATGAGCCCGATCTGGCCCATCACCACCGCCTGCTGGTCGCCAATTGCCTCGCGCAATCCGAGGCGCTGATGCGGGGCAGGTCGCTGGAGGAAGCCACCGAGATCATGGCCGCCAAGGGGCTGACCGGCGCGGAACTGGACCGTCAGGCTCGCCACCGGGTTTTCCCCGGCAATCGACCCTCCACGACGCTGATCTATCCGAAACTCACCCCCTTCGTTCTGGGCCAGATCATCGCGCTTTATGAACATCGCGTGTTCGTGGAGGGCGTGATCCTCGGCATCAACAGCTATGACCAATGGGGCGTGGAACTGGGCAAGGAACTCGCCAAGGCGCTGGACCCGGTGCTGACGGGCGCGTCCGACGGGGCAGGCAAGGACGGCTCGACGCTCGGGCTGGTGGCCTACGCACAGGCGCACGGTCTAAGCTGATCCCAACAAAAAAGCGCCCCAGTTTGGGGCGCTTTTTTGGAGCGGGTAGCGGGAATCGAACCCGCACCTTAAGCTTGGGAAGCTCGCATGATACCATTTCACCATACCCGCGCTCTGGAGGGTGGAGGTAATCCGGGGCCGGGGGACAGTCAAGGCCCGTCGGGCCATTTCGCCCGCAGATTTTGCGGGCGGTAGAAGGGCCAGCGCGCCATGCGGTCTGTGACGCTTCCGTCGATCTCGTGATCCTCGGGGATGAAGCGCGGTTCTTCCAGCGGCAGATACCATTTCCACAGCACGGGCAGGCGGCCCGGCCAGCGGCGGCGCTTGATGGATTTGGGCAGGATTTCCAGCGGAGACCACCAGACGGACATGCTGTCATGGATCTCTGCCATGGCGTCGGGGCGCGCATAGGGCGTGCCGTCGAGCGACCGGGCCTTGCGGCTGGCGCCTTCGAAATGGACCTTGCGCCGCTTGGGGTTCAGCTTCAGCCCCGGCGGGGGCAGGGGCAGGCTGCGGTCGGGATCGGGGGGGTCCGCGTTGCGGTCTTCGCGGTCGGCGGCGATCTCCTGCCGTTCCAGTTCATCCAGCATCCACAGTAGCGTCAGTTTACCGATGCCGGATTCCCGTTCGCGTGGGCTGCCGCCGATGTCGGAGTGATAGCCGGGAAACCACCGTTGGCGCACATATTGCCGGCGCTTCATGCTCTCATGGCGGAAGCGGTTGCCGAAATAGGGCTCCTGCTGGTCCCACAGCAGCGGGCGGAACATCGAGCGGCGTTCATCCACCGCCAGCGCATGCAGCACGATGCGGACGGACGGGTTGGACAGCACATTTGCGTGCACCCGCAGCTCCATGGGGCTGTAATTCGTCACCAGCGAGTGCAGGGGCCGTTCGAAGCCCACCATGGAACTGACCGTGTCGAAGAGGCAGAGCGCCCGAATGGGCACGCTTTGATCGGGTTTCAGCGTGTCCTCGTAGCGGCGCAACTGGCGGAAGGTGACGGAATGGGGCTGGTCGCGGTCATGGTCGGTCACGGCGCGATAGGCGCGGAATGCGCCGGTCACCAGATGCAGCTTGTCGGGCTCGATCAGTCCGAAATTATGGATGAACCCCGCCAGAATCCGCGCGGCATAAGCGCCACGGGAAAAGCCGAATATGTAGATATGGTCCTTCTGCGCCTCGGGGCGGGTTGCCTTGCCGGGCACCCCAAGCTGCTTTTTCAGGCCCTGTTCATAGCTCCAGTCCCTGTTCTTCTGCGCGGTGCTTTTGTAGGTCCGGCAGAGGAAGCGATAGGCGTCGAGCACGTCATCCTCCAGCCCCAGACCGAAGGCGAGCCCCGCCACGGACCGCGCCTTCTGCCGCCATTTCCAATCGAACAGGCGCGGTTCGTCAAAGGTGCCCACGCCTGGCACGTAATGGGTGATTTGATCGTCATCATCCCGTAACGCATTGTAAAGCTTGATGATGTTCGTCTGATAGTCACCGACTTCATTGCCGGTCCCGTCAAAGCAGATAACAATCTTGCGGGCTTTCATGACGTCGGGCCTCGTAACTGGAACATGCGCTCAGTGTGACGAGACCCCGAACATTTGCAAGTCGGGATAACCCTAGTCCAGCATCCCGAGCCGTTCGGCAAAGCCCCTGTAGTCGGCGCTGCGGTCGGCCGGTGTCAGGGCGTCGGCCTCTGCGTAGGCGAAATCCACTCCGGCACCTTCCACCAGCCGGTTGAACAGGTTGAACAACGCACAGACCTGCACCGCATGATAAAGCGCCTCTTCGGACCAGCCCGCATCCGTCACAGCCGCCACATCAGCGGGCGTCAGGCGGCTTGGCAGGCTGTTCAGCTTGGCCACATAGGCCAGCAGAGGGCGCAGCTTCTGATCAACAGGTGCGGTGTCGGGATCGTCCAGCAGCGCGTCGATGAGGCCCGGCTCAACGCCGAGCGCCTCGGCATAGATCTGGTGCGAGCCATGGCAGAAGGCGCAGGCGTTGAGGCCCGAGACATAGGCCGCGATCAACTCGCATTCCGCGTGTGACAAGGGCGCGCCCGCTTTCATGACGCCATCCACATGCATCAAGAGCGGCCCCGCATGGGCCGAATGGCGGGTCAGCAGGTCACCCAGACGGGCCGGACTGGGAAGGCTGGGGAAAAGCGGCATGGGCGGGCTCCGGTTGAGGTCATCCGCCCATGCTAGCAGCGATCAGCCCCGGCGTCGCCTGCGGCGTCCACCGCCCTCGCCGCCATCGGCACCGGCCGCGCCGTAGTGGACCTTGGGCAGGTCCACGACGCTGTTGAGGATCGGGAAAGGTTCCACGGAATTGGGAATGGCCGAGGCGTTGACGAAATGCTCCTGAAACTTTGGCTCCACCGCGGTTTCGATCTTGTGAATCTGGCGAACAACGGTTTCGATCCGACCCCGCGCCTCGCGTGAACAGAGCGCAATCCGCGCGCCATGTCCGGCGGCGTTCCCTGCACTGGTCACCTTTTCCAGCGGTGCGTCGGGGATCATGCCCAGAACCATCGCATGTTTGGGGCTGATATGGGCGCCAAACGCCCCGGCCAGCGTCACCCGGTCGACAGTCTCGACGCCCATTTCATCCATGAGCAGCTTGGCACCCGCATAGAGCGCCGATTTCGCAAGCTGGATCGCGCGGATGTCGCCCTGGGTCACCGTAATACGCGGTCCGCCCTCGGCGCTGCCATCATGGATCAGGTAGACATGGGTCCGACCTTCGGGTTCACAGCGCGGCGTGCCGACCTGTTCCGCCGACCCGATGAGGCCCGAGGCGTCGAGAATGCCCGCAAGGCGCATTTCGGCCACGGCCTCGATAATGCCAGAGCCGCAGATTCCGGTGACTCCCGTCGCCGCACTTGCTTCGGCAAAGCCCGGATCGTCGGACCACAGATCGCAGCCGATGATGCGGAAGCGCGGTTCTTTCGTGACCGGGTCGATCTCCAGCCGCTCGATCGCGCCGGGGGCGGCGCGCTGGCCGGAACTGATCTGCGCGCCTTCGAAGGCGGGACCGGTGGGGGAGGAGCAGGCCAAAACCTTGTGCTTGTTGCCCAGAAGGATTTCCGCATTGGTGCCCACATCGACGACAAGCACGAGGTCCTCCGATTTGTTGGGCTCTTCCGACAGGGCCACGGCGGCGGCATCGGCCCCCACATGGCCCGCGATGCAGGGCAGGACATAGACCTGTGCCTCTGTGTTGAGCGCGGTCAGGTCCAGATCGCGGGCGGGCAGGGACAGCGACGAGGAGGTCGCCAGCGCAAAGGGCGCCTGTCCCAGTTCCACCGGGTCGATGCCCAACAGCAGGTGGTGCATCACCGGGTTGCAGACGAAGACCGTTTCCATGATGAGCGTGGGCTCGATCCCGCCTTCGGCCGCGATTTCACCGGCCAGCGTATTGATCGCCTCGCGCACCGCATTGGTCATCTCCCGGTCGCCGCCGGGGTTCATCATGGCGTAGCTCACACGGCTCATCAGGTCTTCGCCGAAGCGGATCTGCGGGTTCATGAGACCGGAGGAGGCCAGCACGCGCCCGTCGGAAAGGTCGCACAGATGCGCGGCGATGGTGGTGGACCCGAGGTCGATGGCAAGCCCGTAGATGCCGCCCTCGTGCAGGCCCGGCCAGATGTCGAGGATGCGGAAGCCCTCCGTCCCCTGCGCCTGGTGCAGCGCCACGGTGACCTGCCACTTGCCCTTGCGCAGCACCGGTTGCAGCTTGGTCATCAGCGCCAGCCCGGCGGTGACGTTCTCGATCTGCCACTGGTCTTTCAGCGCCTTGCACAGCCGCTCGAAATCGCCCGAGGGTTCGTGCATATCGGGTTCTTCGACCTCGACGAAGACAAGCCGCGTGGCGGGGTCCATGGTGATCGGCCGGTCCGATGCCGCCTTGCGCACCACCTGGCGGTGGACCTGGCTTTCTGCCGGAACGTCGATGACGACATCGCCCTGAACGGTCGCCTGGCAGCCTAGGCGACGCCCTGTCTTGAGACCCCGGACGCGATCATAGCGGGCCTCGACCGCGTTCCATTCCGACAGCGCGTCTTCGCTGACGGTGACGCCATGTTTGGGGAAATCGCCGTAGGAGGGCGAGATCTGGCATTTCGAACAGATCCCGCGCCCGCCACAGACGGAATCGAGGTCCACACCCAGTTTGCGGGCTGCGGTCAGAATGGGGGTGCCAACGGGGAACCGGCCCCGTTTGCCAGAGGGGGTGAAGATCACGAGAGGAGTATCAGACATGCGCGCGCCTTTCCTTTGCGGATGTTTTAACGTGCCCGGTGGCAAGGGAAAGGAGCGAAACGTCAATTTCGCGCCGGGTTGCGGCATGCGGGTGGATTTCGTCTCAGGCCGGAAGCCAGGGCATCAGCCCGTTGGTGCCGGCCACCCACATCAGAACCGGGAATGGCATGACCGCAAGCGCGAGAGTGGGAAAGGTCGCGCGCGGGGAAAAGACGCCGCTCATTCCGGCCATCAGGCAGATCCCGCCGCCACCGCCAATGAGGCCCGATCCCGGCATGTTGATCAGGAGCGCCAGTCCCACATAGCGGTAGCGCAGGGCAATGCGCGCATGTTTGCGGGGCAGGGAGCGTTGCAACTCCCGCACTCGCTGCGCAGGGCCCATGGGACCAAGACGATCAACAAGCGCGGCGGCTTTCACAAGGTGCAGGTCGAGAAAGAACCGTTTCAGCGAGCGGATTGGCACGAGGCGCCCGGCAAGGAAGGCCAGACTCAGACCTCCAAGAGTGGCGAGATAAATGGGCAGGGCGAATTCCGGTCCGCGCAGAACAAGGAGCGCAATGGCAATCTCGATCCCCGGCACGAAGGGCAGCGCGATGAGCAGGGCATAGGCTACGAAAATGGCCAGCAGAATCAGCCGCTCGGCACGGGCTTCCGAATGGGCCGGCAGGGATTCGGCCCAGGAGAGAGCGAAGTCGATCGCGTAATGGGACAGAATCACGATTGCGATGAGAACGATGAGTTTGACAGCGAGCCTTGGAAGCGATTCACCCCAGGAAGGCGGCGTGGTGTCAGTCTCTGGTCGCGCGGGCATGCTGAAAGCCTGGTCTGTAGGGTGCAGCCTGTACCTAGGAGGTTTGGTTCGGGAAAAGAAGATTTTTCCGGAAAAATCTTCGCGGTTTCACATGAAGAATTTTCCAGAAAATTCTTCGAATCTATTCGAAAAATCTTCTGGAAGATTTTTCTCAGCAAACGATACGGATGTCTCCCCGATCACAGATGATCAGGAACTGACTTCCTGCCTCAACCAGGTGAAACCCGCGTTTGCGGACCTCTAGTTCCAACCTGTCCCGACCGACCTTGCGATCCACATCCGCTTTGCTGCGTCGGATCACGCCGCCTTTGGTAGCGGCTTTCGCCGAGAAGACTTGGTCGAACCAGATATCGTTGCGGTGAATCGGGCGAAGATAGCTCATGCAGCCACCTTCGCCCGATTCAGGTTAACAGGCGATTAAGCGCGGCGACGTCCGCCGCGGCGTCCCCCACGGCCTCCGCCAGCTGCCATGGCGGCAGCGGCGGCTTCCGGGAACGGGGTGCCTTCCTTGGTGGCGTCCAGCACCTTGGCGAAGTTGATCCACTTGCCGCCATTGGGGTCGTGGTTCATCAGGAAGTTGGCGGCGTTGATCGCCTCCATTTCCACAGGGCGCACCGGGTTCATGATGGCGCTGGTCATGCCCGCGCCGATGGCCATCGGCAGGAAAGCCGCGTTAATGCCATGGCGGTTGGGCAGGCCGAAGCTGATATTCGACGCGCCGCAGGTGGTGTTCACACCCAGTTCTTCGCGCAGACGGCGCACCAGGGCGAAGACCTGCTGACCGGCGGTCGCCATGGCACCCACGGGCATCACCAGCGGATCGACCACGATGTCATGGGCCGGAATGCCGAAATCGGCGGCGCGTTCCACGATCTTCTTGGCCACGTCGAAACGCACATCGGGGTCTTCCGAAATGCCCGTATCGTCGTTCGAGATCGCCACCACCGGCACATTGTATTTCTTGACCAGCGGCAGAACCAGTTCCAGCCGGTCCTCTTCCCCGGTGACGGAGTTCAGCAGCGGACGGCCCTCGGCGGCGGCAAGGCCCGCTTCCAGCGCGCCGGGCACCGAGCTGTCGATGCAGAGCGGCACGTCGACCAGCCCCTGCACCAGTTCGATCATCTGGCGCATCAGCGGCGGTTCGGTCTCGTTCGGGTTGGGGTTGGAATTGTAGACCACGCCCGCATTCACATCGAGCACCATGGCCCCGCAGGCGACCTGTTCCAGCGCGTCCTTTTCCACGGTCGAGAAATCGCCCGCTTCCAGTTCGGCGGCCAGTTTCTTGCGGCCGGTGGGGTTGATACGCTCGCCGATCACGCAGAAGGGCTCGTCAAAGCCGATGACGACGGTCTTGGATTTGGATTCGAGAACGGTACGGGTCATGGGCTCTTTCTCAGTTCTGGTTTGCGGGGGTGCCGGAAGCACCGCCATTGTCGATGGCCCATTGGGCGTTGGTCTTGATGCCACCGAGCGGGAAGAAGTGGACCTTCTCGATGTTGAAATCGGGGTTGGCGGCCTTGTGGGCGGCCAGCTCGTTCAGGATTTCATGCGGCTCGAAGGGCAAGAGCAGCTTGGTGACATCCTTGGCGCGCTTTTGCAGGACCTTGAGCGACGGGCCGACGCCGCAGGCGATGGCGAACTTGATCAGGGTCTGAAGCTTGGCCGGACCGGCGATGCCGATATGAATGGGCAGCTTGATGCCTTCGGCCGACAGCCGGTTCGCCCATTCGATGACGGGACCGGCCTCGAACGCGAACTGGGTGGCCAGCGCCATCTGGGCATCGGTGCGATCCGAGAACGCCTGCTTCCAGCGCAGCGCTTCCATCACCACCGCGTCGCCGCCCTTGGGGTCGATATCGCGGTTGCCCTCGGGGTGACCCGCGACGTGCAGCCGCTGGAAGCCCGCCTTGTCGAAGAGCCCGGTTTCCATCAGCTGCATCGAGCTGTGAAAGTCGCCATGGGGCTTCTCGACGCCACCAGCGAGCAGCAGCGCCTGTTTCACGTCGGCCTCGCCCTGGTACATGGCGATCCAGTTTTCCAGCGTCGCGGCATCCTTGATGATACGGGCCGGGAAATGCGGCATGACGTCGAAGCCTTCGCCCTTCAGCCGCTTGGCGGTGGCGACCATGTCGGCAATCGGCGTGCCCTCGATATGGGCGATATAGACGCGGGTGCCTTCGGGCAGCAGGTCGCGGAAATTGTCCACCTTTTCGGCGGTGCGCGGCATCACCTCGATAGAATAGCCCTGAAGGAAGGCCTCAAGCGCGGCGGGGTTGCCAGCGGGGGCCGCAGGCGCAGCGGCGGAGGAGCGGAATTTGAGCAGGGCCATCAGTTTCTCCAAGAACGAGGATGGTGGGGCGTTGGTCATTCGGCGGGGGCTTGTGCGTAGCCGTCATTGGCGATCAGCTGCTTGAGCTTGTCGGCGTCGTATTCGGCATCGATGGCGGCGGCTTGAGCATTTGCGACCTCCTGCGGGTCTCCTTCGACCTCGAAGGGCTCTGCCTTGCGAAAGCCGGAGAGATACGCGTCGTCATCCTTGGCGCCCACCTTCATGGCGGCCCGGTCAATGGCCTGCTCGAACCGTTCCGGCAACGGGGCCTTGGCACCCCGACGCCCTTTTCCGACGATGACCTGGGCGGGCATGTCGCGCCAGTAGACGATAGTGACAGCTGGCATGAGGCGTGATTCCTTCCTGGTAAGGCTGCGCGGTGTTTTGCAGCAATCTAGGGCTTGGTCGGGTCTTCGCCCGTCTCGTTTTCGACCTCGTAGCGCGCCCCTGCGACGCGCCGTCCGATCAATAGGGGGGATGAGCCGGATCGGCCAGAGCGGGAGAGGCTCTAAATTCTCATGAAGATGATGAGCCAGTGCGCAGGGCGGCGCAGACCCATTGTGCGATTGCAGCCGACGCGGTAGCGTGAGGGGAAGCGATGCGAAGGAGAGGGGTCATGGGCCGCCGCCGCCCCCGCCGGGGCAAGCCGAAACAACACGATGCCATTGCCGGGCAGGGCTCTGCCTCTGCGCGCATTGCGCCGGTTCCACCGCCCCCCGTCGCCTCGCCACAGCCGCTGCGCCCCGATCCCGCAGATCTCTATGCGGCGCTCGATCTGGGCACCAATTCCTGCCGGATGCTGATCGCGCAGCCCAAGGGCAACCAGCTGCATGTGGTCGACAGTTTTTCCAAATCCGTCCAGCTGGGGCTGGGGCTGGAGGCGTCCGGACGCCTGTCCCGGCAATCCATGGCCCGCACGGTCGCGGCGCTGAAAATCTGCAAGAAGAAGCTTCAACGCCACGATGTGAAGCGGATGCGTCTGGTCGCGACCGAGGCCTGCCGCCGGGCGACCAATGCGGGCGAATTCATTTCGGTGGTGCAGCGCGAAACGGGGCTGGACCTGGAGATCATCCAGCCGGAGGAAGAGGCGCGGCTGGCGGTGGTGGCCTGTGCGCCGCTGGTCTCTACCCGGACGGAACAGTTGCTGGTTGTCGATATCGGCGGCGGGTCGACAGAACTGGTCTGGATCGACCTCAGCCGGGTTCCACGGGTTGAACGGCCCCGCGCCATCATGCGGCTGCATCAGGGGTTCGACCACTCGGAGACGATCTTTCCCAAGGCCAAGGTGGTGGACTGGATCTCGATCCCGCTCGGGGTGGCGACGCTGAAGGATCTTTACCGGGATGTGACCGATGATGGCGCGCGCTTTGCGTTGATGAGTTGGTATTTCGAGGAACAGCTGGCGGAGTTTTCACCTTACGTGGATGCCGCCGATCAGGCGCGCGAGGGCTTCCAGATCATCGGGACCAGCGGCACGGTGACGACAGTCGCCGCCTCGCATCTGGGATTGCGCCGCTATGACCGCAACAAGGTGGACGGGCTGCGCATGACCTCTGACCAGATCGATTCGGTCATCCAGGATTACCTGTCGCTCGGCCCCACCGGCCGCCGCCGCGACCCGCGGATCGGGCGCGACCGGCACTCGCTGATCATGTCGGGATCGGCCATCCTGCAGGCGCTGCTGCGCGCCTGGCCCACGGACCGGCTGAGTGTCGCGGACCGGGGGCTGCGCGAGGGGCTGCTTTATGCGCAGATGTCCTCCGATGGGGTGCTGGAAGACGGGCCGTTCTAGGGCACGGGCGGTTTCGCCGCCTGTCGGCGTCGACCCGGGGGCGGGCCTCCTCACCCCCCGCTTGCGCGGGGACCTCGTCGGCCCGCTTGGGGGTTCCACCCCCAAACC